>DASRHG010000016.1:0-45997 GCA_035650655.1 Binatia bacterium | reverse complement strand
GCGCTCGAGGGCGCGGCGGGCGCGGAGCACGTCGGCCTCGCGGCGGGACGCGCGCTGCGCGCGGGACGCGCGGCGGCCGTCGTCCCGCCCCCCGAGGTCGCTCCGGAGCACAGTGACACCGTCCTCGCGGGGCTCCGGCGCGCGGCGCTCGCCGCGCTGTCGCGCGTGCGGCCCGGCGGCCTCGTGCTGATCGGCGGGGAGACGAGCTACCAGGTCCTGGAAGGGCTCGGGCTGCCGTCGCTCTGGCTCGAGACGCGTCTCTGTCCCATGGTCGTCCGCGGACGGCTCATGTCGGGGGCGTACGGCGGCATGGCGCTCGTCACGAAGGGCGGTTCGACGGGCAGCCCGGACGTGCTCGGCGCGGTCGTGTGCCAGCTCGCGAGGAGCGCGTGATGGAGGTCGCGGAGGGGCGCGTCGTCACGCTCGAGTACACGGTGCGGCTCGCGCGCGGCGACCTCGTCGACTCGACGGGCGGCTGCGGCCCCATCGCCATCCTGTACGGCGCCGGCCAGCTCTTCCCGGCGCTCGAGGCGCGCATCGCCGGCATGCAGCCGGGCGAGACGCGCGAGCTCGAGATTCCCGCGGAGGAGGCCTACGGCCCGTCCCGCCCGGAGCTCGTCCGGACGCTTCCGCGCGACCGGCTCCCGCCCGACCTCGAGCTGGTCGTCGGCCAGGAGTACCGGTTGAAGTCGACCGACGGGCGGCAGCTGCGCTTCCGGCTGCTGGCGGTCGGCGAGCACGAGGTGCGTGCCGACTTCAATCATCCGAGCGCCGGGCAGGCGCTCCGGGCGACGGTGACGGTCGTCGCCGTCCGTCCGGCGACGCCCGAGGAGGAGCGTCGCGGCCGCGTGTGAGGGGTGCGTGCACGGTTGCCGGCCGCGATGGCTCCGGCGTCGCCGGCAGCGGCGCGAGGAGCCGAAACCCCGTCCGTGCCGTCGCGGCGAGCGGCTTTCCCCACTCGCCGATCTTCATCCGAGCGACGACGTCGCGAGCCTCGGCGGCCCATCGCGGATCACCGGTCGCCGCGGCGAGGTAGCCGAGCGGAAGCGCGTAGCGCGGATCGGTCCACCGCGTACGGCCCGCGGCGAGGGCCTCCGCGTAGGCCACGAGCCAGCGGCGGAGCCGCGCGTCGCCGGTCGCCGCGTCGACGGCCGCAACGCCGTCGGCGAGGATGCCCATCTTCCAGTCGCCGGCCGCGGGCGTGGGGCGAAACGCCGCGATGCCCGCGGTCGCGTAGGCGAGCGCGGCGTCGCGGTAGCGGGCGTCGCCGGTCGCGTCCCAGACGGCGACGAGCGCGAGCATCGGCCAGCCGAACTGGCGGGGGTTCTTCGCCTTCGCGATGCGGGGAACGAGCGCGTCCGCGAGCCGGCGCGCGGCGGCGAGGGCGCGCCGGTCGCCCGTGAGGCGCCAATAGCTCACGAGCCCCTCGGTCCATACGTGGCCGAGGTCGATCTTCTCCTCGGCCTCGAACGAGAAGTGCAGCGGCTTGTGCGGGTGGTTGAGGCCGATCCAGTCGAGGTGTCCGGGCGCGTGATGGATGATGTCCACGTCGCGGTAGTGGCGCGCGGCGGCGTCGAGACCGGCGAGGAACTGCGGGCTCCCGGTCGCGGCCCACGCGAGCGCCAGCACCTGCGGCAGGTCGTACTCGAGGTTCCCCCAGCCGTCGCACCCGCGCGTCATGTCGCGGTAGCCCGGGAACTGCCAGTCGCCCCAGTTGAGGTCGCCGTAGAACCCCGTCCGGGGGTGCTCGGTCGTGCGGGCCCGGCACGCGACGGGCGGCCCGTCGTCCCAGCGGTCCCGCGCGACGTGCTTCTCGTATCCCGCGTAGGCGGTCGCGAGGCGCGCGAGGAAATCGCGCGCGCCGGCGGCGGCGGGGTCGAGCGCCTGCGGGAGCGCGCGGCTCGCGGCGGTCCACGCGGCGGGCGGCGACGCGACGAGCGGGGCGTCGAGCGCCGCGGCGAGGCTCGCCGCGGGCGCCGCCGCCTTCGCCGGCTCGACGGCGACCCAGACCTCGTGCGTCTTGGCGGCTCCGGTGCCGAAGGGGACGGGCGCGTCCCCGCCGCCGAGGAGGTCGATGGCCAGGTGGTCGGCCGACGCCTCGAGCACCTTCGGGTACTGCTGCCAGAACTCGGGGGCGAGGAGGGTCACGGCCAGGTCGCTGCCGTTCGCGCGCACCCAGCCGTCCGCGTGGCGCCCCGCCGGGCCGCCGTCGAGGAGGGCCGGCGTGGCGTCGCGGTGCACGACCCGATGGACCGCCGTGAGGCTGCCGAGCGGACGGGCGAGGCCGTCGAGGCCGACCGCCGCGCTGGTGAACGTCCCCGGGACCACGAGGCGGAGCGACCGGACCGGCGCGTAGAGCGCGTCGGCGAGGTTCGTGATCGTGTGCGCGACGCGGAGGAAGGGCTCGCCCGCGAACGCCGCCACGCGGACCTCGTAGGCCATGCCGGCCGGGTACCGCCCGCCGAGGAGGATCTCCGTGCGCACCGGGCCCTCCGTCTCGACGGCGAGCGTCGCGCGCCCGGCGGGTCCGCCCCGGACGCCGTCGACGACGAGCTCCGGCTCCGCGATCGCGCCCATCCGGGCGTCGCCGGCGGCGATGCCGGCGAAAAGCGCGTCGGGCCGGAGGTCGACACGGACGGCGCCCGTGTCGAGCACCCAGTGGTCCGCGGCGGGGCGCTCGAGGCGGACGGCGGGCCCCGCCGGCGCCGCGGGGCCCGGGCCCTCGCGCAGCACGTAGGTCGCGGTCTTCCGCGCTCCGACGTCGGCGAGGAAGTCGAGCAGCAGGAAACGGACGGTGCCGTCCGGCCAGCGCTCCAGGACCTCCGTCTGGAGCGGCACCCGGCGCTCGCCGGCCGCCAGCCAGAGGGGCGTCGTCGGCTTCAGCCGGCCGCGGGGGAATGGGACGCTCGCGCGCGCGGGAAAGGCGTGGCGCGCGACGCCTGCGCGCTCCTCGAGCGCGAGGGGTACGGCGAGCGGCGCCGCGGACGCCGCGGCGAGACGCACGGCCGATGCGAGAGCGACGGCGATCGCGACATGGACGCGCACGGATGGGAGCGAACCCTGCTAACACCTGCCGACGCGCTCGGCAAACGCGGCAGCGCGCGCGTCCGCCGTGTGGCCTGCGCTTGCGACCGCGAGGTGCCTCTCGTAGAGTCGCGCCCGTGAGCAAGCTCTATCTCGTGACCGGCGGCGCCGGCTTCATCGGCTCGAACATCGCCGACGCGCTCGCTCGTCGCGGCGACCGCGTTCGCGTCCTCGACGATTTCTCGACCGGATACCGGGAGAACCTGACGGCGATCCCGGACGTCGAGATCATCGAGGGCGACCTCCGCGATTCCGCGACCGTCACGCGCGCGGTCGCCGGCGTGGACGGCGTCTTCCACGAGGCGGCCCTCCGCTCCGTGCCGCGCTCGGTCGACGACCCGATGAGCTCGAACGAGGTGAACGTCACCGGGACGCTCAACCTCCTCATGGCGTGTCGCGCGGCGAAGGTCCGCCGGGTCGTCTACGCCTCGTCCTCCTCGGTCTACGGCGACGACCCGACGCTCCCGAAGGTCGAGACCCTTCCCACCCGGCCGATCTCCCCCTACGCGGTGTCGAAGCTCGCGGCGGAGCACTACTGCGTGACGTTCGCGAAGCTCTACGGGCTCGAGACGGTGAGCCTCCGGTACTTCAACGTGTTCGGCCCGCGGCAGAACCCGGAGTCGAAGTACTCGGCCGTCATCCCGCGCTTCCTCGATCTCGCGATGCGTGGCGAGCCGCTCGAGGTGCACGGAGACGGCGAGCAGTCCCGCGACTTCACCTACATCGACAACGTCGTGCAGGGAAACCTGCTCGCGATGGACGCGCCCGGCGTCTCGGGCGAGGTCTTCAACGTCGCCTGCAACACGCGGCACTCGCTCCTCGCGATCGCGCAGGCGATCGGCGAGTTCCTCGGGAAGGAGCCGGTGCGCCGTCACGTGGCCCCGCGCCCGGGCGACGTCCGCCACACGCTTGCCGACATCTCGAAGGCCGAGCGGCTGCTCGGCTATCGCCCCACGGTCGACTTCGCGACCGGCATGCGGAAGACGTGCGAGTACTTCGTCGACCGCTTCCGCCGCCCGGGGGCGTCAGGGGCCGGCGGCCTCCAGCGGTAGCTCGACCGTGACCGCCGTTCCTTCGCCGACCCGGCTCCTGGCGGCCACGCGGCCGCCGAGCGCCTCGGCGAAACAGCGGACGATGTAGAGGCCGAAGCCCGTGCCGCTCGTGCGCGCGGCGCCGGGTCGGAACGGCTCGAAGAGGTGAGCGACGGCGTCGGCGTCGATGCCGGGGCCCGTGTCGCGGACGGTGATCCGGACCGTGTCCCGCTCCGGTGCCACCGTGGCCTCGACCGCGACCGTGCCGCCGGCGCCGTGCTTGAGCGCGTTGTCGACGAGGTTCTGCACGATCTCCTTCACCTTCACGCGATCCGTGCGGAGGCGCGGCAGGTCGGGGGGGACGTGGACCGCGAGCACCCCGTCGCGCGCCGCCCGCGCGAACGTCGAGACGCGGAGGCTTCCGAGCACGTCGGCGAGCGAGAACTCCTCGCAGCGGACGGGGAGCCGGTCGGTCTCGAGACGCGCGACGTCGAGCGTGGCGCCGAGGAGGTCGACGAGCTCGATCGCCTGGCGCTCGAGCGTTGCGGCGATCTCGCGCGCCTCGTCGGCGAGCGGCCCGAAGGCCCCCTCCCGGAGGAGGCTCGCATAGCCGACGAGGGCGTTGAGGGGCGCGCGAAGGTCGTGGGCCATCGACGCGAGCGCGTCGGACTTGAGGCGCGCGACCTGCGCGAGGCGACGGCACTGCCGCGCGTTCGCGAGCGCGACGCCGGCCGTCACCGCGAGCGCGTGACCGAGCTGGATGTCCTGGTCGTCGACGGTCCGGTCGGCGGGGATGACGAGGTGGAGCACGCCGGTCGTGTCGCCGGCGCTGAAGGGGAGCGCGATCGTCTGCAGCTCCGTCCCGGCGACGACCTCGCGGTGAACGAGCGAGCGGCCCGACACGAGCGCGGGCGAGAGCGCGGAGTCCCAGAGCGGCGTCGCGTCGTGAGCGGTGCGGTAGTCCGCGTGGAGGCCGTAGGTGGCGAGGATGCGGTACCGTGCGTCCTCGATGACGCCGACGGCGGCCGCCGGGATCCCGAGGAAGATCGCCGCCGCCTGAACGAGCCGGTCGGGGAGTGTCTCGAAGTCCGCGGTGCTGAGGAGGAGCCCCCGCTGGAGGTCGAGGAACTGCGCCAGGCGGGTGGCGTCGAACGCGAGCGGCCCCGTGGCCGGGAACAGCGCGACGGCGGTGCTGCCTTTGAGTTGCGCCACGGGCGGACCGGGATGTAGACATCCTTCGCGGGCGGGCGTCAATAGGGGCCGCCGCGGGAGGCTCGATGCCGGCGGACATACGGCGGGAGGCGGAGGAGCTGATTCGGTATCACAGCGAGCTCGCTCGGCGCATCGCGCAGACGGGCGTCCGCGACATCCCCGCGCTGCTCGCCCTCCACGAGCAGTTGAAGCGTTCGCTCGAGGCGCTCAGCCGGCAGGAGATCGCGTGGGCGGCCGAGCAGGCAGAGAAGGTGATCGAGGGGCTCGCCCGGCTCGACGCGGATCTCGACGTGCTCCGGCGCTTGAAAGCCGCCGTGGACCGGCCGAGCGCGCGCGAGCCGAGCGCGGACCGCGGCCGTCGCGCGTCCTGAACGGCCCCGCCGCCACCGACGCCGCGTCGCGATGACCGCCGTCCCGTCTCGCCGCGTCGCGTACGTCATCGGGGAGCTCGGGAAGGGCGGGGCCGAATACCAGCTCCACGAGCTCCTGCGGCACCTCGATCGAACGCGCTTCGCGCCCTCGGTCTTCGTGCTCTCGACGGGCGGCTACTGGGCGAGCCGGATTCGCGCGCTCGACGTCCCGGTCGTCGAGATCCCGCGTCGCGGCTCGGCGGACCTCGGCCGGATGCGGCGGCTCCGCGGCGCGCTCCGCCAGCTCGCGCCGGACGTGCTCCACACGATCCTCTGGTCGGCGAACGTCTACGGCCGCGTCGCGGCCGCAGGCCTCGGCATCCCCGTCGTCCTCGCCGCGGAGCGGAACACGATTCGGCGTCCGGCGTGGCAGGTCGCGATCGAGCGCGTTCTCGACCGCGGCACGGACGGGTACCTCGTCAATTGCGAAGCGATCGCGCGCCTGCTCGTCGAGCACGAACGCCTCCCGCGCGCGAAGATCCGCGTCGTTCCGAACGGCATCGACCTGGGCGCGCTCCCGCCGTTCGCCCTCGCGCGCGACGCCGCGCGCGCCGCGCTCGGCTTCGACCCCGGGCGCCGGCTGGTGGCGCAGGTGGGACGCCTCGAGCCGCAGAAGGACCATCCGACGTTCCTCCGCGCCGCCGCGATGGTGGCGGCGGCGGTGCCGGACGTCGACTTCCTCGTCGTGGGCGAGGGCGCCGAGCGGGCGGCGCTCGAGGCGCTCGCCGGTCGCCTCGGCCTCGGGGCGCGTGTGCGTTTCACGGGCCTCCGCGACGACGTGCCGGCGCTCCTCGCCGCCGTCGACGTCCTCGCGCTCACCTCGACGTACGAAGGCTTTCCGAACGCCGTCGTCGAGGCGATGGCGATGGGCGCCGTCGCCGTCGCCTCCGACGTCGGCGGCTGCCGCGAGCTCGTCGTCGAAGGGGAGACGGGGTTTCTCGTTCCCCCGGGCGCACCGGACGCGGTGGCGAGCGCCGTGCTCCGCGTCCTGCGCGACCCGGCGCTCGCGCGCCGGCTCGCCGCCGCCGCGCGCCGGCGGATCGAGCGGGAGTTCGACGTCCGGACGATGGCCGCGCGTACGATGGAGGCGTACGAGGCGCTCCTCGTGCGCCCGCGGAGCCCCTGATGCGCATCGCGTACCTCGTCCCCGCGTATCCCCCCGATCCGACGGAGCCGTTCGTCGTGAACGAGATGGTGGAGGTCGCGGCCGCCGGGCACGAGGTCGTCGTGGCGGCGCTCTACGCGGCCCCCCCGTCGGCCGTCCGGCACGGGACCTACGAGCGGCTCCGGCCCGCGGCGGTCCTGCCGCCCGCGCTCCTCGACGTCCGCGTGATCGCGCTCGCCGTCTGGACGCTCGTCACACGCCCGTGGCGGACGCTCACGACGCTCGCCGCGATCCACTGGGCCGCGGGCGCGAACCCCTTCGCGCACCTCCGCCTGCTCGCCGTCGGGCCGAAGGCGCTCGCGACCGCCTGGCGGCTCCGGCGGCTCGGGGTCGACCGGATCCATGCGCACTTCGCGAACGAGCGCGCCGACTGCGCCGCGATTGCCGGCCGCGTCGCCGGCATCCCGTTCTCCTTCACGGCGCACGCCTTCGACATCTATGCCACCGACGCGCGGCGGCGGAACGCGACGCTCGCCTGGAAGCTCCGCCACGCCGTCCAGGCGTTCGCGGTGAGCGAATACGGCGCCGCGCGCCTCCGCCGCCACCTGCCGCCCGCCGAGCAGGGGAAGGTCCACGTCGCCTACGTCGGCATCCCGCTCGAGCTCTTCCGGGAGGAACCGCCGGCTCCGGCGGGCGACGAGCTCGTGCTCCTCGCGGTGGCGCGACTACAGGAGAAGAAGGGGCTCGACACGCTCGTCGACGCCTGCGCGCTGGTCCGCGACCTGGGCGTCCGCTTCGCGCTCTCGATCTACGGCGACGGGCCCCTGCGCGAGAGCCTCGCCGCGCAGGTGGCGCGGCTCGGACTCGCCGACCGCGTGCGCCTCGGCGGGTCGATCCCGCAGGAGGAGGTCGCCCGCCGGATGCGCGAGTGCCACGCCCTCGTGCTGCCGTGCCGCCGGGACCGGCGCGGAGACATGGACGGGATCCCGACCGTCTTCATGGAGGCGATGGCGACCGGGCGGCCGGTCGTGAGCACCGCCATCTCGGGGATCCCGGAGCTCGTGCGCGACGGGGAGACCGGCCTCGTCGTGCCCCCCGACGACCCGCAGGCGCTCGCGGCGGCCATCGTGCGCCTGGCGCGCGACGAGGCGCTGCGGGTACGGCTCGGCCACGGCGCGCGCGCGCTGGTCGAGCGCCAGCACGATGAGCGGCGGAACGCGCGGCGGCTCCTCGCGCTCATGGGTGCGGCGGGCGCGTGATCGACGGGGCACGGGATGCGTGGTAGACGAGCGCGTGCGTCGCACCGTCGTCTCGATCGGCTCACCCACGCTCCGGGCCGTGCTCGCGCGCGCGCTCGCCCTGCGCTGCCCGCGCTGCGGTCGGACGTCCCTCTATACGGGGCCGTTCACGATGCGGGAGCGCTGTGAGGCGTGCGGGCTGCGCTACGAGCGCGAAGCCGGCTACTTCGTGGGCGCGATCTACGTGAACTACGCCGCCGCGGTCGCGGTCGGCATCGGGACGGTCTTCGTCCTCGACTGGACGATCGGCCTCTCCCTGCGCGCCCAGCTCGCGATCGGCATCGGGCTCGCCGCGCTCGTCCCGCTCGTCTTCTTCCGCTGGGCGCGGAGCCTGTGGCTCGGCGTCGACTACTTCCTCACCTCGGCGGACGAACGCCTCGAGCGCCGGCGGTCGGCTCGCCGATAGCTCCCACGGCGACGACGGACGCCGCGCGGGGCGTCACGTCGGGGGAAAGAGGTGGTAGAGCATCAGGTAGATGACGACCCCGGTGACGGAGACGTAGAACCACGCGGGGAGCGTCCACCGGGCGAGGCGCGCGTGGCGTGCGAAGCGCCCGCGGAGCGCCAGCACGAGCGTCGCGACGGCGAGCGGCGGGATCGCCGCCGCGAGCACGGTGTGCGTGCCGAGCAGCGCGAAGTAGAGCGAGCGGACGGTCCCGACGCCGCGGAAGCGGGTCGTTCCGGCGTGCAAGTGGTAGGTCACGTACGAGGCGAGGAAGGCGGTCGAGGTGACGAAGGCCGCGATCATGCAGGCGCGGTGGACGCGAATGCAGCGGCGCCGCACCGCGACGAACCCCGCGGCGAGGAGCACGGCGCTCGCGGCGTTGAGCGTTGCGTTCAGGGCGGGCAGGGCGGCGAGCGGGATCACGACGCGCGTTCGTCGCGGACCGTGGCGGCGTCCGCCCGCAGGCGCGCGAGGTCGGCGGCGTCCGTCGCGAGGTAGTAGCCCCGGATGCGGAGCCCGCGGTCGACGAGCACGAACCGGTCGCTGTGCGTGATCGGCTGCCCGGGGGGACCGTTGTCCGCGAAGGCGAGCTTGAAGCCGTCGTGCACGAGCCGGGCGACGTCGTCACGCGGTCCCGTGAGGAAGAGCCAGGCATCGCCGGCGCCCGTGCGAGCGGCGTACGCGCGCAGCACCTCGGGCGTGTCGTGCACGGGGTCGACGCTCACCGACACGAGACGGAGATCGTCGCCGGCCGGGAGACTCCGCTGCAGCTCGGCCATCCGGGCGGTGAGGAGCGGGCAGAAATCGGGACAGCGCGTGAAGACGAAGTCCGCGATCCAGACGTGCCCGCGGAGGTCGGTCGTCCCGACCGTGCGCCCCGAGCGCTCCGTCAACGCGAACGGCGGAACGGTGCCGAGGACGGGCGGCGCCGAGTGCCCACAGCCGGCCAAGACGACGAGGAGGCCGAGGCTCCCCGCGAGCCGGCGCGCGAGGCGAGAGACGTCAGTCGTGATGTGCGTGCTGGCTCGCGGCCGCCGGCGGCACCTGCGTCGTCCACAGGCGACGGACGGAGCCGAGGTCAGGGCTCAGCATGAGGACGAGCCAGACGCAGATGATCGCGGGCGTGAGCGCGATGTACATGAGCGTCCGCTTCTCGTTCGCGAGGTGCATGTAATAGAGCGCGACGAGCGACGCCTTCGTCGCGGCGAGCACGACGAGGAAGCACCCGATCGTGAACTTGGGCAACGACACGGTCGTGATCCAGAGCTCGACCGCCGTCAGGACGCCGAGCCAGATGAACACGCGGAGGTAGCGCCGCTCCTCCTGCTTCAGTGCTTCGGCCGAATGGGTAGCCATCATCCGCTCCCTACATCAGGTAGACGAAGGTGAAGACGAGGATCCAGATGAGATCGACGAAGTGCCAGTAGAGGGCGCCGATCTCGACCTCGCTGTTGCTGTGTGCGCTGTACGTGCCGCGGGGACCGCGCTGCGCGTTCGCGACGCCGTAGACGATTCCGCCCGCGACCGCCGCCCCGATGAACGCGACGAGCGCCGACTCGCTCTTCGCCGTGATGCCGATCACCCCGAGGGCCGCCGCGGCGCCCGTCACGCCGGTGACGACCGCCGAGCTCACGCCGCGGACGGCACGGCCGAGGATCGCGCTCAGGTAGACGACGCCGCCGAACACGTGGCAGCCGTGGAATCCGGTCAGGATGAAGAACGTCGCTCCGAAGTTGTCCTTCGCGATCGACTGTCCCTCGTGCACGATGAGCTTGTTCCACTCGTACGCCTGGAGGCCGAGGAACGTGGCCCCGCCGATGATCGTCAACACGAGGAAGCGCCGGAGCTTCGCTTCGTCCCCCTGCCGGATCCCCGCGAGCGCCTCGACCATCGTCACGCTGCTGCAGATGAGGAGGAACGTCATGAGCGCCGTCAGCTGGATGCCGAGGATGCTCGACGGCGGCGGCCAGGTCGGGTCGAAGTAGCGGAGCGCGCCGTAGCCGGCGAGAAGCACGCCGAACGACATGGCGTCCCCGGCGAGGAAGACCCACATCCCGAGCTTGCCCCAGCTCTCGGGCGTGAGCGGCGACTCGGCCGGTTCGAGGGCGAAATCGTGATCGGCGACTGCGGCTTGGCTCACGGAAGCTCTCCTTCGGGTCCGGTCGCGGGCGCCGGGCGACGGCCGCGACGGAAGTCGATGACGGCGCCCCGGCGAGGCCCGGACGCGCGGCGGTACGCGACGAAGACGACGGCGGCGATCAACCCGACGATCGTGTACGGTGCGGCCATCAGGAAGAGGATGCTCCAGCTGAAGGCGCGGTGGATGGTGTCGTCCGGGCCGAAGGAATTGCCGCACATGGCGCAGGACTGGGCGACGGCGTGCGCCGCGGTCACGAGCACGGCGGCCGCCGCGAGGAGGAAAACGGGAGACCGGCGCGTGATCACGTCAGGTACACCAACGGGAAGAGGATCACCCAGAGACCACATACGAAGTACCAATAGATGCCGCACATCTCCAGCGCGGCGTGGCGGCTCGCGGTGAAGCGCCCGAGCCCGGCGAGGAGCACGGTCGCGACGAGCCACGCGACCGCGACGAGCACGTGCGCCGCATGGCAGCCGATCAGCACGTAGAAGGTCGCCCCGTACGTGCCGCTCGCCAGGGTGAGTCCCTGGTGCAGCAGGCGCACCCACTCGGCGCCCTGCACGGCCAGGAAAAGCGTCCCGAGGAGGGCGGTCACGACGAGGGCGCGCGCGAGCGCGTGCTGGTCGTCGCGCCGGACGGCGCGCAGCGCGGCCGTCATCGGCAGCGCGCTTGCGAGCAGCACGAGCGTGTTCGCCCAGGTGACGGCGAGCGGCAGCCGCGCCTGGCCTGCGGGCGGCCACACCGGAGCGGCGAGACGGAAGACGAGAAACGTGCCGATGAGGCCCGCGAAGAGCATGCTCTCGGTGCCGATCAGGATGAGCATCGCGAGCCGCGTGTTGCTGAGGGCCGGCGCGGGCGCCGCGGGCGGAGGCGCGGGACGGAGCGGTCGGCGCGGCATGACGAACGTTCCCGCGTCCATCACGAGCCCAGCTTGTCGAGCGCCATGACGCAGAGGAGGACGGGCAGGTAGACGAGCGACGCGAAGAGGAGCCGCCGCGCGCCCGCGATGGACCGCGTCCGCGCGAGGCTCACCGCGCTCCACAGGAAGACGAGCCCGAGCACGAAGGCGACGAGGAAGTAGACCGGCCCGGCGAGGCCGATGAGCGTCGGGAGGAGGCCCACGGGGAGGAGCGCGAGGCAGTTCGTCACGGCGTGCGTCCCCGTGCTGAAGCCGTCGGCGTCGACGACCGGCAGCACGCGGATTCCGGCGCGCGCGTAGTCGTCGCGATAGACGCGCGCGACCGCGAGCGCGTGCGGAATCTGCCAGAGGAACATGATCGCGAAGAGCACCCAGGGTTCGACGCCGAGCGCTCCCCGGGCCGCGGCCCAGCCGGCGACGGGGGGGAGCGCGCCCGGGACCGCACCGACGATCGAGCAGAGCGAGGTGACGGGCTTGAGCGGCGTGTAGAGGAGGAGGTACGTGGCGGCGACGGCCGCCGTGACGAGCGCGGCGAGCGCGGTCGTCGCGACGGCGAGCCAGGCGAGCCCCACGACGAGGAGGACGAGCCCGACGGCGAGCGCCTCGGTCGGGTGGAGCCGGCCCTCGGGGAGCGGGCGGTGTCGCGTGCGCTCCATCCGCGCGTCGAGGTCGCGCTCCATGTACTGGTTCAGCGCGAGCGTGCCGGCGGCGGCGAGTGCCGTGCCGGCGAGCGTATGGAGGAGCGCCCCGACGCCGAGCGGGTCGCCCGCGCCGAGGTAGAAGCCGACGAAGGTGGTGACGAGCACCATCGCGACCACGCGCGGCTTGGTGAGCGCGAACCAGTCCGCCAGCCGGCGGCCGAACGCCGGGTGCACGAGCGCGGCCTCGGGTGTCACGCGAACGCCCTCCGCGGCTCGGCCGGTGCTGCCCGCAGCGCGCGCGGTGCGGTCGTGAAGCGCGCCGCGCGCAGCGCGACGACGAGGCAGGTCGCGAGCAGGCTCGCGCCGACGACGAGGTGGGTCGTCGTGGGGACGACGGCGCGGTGCGTCCAGATGACGAGGCCGCCGAGCGTCACCTGGAGGACGACGAGCGCGGCCGCGAGGAGCACGGGGCGCAGGAGAAGCGGCTCCGCGCGATGGCGGCGGACGACGCGCGCGACGAGGCCGGCGACGGCGAGCGTGACGAGGAGGGCGCCCACGCGGTGGGCGAAGTGGACGGTGATGAGGGTCGTCGCGAGCGGCGGCACGAGGCGCCCGAAGGCGAGGGGGAAGTCGGGGATCGCGAGCCCCGCGTGCATGTGCCGCATGAGCGCGCCGAGGACGAGCTGCGCGAAGACGAGGACCGTCGTGCCGGCGGCGAGAACCGTGAGCGAGGGCGTCGCCAGGTCCGCGTGGCGCGAGCGGCGCTCGCGCCACGCGCGCCCGGTGACGACGGCGAGGGTCACCGTGAGACAGAAGAACGTCTGCGCCAGGCAGGCGTGCGTCACGGAGACCGCGAGCGGCAGCTTGTAGAGCACCGTGACGCCGCCGAGGACGCCCTGGAGGACGACGGCGAAGAGGGTGGTGAGCGCGAGGACGCGGACGGCGGGCCGCGCGTCGCGGAGCACGATCCAGACGGCCAGCACGACCGTGAGGCACCCGACGAGGCTCGCGGCGAGGCGGTGGCCGTGCTCGAAGAGCACCCCGCCTTTCATTTCGGGGAAGACCTGCCCGAACGAGAGCGGCCAGTCCGGGACCGCGAGCCCGGACCCGGTGCTCGTGACGAGCCCGCCGAGGAAGAGGAGCACGAGCGTCGCCGCCGCCGTGAGGACGGCGAAGCGGTGGAGCCCGAGCGAGACGTGCTCGGCCATGGCGTCAGTGCGCGGCCGCACTCGCCGCGGCCGGCTCGGTCCGCCGCGCCTGCGGGAGGTAGTCTTCGGCGACGAGGGGCGAGCTGTACTCGTACGGCCCCCGATACACGGTCGGGAGCGGGCCCGGGAAGTTCCCGTGTCCGGGCGGGGAGGGCGCCTCCCACTCGAGCGTGTTCGCCTGCCACGGATTGCGCTCGGCGCGCCGGCCGGCGGCGAGGCTCCAGAAGAAGTTCACGACGAAGATGAGCTGCGCGGCGCCGAGCAGCAGCGCGCTCTCGGTCATGAACACGTTCCAGTGCTGCACGGGCGCCAGGAAGTCGTACTGCGTCGGGTCGTAGATGCGGCGCATGTGGCCGCCGACGCCGACGATGTGCATCGGGAAGAACGTGCCGTTGAAGAACACGAGCGTGAGCAGCCAGTGGATCTTCCCGAGCGTCTCGTTCATCATCTTCCCGAACATCTTCGGGAACCAGTAGTAGATGCCGGCGAAGATCGACATGACCGAGCCGCCGAAGACGACGTAGTGGATGTGCGCGACGATGAAGTAGGTGTCGTGGATGAAGACGTCGACCGGCGTCGAGGCCATGAAGATGCCCGAGAGCCCGCCGATCACGAACATCGAGACGAAGGAGAGCGCGAAGAGCATCGGCGTCGTGAAGCGGATGCTCCCGCCCCACAGGGTGCCGAGCCAGTTGAAGGTCTTGATGGCCGACGGCACCGCGATGATCATCGTCGTCATCATGAAGCTCGTGCCGAGGACGGGGCTCATCCCGCTCTGGAACATGTGGTGGCCCCACACGATCCAGGAGAGGAACGCGATCGCGATCATCGAGAACGCCATCGCGTGGTAGCCGAAGATCGGCTTGCGGGCGAAGACGGCGAGGATGTCGGACGCGATCCCCATGGCGGGCAGGATCAGGATGTAGACCTCCGGGTGGCCGAAGAACCAGAAGAGATGCTGCCAGAGAAGCGGCTCGCCGCCGCCGGCCGGGTTGAAGAAGTGCGTACCGGCCATCCGATCGAACAGGAGCATGCCGAGTGCCGAGCTCAATACCGGCAGTGCGAGGAGGAGGAGGATGGCCGTGATGAAGAGCGACCAGATCGTGAGCGGCATCCGGAACATCGTCATGCCGGGCGCCCGCATGTTGACGACGGTCGTGATGTAGTTGATCGAGCCCATCAGCGACGAGACGCCGAGCACGATCAGCGACAGGCACCAGAGGTTCTGGCCCCAGTCGACGCCCGTCCACTGGGGATCGGCGGCGAGGGGAACGTACGACGTCCAGCCGGCCGCCGCCGGACCGCCGCTCACCCAGAAGCTCGCCAGCATGAGGATGCCCGCCGGCACGCTCGTCCAGAACGAGAGCATGTTGAGCACGGGGAAGGCCATGTCGCGCGCCCCGATCATCAGCGGGATCAGGAAGTTCCCGAAGCACCCGACGAGGATCGGCATGACCGCGAAGAAGATCATGATCGTCGCGTGCATCGTGAAGAAGGCGTTGTAGCCCGGCGCGAGGATGTTCCCGCCGGGCATGAGGTTCGAGTCGCTCGAGACCCAGCCGAAGCCCGGGACGGGGCAGCCCTCGGGGCACACCTTCGTGTTCTGGGCCGGCCACGCGAGCTCCCAGCGGACGAGGAGCGCGAGGATGCCGCCCAACACGAGCATGGAGAGCCCGAGAGTCAGGAACTGCTTGCCGATCATCTTGTGGTCGGTCGAGAAGACGTAGTGCCGGAGGAAGCCGACCTCGTGGTGCCCGGCTTCGGCGTGGCGGGCTTCGGCGTGGCTGATCGCTTCGCTCATCGTGTCCCTCTCGTTCCTCAGGCGCCGGGCTGCGTCGCCGGCGCGGCGGCCAGGGCGTGGTTCGCGTGCGCCCAGGCGGCGTAGTCCTCGGGCGTGTGGACGTAGAGCCATCCGCGCATGCCGGAATGGCCGAAGCCGCAGAGCTCCGCGCACGGGATCTCGTACTTGTCGGTGGTGCCTGCCGCCGGCATCTTGCCGACCTTGAACCACACCGGGATCTCGTGACCCGGCACGGCGTCCTGCTTGAAGCGGAGGTTCGGCAGGAAGAAGCTGTGGATCACGTCGCGCGAGCGGAGCACGACGCGGATCGTCTTGCCCGCCGGCACGTGGACGTCGTTGTCCTGCGTCACGTCGTCGGCGGTGCCGAACTTCCCGTCCGGGCCGGGATACGCGACCTCCCAGTTGAACTGCTTCGCCGTCACCTGGATCGTCATGTCCGTCGGCGGGACGTGCTCCTTGATGTCCGCCCAGATGCTCCGGCTGAAGAGCGCGAGCATCACGAGCAGGATCGACGGGGCGACGGTCCAGATGATCTCGAGCCGCGTGTTGCCGTGCGTGTACGTCGCGCGGCGTCCGGGCCGCGCGCGGTAGCGGACGACGAAGGCGAGCAGCGCGGCCTGGACGACGAGGAAGACGCCGCCCGTCACCCAGTAGATCACGTGGAACAGCCAGTCGATGTCCTGGAACGGCCCTTGGGCGGACACGTTGTGCGGAAGCCACCAGTCTAGCATCGGGACCTGCCAATCGTCGCCGCGACCGTCATCCGTCGATGCACTGCCGCGGGCCAGGGAAGCAACGTCGTGTCGGGTCGGGAACCCATCGTTCCGGCGGGAATTCCGGGCTCTTATCGCGAAGGAGGCGCCCATTCAAGCGGAACCCGCGGACGCGCGACACGCGCGCGGGTGCCGGAACGCGCTTCCAGCCGCGGTTGACATGCCGGCGCGCCCGCTGTACCCGCGAGGCATGGTCGCGCTGCACCAGTTTCTCGACATTCTGCTCAAGCCGGACAACATCCCGATCGCCGGCATGCTGGTCCTCGTGCTCTTCTTCACCTGGGTCGCCTTCCGCCAGGCACTGCGCAACGACCGGCTGATCGAGCAGGGTCGCGAGGACGAGATCCTGAAGGAGATGCAGGAGTAGGCATGCCGTTCACCATCCTCGCCGAGAACTGCACCGGTTGCACCGCGTGCGAGAAGCGCTGCCCGACGGGCGCGATCAGCGGCGAGCCGAAGAAGGCCTTCTTCATCGAGCCGGGGCTCTGCATCGACTGCGGGGCCTGCGGCGTGATCTGCCCGGACGAGGCGATCCTCGACACCTGGGGCAACGTGACGAAGACGCTGAAGCGCCAGGAGCGGCCGATCGCCGTGGTCCACCCCGACAACTGCAACGGCTGTGGCGTCTGCGTCGACGTCTGCCCGTTCGACTGCATCGCGCCGTCGCCGGACAACGCCGCGCACTACCTCGGCAAGGTCGAGGTGGACGAGAAGACCTGCGTCGGCTGCAAGCTCTGCGAGGAGGTCTGCGGCTGGGACGGCATCTACGTGATGCCCGGGAAGGAGAAGGAGCCCTTCCTCACCTCGCTCGGGTACGAAGCCGCGGACGTCGCCTGACGGCCGCGCGCGCGCTCAACCGACGATCTTGTTGAGCGGGTACTCGATGATGCCGACCGCGCCCGCCCGGAGGAGACGCGGGATGAGGTCGCGGACGGTGGCTTCGGCGGCGACGCTCTCGATCGCGAACCAGTCCGTCCCGTAGAGGTTCGAGATGGTCGGCGCGGTGAGCGCGGGCAGGAGGCCGATGACGGCCTGGAGCCGATTGCTCGGGACGTTCATCTTGAGGCCGACCTGCGCTTCGGCGCGGAGCGCCCCCTCGAGCAGGAGGCCGATCTGCTCGATCTTCTCGCGCTTCCACGGCACGCTCCACGCGGCACGGTTGGCGATGAGCTGCGGCACGGACTCGAAGAGGTCGCACACGATGCGGAGCCCGTGGGCGCGGATCGTCGAGCCGGTCTCGGTCACCTCCACGATCGCGTCGACCAGGCCCTCGGCCACCTTCGCCTCGGTCGCCCCCCACGAGAACTCGATCTGGACGTCGATCTTCCGCTCCGCGAACCACCGGCGCGTGTAGCCGACGAGCTCGGTCGCGATCCGCTTGCCGCGCAGGTCCTCCGGGGCGCGCACCGGGGAGTCCCCGGGCACGACGAGCACCCAGCGCGTCGGCCGGAGGCTCGTCTTCGAGTACACGAGCTCCTTCGCGACGACGACGTCGGCGTCGTACTCGAGCACCCAGTCGCGGCCCGTGATGCCGGCATCGAGGTTGCCGCCCTGGACGTAGCGCGCCATCTCCTGCGCGCGGACGAGCAGGCAGCGGAGCCCCGGGTCGTCGACGGAGGGGAAGTAGCTCCGGGCACTCGTCGAGATCTTCCAGCCGGAGCGGCGGAAGAGCTCGATCGTCGCCTCCTCGAGGCTGCCCTTCGGGATGCCGAGCTGGAGGACGTTCATCGGTCGCCGGGCGGCTCGACCGGCTGCGCGATCGTCGTCCAGCGGCCGTCGTCGACGCGGCGGAAGAAGCAGCTGCGGTAGCCGAGATGGCACGCGACGTCGCCCAGCTGGTCGATCTTCAGCACGACCGCGTCGGCGTCGCAGTCGACCAGGATCTCGCGCACGTGCTGGAAGTGGCCCGAGGTCTCGCCCTTCACCCACAGCTCGTTCCGCGACGTGCTCCAGTACGTCGCGCGGCGGGTGGCGAGCGTGTGCTCCCACGCCTCGCGGTTCATGTAGGCGACCATCAGGATCTCGCCCGTCTCGGCGTCCTGCGCGATGGCGGGCACGAAGCCGCCACGCTTGTCGAAATCGGGCTCCGGCATGCCGCGTTCCTACCACGGCCTCGGGGGACGACGCGAGTGCGCGACGCGGTTGGACGGCTCCATGAGCGTCGGCTAAAGGGGCGCCATGAAGCTCAGCGAGATCGCTGCGGCGCTCGGTTGTCCCGTCCGGGGCGACGGGGACGTCGAGATCAGCGGCGTCGCGGCGCTGGAGGAGGCGACGCCCGGGACGCTCACGTTCCTCGCCGACCGGCGCCACGCGGCGAAGCTCGCGACCACGCGCGCCTCGGCGGTCGTGCTGCCGCTCGATGCGCCGGACGTGGCACTCCCCTCGCTCCGCGCCCCGCATCCGTACGTGGCGTTCGTCCGCGCCGTCGAGCTGCTCCATCCGCCCCGCCGCCCGGCGCCGGGCGTTCACCCGACCGCGGTCGTCGCGGCGAGCGCGACGGTCGGCGCCGGCGCGTACCTCGGCCCGCACGTCGTCGTCGGCGAGCGCGTCCGCCTCGGACGCAACGCCGTGCTGCACGCGCGCGTGACCATCTACGACGACACGGTCATCGGCGACGGTTTCACGGCGCACGCGGGCGTCGTCGTGCGCGAGGGAGTCCGGATCGGCGACCGAGTGACGTTGCACGCGGGCGCAGTCGTCGGGAGCGACGGGTTCGGCTATCTGCCGCTGCCGGACGGGAACCGGAAGATCCCGCAGGTCGGCACGGTCGTGCTCGAGGACGACGTCGAGCTCGGCGCGAACGCGACCGTCGACCGCGCGGCGCTCGGCGCGACGGTCGTCGGGCGGGGGACGAAGATCGACAACCTCGTGATGATCGGGCACGGCTGCCGGATCGGCCCGCACTGCCTCTTCGCGGGCCAGGCGGGGCTCGCGGGGAGCACGACGGTCGGGGCGCGGGTCATGATCGGCGGGCAGGCGGGTGCGTCGGGACACCTCGCGATCGGCGACGGCGCACAGATCGGCGCGCAGGCGGGAATGCACCAGGACATCCCGGCGGGCGGCGTGTACTCGGGCTACCCGGCGATGGAGGCCCGGCTCTGGCGGCGCGTCACCGTCAGCATGTCGCGCCTCCCCGAGGTGTTCCGCCGCCTGCGGCGCGTGGAGCGCGCGGCGGGCCTGGTGCCCGGGGAGGGGGACGACGAGTGAGGGGCGCCCTTCCGCGCCGCGCCGTTGACGCGGTTCCGTCGCGTGGCTACCCTTCGCCTTTCTCCGCGCACATGAAGATCCCGCTGGACGACATCGAAGCGGCGCCGAAGGAGCTCACGTACACCGAGGAAGTCGCGGCGCTGAACGCGGCGCTCGCGCGCGGCGCGCATGACTACCGGGTGCCGGAGGGCTACCAGGTCGACGTGGCGTACCATCGCGCCGGCCTGGAGGTGTTCTTCGAGGGCGCGATTCACGCGACCGTCGTCGGGACGTGCGCGCGCTGCCTCGAGGAGTACCGCTTCCCGCTCGACCAGCAGTTCCGCTTCGTGCTCATGCCGCGGACGGCGGGCGGCCCCGAGTCCGCGCGGCTCACCGCCGAGGACATGGCGCTCAGCACCTACGAGGGCGACGAGATCGATCTCACCCCGCTCGTCGACGAGCAGGCGATCCTCGCCCTGCCGACGCGACCGCTCTGCGGCGAGGCGTGCCTCGGGCTCTGCCCGCGCTGCGGCGCCAACCTGAACGCCGGCCCCTGCGGCTGCCCCGCCCGTGAGCCCGACCCGCGGCTGGGCGTCCTACACACGCTCGTCCGCGGCAAGTGAGCCGGGGAGGAGGAGGAGAGCATCCATGGCCGTACCGAAGCGCCGGACGTCGGCGAGCAAGCGCGACCAGCGCCGTGCCCACGACGCCCTCGCCGCGCCGCACGTGATCGCATGCCCGCAGTGCGGGGAGCCGACCCTGCGCCACCGCGCGTGTCCGCACTGCGGGACGTACCGGGGCCGCAAGGTCGTGGAGACGGGGGAAGGGTAGATCGCCACCGTCGCCTGCCTCTTCCCCGGCCAGGGCTCGCAGCGGGTCGGGATGGGCCGCGATCTCGCCGCGGCGTTTCCGGCCGCCCGGCAGACCTTCGAGGAGGCCGACGACCGGCTCGGGACGGCGCTCACGCGGCTCTGCTTCGAGGGACCCGAGGAGACGCTCCGACTCACGGAGCACGCCCAGCCGGCGATCCTGACGGCGAGCGTCGCGGCATACCGCGTGCTCGAGGCGACGGCCGGGCTGCGACCCGCGGCCGTCTGCGGCCACAGCCTCGGGGAGTGGTCGGCGCTGGTCGCGGCGGGTGTGCTCACGCTCGGCGACGCGGTCGTCGGCGTCCGCGAGCGCGGGCGGCTCATGCAGGCCGCGGTGCCGAACGGCGTCGGCGCCATGGCGGCGGTCATGGGGCTCGAGGCCGACGTCGTCGCCGCGCTCTGCCGCGAGGCGGCCGCGGGCGAGGTGCTCGCGCCCGCGAACCTGAATGGGGGCGGGCAGGTCGTCGTCTCGGGGCACGCGGGCGCCGTCGCGCGGCTCGTCGCGCTCGCGGAGGCACGGCGCGGGCGCGCGCAGACCCTCGCGGTGAGCGCCCCGTTCCACTGCGCGCTCATGGAGCCGGCGGCCGTGGGTCTCGCGCGGCATCTCGCGCGGGTCGCGTTCCGCGAGCCCCGGGTCCCGGTCTGGACGAGCGTCGAGGCGCGACGCGTCACGGGCGCCGCCGAGATCCGCGACCTCCTCGTCCGGCAGGTGACCGCCCCCGTTCGCTGGGAGGAAACGGTCCGGGACGTCGTCGCCGCCGTCGCGCCGACGGCGATCCTCGAGGTCGGACCCGGGCGGGTCCTCGCCGGCCTCCTCCGCCGCATCGTCCCGGAGCTCCGAGCCCTTGCGGCGGGGGACGTCGACGGCATCGCGAAGGCCCGGGAGGCGCTCGCGTGAGCCTGCCGCTCGCCGGACGGGTGGCGCTCGTCACGGGCGCGTCGCGCGGCATCGGGCGGGCGGTGGCATGCCGGCTCGCGGCGGACGGTGCCGAGGTGGCGGTCAACTATGTGAGCAACGCGGCGGCGGCCGACGAGACCGTCGCCCGCATCCGCGCTGCGGGCGGCGTCGCCACGGCGGTGCGATTCGACGTCGGCGACGCGGCGGCCGTGCGGTCCGCTGTCCAAAACATCGTTGACCGAGCAAGCAGAATTGATATTCTCGTCAACAACGCCGGCCTGGCGATCGATGGACTGCTCCTTCGCCTGAAGGAGGACGACTGGGAGCGGGGCCTGCGGATCAACCTGACGGGCGTATTCCACTGTACCAAGGCGGCGGCGCGAGCGATGATCCGCAACCGATGGGGTCGGATCATCAATCTCGCGTCGGTGGTGGCGGAGATGGGCAACGCAGGGCAGGCGGCGTACGCCGCCGCGAAGGCGGGCGTCATCGGCCTGACGAAGTCGCTCGCGCGGGAGCTCTCGTCGCGCGGCATCACCGTGAACGCCGTCGCGCCGGGGTTCGTCGAAACCGACATGACGGCGGCGCTCAGCCCCGAGCAGAAGGCGTTCTACGAAAACGTCATTCCGGCGGGCCGCGTCGCGACCCCGGAGGAAGTGGCCGAGTCGGTCGCGTTCCTCGCCTCGCCCGGGGCGGGCTACATCACGGGCCACGTGCTGAGAGTGAACGGCGGGCTCTATGTCTGATCCCACCCCGGACGTCGACGAGCACCGGACGGGCCCCCGGATGCTCAGGAGGACCTGATGGCATCGACGGTGGAGCAGAAGGTGAAGGAGATCATCTGCGAGCAGCTCGGCGTGAGCGAGGAAGAGGTCACGCCCGAAGCCTCCTTCATCGAGGATCTCGGCGCGGACTCCCTCGACATCGTCGAGCTCGTGATGGCGCTCGAGGAGGAGTACGACATGGAGATCTCGGACGAGGAGGCGGAGAAGATTCGCACCGTCCAGGACGTGGTGAACTACATCGAGAGCCACAAGTGAGGCGCCGCGCGTGATCGCGATCGGCTCCGACCACGGCGGGGTCGCGCTCAAGAGCGCGGTCGTCGCCTACCTCCGCGAGCGGGGCGACGAGGTGCTCGACGTGGGGGCGATGGGCGACGCCTCGGTCGACTACCCGGGCTACGGGCGCGTCGTGGCGGAGCGGGTGTCGCGCGGCGAGGCCGCCCGAGGCATCCTCGTCTGCACGACCGGCATCGGCATGTCGATCGTCGCGAACAAGTTCCCCGGCGTCCGTGCCGCGCTCGTGACGGAGGCGCTCTCCGCGCGCATGGCCCGCGAGCACAACGACGCGAACGTGCTCGTGCTGGGCGGCGGGCTGGTGGCGCCGTTCCACGCGCGCGAGCTCGTCCGCATCTTCCTCGAGACGCCCTTCGCGGGCGGCCGGCACCAGCGGCGCGTCGACCAGATCGCGGCGCTCGAGCGCGAGCTCGGCACGCGCCGCGCCGAGGGGGCGCTCCGGTGACGCCCCTCGAGCGCACCGATCCGGCGGTCTTCGCCGCCATCCGGCGCGAGACCGAGCGCCAGCAGTACAACCTCGAGCTGATCGCGTCCGAGAACGTCGTGAGCGAGGCCGTCCTCGAGGCGCAGGGATCGGTCCTGACCAACAAGTACGCGGAGGGCTACCCCGGCAAGCGCTACTACGGCGGCTGCGAGTTCGTCGACGAGATCGAGACGCTCGCGATCGAGCGGGCGAAGGCGCTCTTCGGCGCGGAGTACGCGAACGTCCAGCCGCACTCGGGCTCGCAGGCGAACATGTGCGTCTACTTCTCGCAGCTCGAGCCCGGCGCGACCATCCTCGCGATGAACCTCTCGCACGGCGGGCACCTGACGCACGGGAGCCCGGTCAACTTCTCGGGAAAGTTCTTCCGCGTCGTCCCGTACGGCGTCCGCGAGTCCGACGGGCGGATCGACATGGACCAGGTGTCGGCCCTGGCCCGCAAGGAGCGGCCGAAGATGATCGTCGTCGGCCACTCCGCCTACCCGCGCGCGATCGACTTCGAGCCCTTCCGGCGCGTCGCCGACGAGATCGGGGCGACGGTGTTCGCCGACATGGCGCACTTCGCGGGTCTCGTCGCCGCCGGGATCCACCCGTCGCCCGTCCCGCACTGCGAGTTCGTGACGACGACGACGCACAAGACGCTGCGCGGCCCGCGCGGCGGCATGATCCTCGCGCGCGAGGCGTATGCGAAGTCGCTCGCGAGCGCGGTCTTCCCCGGCAATCAGGGCGGCCCGCTCATGCACGTGATCGCGGCGAAGGCGGTCGCGCTCCACGAGGCCGCACAGCCGGCGTTCCGGGCGTATCAGCGGCAGATCGTCGCGAACGCAAAGGCGCTCGCCGACGCCCTCGCGCGCCGGGGGTTCCGGCTCGCGTCCGGCGGCACCGACAACCACCTGATGCTCCTCGACCTCCGGGGAGCGGAGATCTCCGGCAAGGTCGCGCAGGAGGCGCTCGACCGGGCGCGCATCACGGTGAACAAGAACGCCGTTCCCTTCGACCCGCGCCCGCCCTTCGTGACGAGCGGCGTCCGCATCGGCACGCCCGCCGTCACGTCGCGCGGGATGCGGGAGCCGGAGATGGACGTCATCGCGGACTTCATCCGCCGCGGGCTCGAGCACGTGGGCGACGCGCGCGCGCTCGGCGCGCTCGGTGACGAGGTGCGTGACCTCTGCGCCCGGTTCCCGATCTACCCCGACCGGCGCGCCTGATCGATGCGCTGCCCCTTCTGCCACGACCTCGAGAACCGGGTCGTGGACTCGCGGCTCGGCAAGGAGGGCGACGCGATCCGCCGTCGCCGGCACTGCGAGCGGTGCGGCCGTCGCTTCACGACGTACGAGCGCGTCGAGGACGCGCTGCCGATGGTCGTCAAGAAGGACGGCCGGCGGGAGCCGTTCGAGCGCGCGAAGATCGTGAACGGGCTCAAGCGCGCGTGCGAGAAGCGGCCGGTCTCGATCGACACGATCGAGGCGCTCGTCGACGGCATCGAGCGGCAGCTCCAGGAGACCGGCGAGAAGGAGGTGACGAGCCGCGACATCGGCGAGCTCGTCATGCGCGGCCTGCACGAGCTCGACGGGGTCGCGTACGTCCGCTTCGCGTCCGTCTACCGGTCGTTCCGCGACGTGCACGAGTTCATGCGCGAGCTCGAGGACCTGATCGCCGAGCGCCGCGTCCGACCGGCGAAGGCCGGCGCGCGGCGGGCGAGCGGCGCCCGGAAGCGCCGGCACGCGTGACGCGGCGCCGCGGTGGGGGCCGCGGCGTGCAGAGCCTCGCCGCCGCGGACGATCGGTTCATGGCGCGGGCGCTCGCGCTCGCGGCGCGGGGCCTCGGGCGCACGTTCCCGAACCCGCCCGTCGGCGCGGTGTTCGTTCGCGGCGGCCGGATCGTCGGCGAAGGCTTCCACCGGCGCGCCGGCCTGCCGCACGCGGAGGTGGAGGCGCTCCGCCGCGCCAGGGCGCGGGCGCGCGGCGCGACCCTCTACGTGACGCTCGAGCCCTGCACGCACTTCGGGCGGACGCCGCCCTGCGTGGACGCGCTCCTGCCGCTCGGGCTCCGCCGCGTCGTCGTCGCGATGGCCGACCCGGATCCGCGCGTCCGCGGCCGCGGCATCGCCCGGCTCCGGCGCGCCGGCGTCGAGGTGGTCGTCGGACCGGGGGCGGCGGAGGCCGGCCGGCTGGTCGCGGGCTACGTGTCCCGGATCCGGCGCGGACGGCCGCTCGTCACCCTGAAGCTCGCGACGACGCTCGACGGCCGCATCGCCGCCGCCGGCGGCGACGCGCGCTGGATCACCGGCCCCGCGGCACGACGTCTCGCGCACGGGCTGCGCGACGTCTCGGACGCGGTCCTCGTCGGCGCCGGGACCGTGCGCGCGGACGACCCGCGGCTCACCTGCCGGCTTCCGGGGGGCCGCGACCCGATCCGCGTCGTCCTCGCCGGACGCCGGCTCGCCCTCCCGCCGCGAGCGCGGGTGCTTCGGGGGCACGGCGCGCCGACGTGGATCGTCGCGCCGGCGGGCGCGCCGCCGTCGCGGGTGGCCGCGCTGCGCCGGCGCGGCGTCGAGGTGATCCTGCTGCCCGCGCGCGGCGAGCGGGTCCCGTTCGGCCGCGTCGTGCGCGCGCTCGGGGCGCGGGGGCTCACCTCCGTCCTCGTCGAGGGCGGCGCGGACGTCGCGGCGGCCGCGATCCGTGCGCGCGCGGTCGACCGCCTCGTCCTGTTCGTCGCGCCCCGGCTCCTCGGGGGCGACGGTGTGCCCGCGATCGGGGCGCTCGGGCGCCGCCGGGCGGCGCAGGCGGTGCCGGTGCACGGGGTCGCCGTCGCGCGGATCGGCCAAGACCTCGTCCTCGAAGGGCGGCTTCGATGAGCGTCCCGGGCCCGGAGGCCTTTGCCTCGCGCGGAGGGGCGCGGTAGGGTTGCCCGCGATGCCGCCGGACCGGTTGAAGCCCGGTTTTCTCGAGCGCGTGCGCGCCGGCGAATGCTTCATCGTCGTCGACACGGCCGCCGAGCCGCCCGAGGCCGTCGTCGCCTGTGCCGCCGCACGCGTCACTCCCGACACGATCAACTTCATGGCGCGCCACGCCCGCGGTCTCGTGTGCCTCGTGCTCCCGCCGGAGCGGATGCGCCAGCTGGGGATTCCGCTCATGGCGCGGGACCCCTCCGGCGCGCTGCCGGCGTACGGCGCCTCGATCGAGGCGCGGACCGGCGTGTCGACGGGGATCAGCGCCGCGGACCGCGCGACGACGATCCACGCCGCGGTCGCGCCCGATGCGACCCCCGCCGACCTCGTCATGCCCGGGCACGTGACGCCGATCCAGGCCGCGCCCGGCGGCTCGCTCGTCCGCGCCGCGCTGCCCGAGGCCGCGAGCGACGTCGCGCGCCTGGCGAGCGTCGGGCCCGAGGCCGTCGTGTGCGGCGTGCTCGGCGCGAGCGGGAACCTCGCGACGGCCGCCGAGCTCGCGGCGCTCGCGGCCGCCCACGCCCTCGCCACGGTCAGCATCACCGACGTCGTCCACATGCGCCTCCGCTCCGACACGCTCGTCCGGCGCGTCGCCGAGGCGATGGTGCCCCTTCGCGACGGCCCGACCTTCCGCGCGATCGTGTACGACAACAGCATCGACCAGCACCAGCACATGGCGCTCGTGCTCGGCGACGTGCAGGGCGACGGCGAGGTGCTCGTCCGCATGCATTCGGAGTGTCTCACCGGCGATGTCTTCGGCTCCGAACGCTGCGACTGCGGCGAGCAGCTCGAGCAGGCGGTGCGTCTCATCACCGAGGCTGGTCGGGGCGTGCTCGTCTACCTCCACCAGGAGGGGCGCGGCATCGGCCTCGCGAACAAGATCCGGGCCTACGCGCTCCAGGATCAGGGCCGCGACACCGTGGAGGCGAACCTCGAGCTCGGCTTCCGCGAGGACCTCCGCGACTACGGGCTCGGCGCGCAGATACTCCGCGACCTCGGCGTGCGGCGCGTCCGCCTCCTGACGAACAACCCCCAGAAGATCGGCGGCCTCCAGTCCTACGGGGTCGAGGTGGTCGCGCGGGCGCCGCTCGAGGTGCCGCCGCGCGCCGGAAACATCGAATACCTCCGCACGAAGCAGGCGAAGCTCGGCCACCTGCTGTCCGGGCTCAACCGAACCACGTGAGCACGACCGAAGGCCGTCTCATGCCCCGACAGCTGCAAGCGGCACCGAGCGGGGAAGGCCTCCGCATCGCGGTCGCCCTCGCGCGCTTCAACCAGAGCGTCACGGATCGGCTCCTCGCGGGCGCGCTCGAGGCCCTGGAGAAGCACGGGGTCGCGGGCGACGCGATCGACGTCGCGACCGTTCCGGGCGCGTTCGAGCTCCCGCTCTGCGCGCAGCGGCTGGCGGCAACCGGCCGCTACGACGCGATCATCTGCCTCGGCGCCGTCATCCGGGGCGAGACGCCGCACTTCGAGTTCGTCGCCGGGGAGGCCGCGCGCGGGATCGCGGAGGTGAGCCGCCGCCACGACCTGCCGCTCGCGTTCGGCGTCCTCACGACCGACACCGTCGAGCAGGCCCTCGCGCGCGCGGGCGGCGACCGCGGCAACAAGGGATTCGAGGCGGCCGTCACGGCGCTCGAGATGGTCCAGATGCTGCGCGTGCTGCATCGGTACTGACGCGGCCATGGGCGAGCGACGCGAGGCACGCGAGCTGGCGCTCCAGGCGCTCTACCAGCTCGAGATGACGCCGGAGGCCGACGCGAGCCGCAGCCTCGGGCTCTTCTGGGCGCAGGCCGCCGCGGCGGACGACGCCGTGCGCTTCGCGCGCGAGCTGGTCGAGGGCGTGCGGGCGAACCGCGAGCGGGTCGACGCGCTGATCAGCGAGAGCGCGGAGCACTGGCGCCTGCCGCGTCTCTCGCGCGTCGACCTTTCGCTGCTGCGCCTCGGCACCTACGAGCTGCTCGCGCGACCGGAGATCCCGGCGTCGGTCACCATCAACGAGGCGATCGAGATCGCGCGGCGCTTCGGGAGCGAAGACTCGCCCGCGTTCGTGAACGGAGTCCTCGATCACGTCGCCGCCGTGCTCGGCGTGAAGGAGAAGGCGAAGGAGGCGGAGTGAGCCGCGGGGAGGCGGACGGGGTCGTGCGGTACGACCCGCAGGCGGTCGAGGCGAAGTGGCAGCGGCGGTGGGCGGAGACGGCCGCGTTCGCGGCGCATCCGGACCCGGCGCGCCCGCCGTACTACGTCCTCGAGATGTTCCCGTACCCCTCGGGGAAGATCCACATGGGGCACGTCCGGAACTACTCGATCGGCGACGTGATCGCGCGCCAGCGGCGCATGCAGGGCTTCGAGGTGCTGCACCCGATCGGGTGGGACGCGTTCGGCCTTCCGGCGGAGAACGCCGCGATCCAGCACGGTGTCCACCCCGCACGCTGGACGTACGACAACATCGCGCACATGCGCGCGCAGCTCCGCCGGCTCGGCTTCTCGTACGACTGGGCCCGCGAGATCGCGACCTGCCACCCGGCGTACTATCGCTGGGAGCAGCTCTTCTTCCTCCGCATGCTCGAGCACGGCCTCGCGTACAAGCGTCGCTCGATCGTCAACTGGTGCGAGGCGTGCGGCACGGTGCTCGCGAACGAGCAGGTGATCGACGGGCGGTGCTGGCGGTGTGACGGAGAGGTGACCGAGCGCGAGCTCGAGCAGTGGTTCTTCCGCATCACCGCGTACGCCGAGGAGCTCCTGCGGGACCTCGACCGGCTCACCGGCTGGCCGGAGCGGGTCGTCACCATGCAGCGGAACTGGATCGGCCGCAGCGTCGGCGCCGAGATCCGCTTCCCGCTCGAAGGGCGCGACGGCGCGATCGCCGTCTTCACGACCCGGCCCGACACGCTGTTCGGCGTCACGTTCATGAGCCTCGCGGCCGAGCACCCGCTCGTGCCGGCACTCGTCGCCGGGACGCCGGCAGCGCGGGTGGTGGAGGCCTTCGTCGCGCGCGTCCGCGCGACGGCACGCACGGAGCGCTCGCAGGGGAAGGAGGGCGTGGCGACGGGAGCCTTCTGCCGCCATCCGATGACGGGCGCGCGCATCCCGATCTTCGTCGCGAACTTCGTGCTGATGGAGTACGGGACGGGGGCCGTCATGGGGGTCCCCGCCCACGACCAGCGCGACTTCGAGTTCGCGCGGACGTACGGGCTGCCGATCGAGGTGGTCGTCCAGCCCGAGGCACCGCCCCTCGACCCGGGCCGCATGACGGCGGCGTGGGACGGGCCCGGCCGCCTCGTCGCCTCCGGGGAGTTCACCGGGCTCCCGAACGAGGCGGCGAAGGCGCGGATCGCGAGCGCGCTCGCGGCGCGCGGCCTCGGCGGCCCGACCGTCTCCTATCGGCTTCGCGACTGGGGCGTGTCCCGTCAGCGCTACTGGGGCGCGCCCATTCCCGTCGTGTACTGCGAGCGCTGCGGTACCGTGCCCGTGCCCGAGCGCGAGCTGCCCGTCGTGCTGCCCGAGGACGTCGTGATCACCGGGACGGGCGGCTCGCCGCTCGCCACGCACGCGGCGTTCGTCGAGACGCGCTGCCCGCGGTGCGGGGGCCCCGCGCGCCGCGAGACGGACACGATGGACACGTTCGTCGAGTCGTCGTGGTACTTCGCGCGGTACTGCTCGCCGCGCGACACGGCCGTCCCGTTCGAGCCGCGCGAGACCGCGTACTGGCTCGGCACGACCGGCGTTCACCAGTACGTCGGCGGCATCGAGCATGCGGTCCTCCATCTCCTCTACGCGCGGTTCTTCACGAAGGTGCTCCGCGATCTCGGCTTTCTCGCCGTCGACGAGCCGTTCGAGCATCTCCTCACGCAGGGGATGGTCATCAAGGACGGCGCGAAGATGAGCAAGTCGAAGGGGAACGTGGTCGATCCGGACTACCTCGTCGAGCGCTACGGAGCCGACACGGCGCGGCTCTTCAGCCTCTTCGCGGCGCCCCCCGAGAAGGACCTCGACTGGAGCGACCAGGGTGTCGAAGGGATGGCCCGGTTCCTGAACCGCCTCTGGCGGCTCGTGCACGGCCTCGTCCCGCGGCTCGCGCCTCCGGGAACGCCCGTGCCGCCCGACGCGTCCCCCGCGGATCGCGACCTCCACCGGCTCACGCATCGCACGATCGCACGCGTCACCGACGACGTCGTCGCGCGCCTGCACTTCAACACCGCGATCGCCGCCGTGATGGAGCTGGTGACGGGGATCGGCGAGGCCGCCGCGGCGGCGGCGCATCCGGCCGTCCTCCGCGAGGCCGTCGACACGACGCTGCGCCTGCTCGCGCCGTTCGTGCCGCACGTGACGCACGAGCTGTGGGAGGTCGCGGGGCACCCGACCCCACTCGCGGCCGAACGGTGGCCCGAGGCCGATCCGGCGGCGCTCGTGCGTGAGACCATCGAGATGCCGGTGCAGGTGAACGGGAAGCTCCGCGGGCGGATCGTCGTCCCGGCAGACGCGAGCGAGGCGGACGTCGTCGCGGCCGCGCTCGCCGAAGCGCAGGTGCAGGCGCACGTCGGCGGACGGCCGATCCGCAAGCAGGTCGTCGTGCCGCGTCGGCTCGTGAGCCTCGTCGTATGAGGGTGCTCGCCGCCCTGACGCTCGTCGTCGCGGCGGGGTGTGGGTACCACCTCGCGGGCCGCGGCGCCGTCCCCGAAACGGCGCGGACGATCGAGATCCGCTCGTTCGAGAACCGCACGCCGGCGACGGGAATCGACGTGCAGCTCCACAACGCCGTCGAGGACGAGTTCCGCCGGCACGGCCTCTTGCGCGTCGTCGAGGAGGGCGAGGGCGACGTGGCGCTCACCGCGACGGTGACCGGGTTCGAGGCGTATCCCGTGACCGCGAGCGGGCTCGACGAGCCGCTCCAGTACCTGGTCGTCATCCGGGCGCGGTTCGCCCTCACCGAGCGCGAGACGGGCAAGACGCTCTACGAGAACCGGACGCTGAGCGAGCAGGTGGACTTCGCGTCGGTGAGCGGCGTCGTCATCCCCAGCTCGCCGCACTTCCAACGCGGCACGATGAACGTGCGTGACCTGATCGATCTGACGAACGCACAGCTCGGCGACACGCGCCGGCGCGAAGCGACCGGCGACCTGGTCAAGTCCCTCGCGCGCGACATCTATTCCCAGACGATGGAGGGCTTCTGAGCACCGTGCGGCGCGGGCGCGGCGGGGCGCTCGACGCGTCCGATCCGCTCGCGGCGCTCGCCCGCGAGGCCGTCCGGCCGTACTACCTGCTCCACGGCGAGGAGACGTTCCTCGTCGACCGGGCGCTCGCGATGCTGCGCGCGCGGCTCCTGCCGGCAGGCGGCCCGGGCACGTGGCACACCGTGTGGGCGGACCAGGACGGCGAGCGGCTCGGCCCGGCGTTGGAGGACCTGGCGTCGCCGCCGCTCTTCGGCGGTCCGCAGGTCCTCGTCGTGCGGCGCGCCGAGGCGCTCGGGGACGAGGCGCAGACGGCGATCCTCGACCGGCTCCCGACGCTCGGCGCCGGCGGCTCGCTCGTGCTCGTCGCGCGGACGGCCGACCAACGGCGGCGGCTCTTCGCCGCCTGCCTGCGGTCGGGCGCCGCGTACGCCTTCCCGGCGATCACGGACCGGCGCGCGGCCGTGCCGTGGGTGGGACGGCTCGCGCGCGAGCGCGGTCACGAGGTCGCGCCGGCCGCGGCCGAGGAGCTCGTCGATCGGACCGGTCCCGACCTCGGCGCGATCGCGAGCGAGGTCGAGAAGATCTCACTCTACGCCGGCCCGGGGAAGCGGATCGACGCGTCGCACGTGCGCGCCGTCGTCGCGGCGGTCCGACCGCACGGCGTCGAGGAGCTGACCGACCGGCTCGGGCGCGCGGACCTCGCGGGTGCGGCGCACGTGCTGCGGCGTCTCTTCGCCGAGGGCGAGCCGCCGATCCGCGTCGTTGCCTTCCTGGCCGCGAATCTGCGTCGCGCGCTCCACGTCGCGGAGCTCGCGGAGGCCGGCCTCGACGCCGAGGAGATCGGCCGCCGGCTCGGCATGCCGGGATGGCTCGTCGCCAAGCAGCGCGGGCGGGGCCGGGCACGCGATCTCGCCCACGCGCTCGTCGTCCTCGAGCGTCTCGACCTCGAACTCAAGAGCTCGCGGCCGGCGGCGGCCGTCTTCGAGGCCGCGTTGCTCGAGATCGCTAGCGAGCCGCGGCGGCCGGCAGCTGGCTGACGGCGCGCGCGAGCCGGGCGATCTTGCGGGAGGCGCTGTTGCGGTGGAGGACGCCCTTCGTCACCGCCTTGTCGAGCGCGCGCGCCGCCGTCGCGAGCGTCTTCGCGGCGGCATCGGCGTCACGGGCGGAGAGGGCGGTGCGGACCTCTCGCACGAGGTGCCGGAGGCGGGTCTTGATCGCCTGGTTGCGCAGGCGGCGCTTCTCGCTCTGGCGGTGGCGCTTCAGCGCCGACGGATGATTGGCCACGGGGGAGCCTCGTTACCACGGGGGTCGGGAGGGGTCAATGCGAAGGCCCCCTCATCGGTCGGCGAGCGCGCGCTTCGCCTCCGTCCAGAGCCGCTCGACGGCGGCGGGATCGAGGTCGCCGAGCGGAGTACCCGCCGCCTGCGCGGCGGCGATCGCGTGCCGGGCGCGGGCGACGAAGCGCCGGTTCGCCGCCGCCAGCGCGAGCTCCGCCGAGAGCCTGGTGTGCCGCGCGACGCTCGTCACCGCAAGCAGCAAGTCGCCGAGCTCGCGCTCGATCGCGCCGCGGTCGCCGCCGCGGACGGCCGCCGCGAGCTCGTCGACCTCCTCGCGCACCTTCGCGAGCACCTCCTCGGCGCTGGCCCAGTCGAGCCCCTGGTGCGCCGCCTTCTCGCCGAGCTCCTCGGCGCGGACGAGCGCCGGGAGCACCTTCGGGACCGCGCCGAAGGCGTCGTCCGACTCGCCGGCGCTGCGGCGCTCCTCGTGCTTGATGCGGGTCCAGTTCCGGATCACCTCCTCGGCGTCCCGGACCTGCACGTCGCCGAAGACGTGGGGGTGGCGCCGGACGAGCTTTTCGGCGATCGCGTGGGCGACGTCGGCGATCGTGAAGCGACCCGCGGCGGACGCGAGCTCGGCCTGGAAGACGACCTGGAGGAGGAGGTCGCCGAGCTCGTCGCGCAGCTTCTCGGGCTCGCCCGCGTCGATCGCCTCGATCACCTCGTACGCCTCCTCGAGAAGGTATGGGCGGAGCGTCTCCGGCGTCTGCTCGCGGTCCCAGGGGCACCCGCCGGGCCCGTAGAGCCGGTGCATGATGTCGACCAGGCGGTTGAAGGTCTCCGCGACGCGCGGGTCGGCCATCGCGCGACGCTAACGGCGGGTGGCAGCGGAGTCAACGCGCACGGATCCGGAGTAGTGGGCCAGTTTGCGACGACGACCGACCCGGGAGCACGGGGGAGTCGTCGCGGAGGCGAGCGCACCACCGACACGCCGCTCATGCCGCATCGAAGGACATGGTGGTGCACCTGGTCGTCTCCGGGAGCACTCCGCCGTGCTCTGTGGTACGACCCGCAAGCTCACCCGCTACCGGATCCGGTGCGTGCTTGCCTGGAGTGTGGTCGCAGTTTAGCTTCGAAGGCGATGGCGCGAGTCGCGATCTACACGACCTCGAGCTGCCCGTACTGCGTGGCGGCGAAGCGGCTCCTCACGACGCGCGGCATCCCGTTCGAGGAGTTCGACGTGGAGACGGACCTGGCGCTCCGGGCGCAGGTCATGGAGCGAAGCGGGCGGCGCACGGTGCCCCAGATCTTCATCGACGGCCGGTCGATTGGCGGCTTCCAGGAGCTCGCCGCGCTCGATGCGGAGGGCGGGCTCGCGGCGCTCGTCGCCGGAAACGAATGACGCGGGGCCTCGCCGCGCTCGCCGCGGCGCTGCTTGCGAGCGCGGGCGCCCGGACCGCCCATGCCGCCGATGCGGCAACGGGCAAGGCCGTCTACGACCTTCGCTGTGCACCGTGCCACGGGACGACGGGCGCGGGCGACGGCCCCGCCGCCGCCGCGCTCCGACCGCCGCCGCGCAACTTTCGCGACCTCGACTTCTGGCGCACGCGCACCCCGGAGCAGCTGCACGCGATCGTGAAGTACGGCAAGCCGGGGACGCTCATGTCGCCGTTCGACGGCGTGCTGAGCGACGCCGAGATCGATGACGTCGTCGGCTACCTCAAGACGTTCCGGCCGAGCGGCCGCTAGCGTCCGGGTCGTCGTGATGGCGAAGTACCCGGCCCCCGGCCGGGTGAAGACGCGGCTCGCGGCCTCGCTCGGCGAGGACGCGGCCGTCGCGCTCGCGCGAGCGTTCGTCCTCGACCTCGCCGCGCGGCTCGCGACCCTCCCGTACGAGGTCGTGTGGGCCGTCGACCCGGCCGACGCCCCGTTCGCGGCGCTCGTGGGTGGGGCGCGGTGCGTCCCACAACGGGGGGCGGACCTCGGCGCGCGGATGGCGCGGGCGGTCGCGGACGAGCTCGGGGCAGGGGCGGGTGCGGTGCTCGTCCTCGGGGCCGACGCGCCGCACGTCGCGCTGCCGGCGATCATCGACGCGGCGGGGGCGCTCGCCGCAGGAGCCGACGTCGTGCTCGGACCGGCGGCCGACGGGGGCTACTGGCTCATCGGGCTCGCGGCGGCTCTACCGGCCCTCTTCGCCGGCGTCGCCTGGGGCACGGCGCGGGTCCTCGCCGAGACGGAGGCGCGCGCGGCCGCGCTCGGGCTGAGCGTCCGCCGGGTGGCGAGCACGTTCGACGTGGACGACGTCGCCGGGCTCGCTCGGCTGGCCGACCTCGTGCGGCGGGGCGCAGTCGAGCTGGCGCACACGCGAGGCGTCCTCGAGACGCTCACCGTCCTCCCGACTTGACAGGCACGAGGGAACGGGCGGACACTGCGCGCGTCCGCACGGTCTCACGGGGGACTCAGGAGGCGTGCCATGGACGAGTGGATCGAGGAGGATCTGGCGCTGCTGGAGGAGCCGGCGTCGGAGCGAGCGGTGGCTGGCGGTGCCGCCGGTGGACGCGTGCTCGACCAGCGAATGCTCCGGGAGCCGATCCGGCTCCTCGAGCCGCACGTGCCGCTCACGCTCCCGGGCTCGGCGACCGTGCGCGAAGCGATCCGCCTCATGCGCGAGCACCGCATCGGCTGCATCCTCGTCGCCGACGGCGCCGATGAGCCGCTGCGCGGCATCCTCACCGAGCGCGATCTGCTTCTGAAGCTCGACGAGGGCGAGCTCGACGGGTCGGTCGCCGACCTGATGACGCCCGATCCCGAGGTGCTCCGCCTCGAGGACCCGATCGTCTACGCGCTCAACAAGATGAGCGTCGGCGGCTTCCGGCACGTCCCGCTGGTCGACGCGCGCCGAGTGGCCGTCGGCATCGTCTCGGTGAAGGACATCATCGACTACATCGTCGACTGCTTCCCGAACGACGTCCGCACCGTTCCGCCGGACCCCGCGCGCGGCGATGCGTGGCGGGGCCGCGACGGCGGCTGACGGGCCGCCTCAGGACACGACCCAGGTGTCGCCGCGGGCGAGGAGCGCCGCCAGGTCGGGAGGCGTCCTCGTCTTCGCCGCCTCCACCTGTGCGTGGAGCGCGTCCTCGTAGCACGGCCGCGCGACGGCGGTGAAGACGCCGATCGGGGTCGGGAAGCGCGGTGGCCCGAGGCGCGCGAGCAGGTAGGCGAGCGCGGGGTTCGTCTCGTCGTGCACGATGAGGTCGGATTCGGCGACGCCGCCGCCCAGCTCGACGACCTCCGGCTGGAAGTTCCGGAGCCGGATGCCGCGATCGCGATTCTTCCCGAACACGAGCGGCTTGCCGTGCTCGAGGACGAGTGTGTGGTCGAGCTTCGTCGCCTTGTCGGTCATCGGCTCGAAGGCGCCGTCGTTGAACACGTTGCAGTTCTGGAGGATCTCGACGAACGCCGCGCCCTTGTGGTGGTGCGCGCGGCGGAGCACTTCCTGGAGATGCTTCGCCTCGACGTCGACGCTCCGCGCGACGAAGCTCGCCTCGGCCCCAAGCGCGAGGGCGATCGGGTCGAACGGGTGGTCGATCGAGCCGAGGGGCGTCGACTTCGTGACCTTCCCGACCTCCGACGTCGGCGAGTACTGGCCCTTCGTGAGGCCGTAGATCTTGTTGTTGAAGAGCAGGATGTTGACGTCGAGGTTCCGGCGGAGGACGTGGATCAGGTGGTTGCCGCCGATCGAGAGCGCGTCGCCGTCGCCGGTGATGACCCACACCGACAGGTCGGGTCGCGAGGCCTTCAGCCCGCTCGCGATAGCCGGCGCGCGGCCGTGGATGGAGTGGAAGCCGTAGGTGTTCACGTAGTACGGAAACCGGCTCGAGCAGCCGATTCCCGAGATGAACACGATGCGCTCGCGTGGCACGCCGAGCTCCGGCAGCACCTTCTGCACCTGCGACAGGATCGCGTAGTCGCCGCACCCGGGACACCAGCGCACGTCCTGGTCGGAGACGAAGTCCTTCTTCGTGAGCTTCTGCTCGGTTCCGGCGCTCATCGCTGACGGTCCTCCGCCGCCGCCTTGCCGTTCAGCAGGCGGAGGCTGCGCTCGACGATCTCGGCCACCTTGAACGGCCGGCCCTGGATCTTGTTGAAGCCGACGGCGTCCACCAGGTACTCGGCGCGGAGCAGGCGCACGAGCTGACCCAGATTGATCTCCGGGACGAGGACCCGCTCGTACCGGGAGAGGATGTCGCCCAGGTCGGAGGGCAGGGGGTTCAGGTACCGGAGGTGGACCTGCGCGACCGGGTGGCCGCCGCGGTGCAGCTCGCGGACGGCCTGCGTGATCGCGCCGTACGTGCTCCCCCAGCCGACGATCAGGAGCGGGCCGCTCGAGGGTCCGACGACCTCGAGGGGCGGGATCTCGCGGGCGATGCCCGCGATCTTTCGCGCGCGCACGCGGATCATCTGCTCGTGGTTCGTCGGCGCGTAGCTCACGTTGCCGGTCAAGTACTCCTTCTCGAGACCGCCGATGCGGTGCTCGAGCCCCGGCGTGCCGGGCCGGACCCACGGCCGCGACAGGGTCTCGGGGTCGCGGAGGTAGGGGAAGAAGCCCTCGGGATCCGTCCGGAACTCGACCCTGATCTCGGGCAGCGACGTGGGATCGGGAATGAGCCACGGCTCGGCGCCGTTCGCGAGGTAGCCGTCGGTCAGCACGATCACGGGCGTCATGTACTTGACCGCGATGCGCACCGCCTCGAACGCCGTCGTGAAGCAATCGGACGGCGTGGCGGCGGCGAGGACCGGGACGGGCGACTCGCCGTGGCGACCATACATCGCCATCAGGAGATCCGCCTGCTCGGTCTTCGTCGGCATGCCGGTCGAGGGGCCGGCGCGCTGGATGTCGGTGATGACGAGCGGCAGCTCGACGGCCAGCGCGAGGCCGATCGTCTCGGCCTTGAGGTTCATGCCGGGGCCGCTGGTCGTCGTGATCGCGATCGCGCCGCCGAACGCGGCGCCGAGGGCCGCGCCCACGCCGGCGATCTCGTCCTCCGCCTGGAACGTGAGGGCGTCGAAGTGCTTGAGCGCCGAGAGCTCGTGGAGGACGTCACTGGCGGGCGTGATCGGATAGCTGCCGAGGAAGAGGGGACGGCCGGCGCGCTGCGCCGCGGCGACGAAGCCGAGCGTCGTCGCCGTGTTGCCCGTGATGTTGCGGTACCTGCCCGGCGCGATCTTCGCGGGCGCGATCTCGTACGAGACCGCGAACAGCTCGGCGTTCTCCGCGAAGTTGTGGCCGGCGCGGAGCGCGCGCAGGTTCGCCTCGACGATGCTCGGGTTCTTCTTGAACTTGTCGCGGATCCACGCCTCGGACACCTCGATCGGGCGGTGATAGAGCCACGACGTCATGCCGAGACAGAAGAAGTTGCGGCAGCGGAACACCTCGCGCGCGCTGAGTCCCATGTCCTTCAGCGCCGTCGTCGTGAGCTTCGTCACGTCGACCTGGAAGACCTGGTAGCGCGTGAGCGAGCCATCGTCGAGCGGGTTCCGCTCGTAGTCGGCCTTCCTGAGGTTCTGGTCGTTGAAGCCCTCGCGATCGACGATCAGGACCCCGCCCGGCTTGAGATCCGCGAGGTTCACCTTGAGCGCCGCGGGGTTCATCGCGACGAGGACGTCGAGGTCGTCGCCGGGCGTGAACACCTCGGAGGACGAGAAATTCAGCTGGAACGCGCTGACGCCGGCAAGCGTCCCGGCGGGGGCGCGGATCTCGGCGGGGAAGTCGGGCAGCGTCGCGAGGTCGTTGCCGGCAAGCGCCGACTCCGTGGTGAACTGCATGCCGGTGACCTGCATCCCGTCTCCGGAGTCGCCCGCGAAGCGGATGACCACGGTGTCGCGTCGCTCGACGCGCTTGGTCCCGGCGGCTACGCCCTCAGACATGATGTCGATCCTCCTCCGTTCCGCGAGGGGACCGGAGTGTGTTCGCGTGCGGATGCGCGACGCGATGCTCTTCAGACGTATACCGTGGGGATATGAGGCTTGCAATGCGAGGGGCGCGCGCGCCGCGCTACTCGATGCGCCGCAGCGCTTCCGCCTGCGTCTTCCCCTTCTTCGGATTGTGCCCGACGAGGAACGTCATCTTCGTCCCCGGCGCGATCCCTTCGGCGCCGTCCTCGCACTGGGTCACGTGAAAGAAGATCGACTGCCCCTGTCCGTAGTGCAGGAACCCGAAGCCCTTGTCCTCGAAGAACCGATCGACGACGCCGACGAGCCGCTCCTGGCCCGGCGCTTCGAGTGCCGCGTCGTCGAGCGACGCGAGCTCGGGCGGCAGCGGCGGATCCGGCGGCGTGGGTTCGTCGAGCCGCGCCGCGTGCGCCGCCGCACGTTCGGCGAGCCTGGGATCGTCGGGCGTGAGTCGCGCGAGCTGGATCAGGAACGAGGCGGCGTCGGCGTGACGGCCGAGCCGCTCCGCGAGCTCGACGGCGAGCCGGAGGCCGTCGGCGAACCCGGTCTCGCGCCGGCACGCGAGCGCCCGCTCCACCTGGGCGAGCGCGGCATGATGGCGCCCGCACGCCATCTGGAGCCGCGCGAGCTCGAGCCGGATGAGCGGCTCCGCGACGCGTACGCGACGCAGCGCCTCGGTCAGCGCGGCCGCGGCCGCGGGCAGGTCCTGCACGCAATGGATGTGGAAGCGACCGAGCGCCAGGAACGCGAAGGAGCCGCGCGGGAGCGTCGTCGCGTGCACGTACGCCTGCCGCGCCGCCTCGAACTCGCCGCGCAGCTCGTGCACGCGCCCGATGCGCTCGAAGATGTAGCTCGAGGTGGGGTCGATGTCGCGCGCCTCGGTGAACGCAGCGAGCGCCGCGTCGTAGTCGCCGCGCCGAAGGTGGAGCTCACCCCGGCACGCGAGCATGTGCTCCCATCGGATCGCGGGCGGCTCGCTCTCGCGGTCGAGCGCCGCGCACGCGTCCAGCGCCTCCGCCGACGCGTCGAAGTCGCCGAGGTCGCGCAGGCCGCGCGACAGATGGAAGAGCACCTGCACCTGCACACCCCGACCCCGCTGGCGCTGCTCGCGCGGTGCCTGGTCCCAGATTTCGCGCGCTCGCTGGAGCGCCTCCACCGCCTCCCGCGGGCGGTGGAGCTTCTCCAGGCAGTAACCGCGCCGAAAGAGGCAGAGGTGATACGTGGGGAAGGAGGTGAGGGCGCGGTCGTACCAGCGGACGGCCTTCGTCCACTTCTTCTTCCGCTGGAAGTACCAGCCGATCGCGCAGTGGAAGACCGCCGCGCGGCGCGGTGCGAGCTCCGCACACCGCAGTAGGTACCGCTCGACCTTCTCCTCGTTGCCGAGCATGCCGAAGGCCCGCCCGATCTCGTAGAGGAGCTCGGTCGAGTTCCAGGTCTCTTCCTCGGGTGTGTCGTCGATCGTGCCGTAGCGCGCGACGATCGTCCGGTGGTCGCCGCGGTTCGCGAGCGACCGCACTTCGGCGAGGATGGCTTCGAGGGAGCTCACCGCGCGTCCTCCGCGAGGCGAGTGGGCGCGTGCAGGGGCGCCTCGGCGCCGCGGCGGGTGCGAGTCACGCGTCCCTTCGACGGGAGCGCGTCGCCGCGCTCCGCTCGGACCGTCGACCCCCGTCCGATGCCGCTCGGTGTTCTCCGCGGCCCCGTGGCCCGGGTCGAACGAGTTCCGCGTGCCTGAATCATCCCCGATCGTCGTGCCGTGCTCGCGGGCCGACCCGCCGCTGCACGGCAACGATCCCTCCTCCCGCCTCCGCTCGAGCCGTCCGGGGCCCGTGCGGTCTTCCGCTCCCGCTCCACCTCCACCAGGGAAGATCGACGCCCTATCTACACACAAATTCACTACCTAGCAACGGAGCCACCCCCCGGGACGCCGCCGCGACGCGCCCGGGCACCGAGCCGTCACCATTGGACCAGCGGGGGCGGCAGCGGGGGGCGAGGACCCTGCACCACGACCCGCCGCCCCTCCACGGTGAGGCGGCCTTCGGCAAAGAGCTGGATCGCCGTCGGGTAGATCTGGTGCTCGACCTCCAGGATCCGGCGGCGGATCGCCTCTTCGTCGTCGTCGGGGTGCACCGCGACGGCCGCCTGGACGATGATGGGGCCGTGATCCGTGTCCTCGTCGACGAAGTGCACCGTCGCGCCCGCGATCTTCACGCCGTATTCGAGCGCCTGGCGCTGCGCGTGGAGGCCCCTGAACGCGGGCAGGAGCGCGGGGTGGATGTTCATCACGCGGAGCGGGAACGCGCGCAGCAGCACGGACGTGACCAGGCGGTCGAAGCCGGCGAGGACCACCAGCTCGACGCCCGCCGCCCGCAGCGCCTCGACGAGCGCCGCGTCGAACGCCTCCCGACTCGGAAAGGCGCCGTGCTCGATCACCCGCGTCGGGACGCCCGCGCGGGCGGCATGCGCGAGGCCGGCAGCGCCGGGGCGGTTCGAAATGACCACCCGCATCGCGCAGTCGAGGCGCCCCGCCGCGATGCCGTCGAGGATCGCGCACAGATTCGTTCCCGTACCGGAGATGAGCGCGCCGGCCGCAACCACGGCCTCTCTTTAGCCCCGGGGGGACGGCGTCCTCAAGCGAGCCCGCCTCACGGGGCGCGTCCGAGGGTGTAGACATCGACGCACGCCGCGCCGGCCATTCGCAGCGCGACGGCGCAGGCATCGGCCGTGGCCCCGGTGGTGAGCACGTCGTCGACGAGGAGGATCGACCGGCCCCGGACGAGCCCGGGACGCGCGACGCGGAAGGCCGCGTGGAGGTTCGAGCGCCGCGCGGCTGCGCAGAGCCCCGGCTGAGCCGCCGTGGCCCGCGTCCGGACGAGGGCGCTGGCGGCGACGGGGAGCGCACGCCGACGCGCGAGCGCGCGGGCAAGGAGCGCCGCCTGATTGAAGCCGCGGACGCGGAGCCGGTGCGGGTGGAGGGGAACGGGCACGACGAGGACGTCGCGCGCGAAGGGGTATCGCGCGGCGAGGAGCGCCCCGAGCGGCGCCGCGAGCCGGCGGCGGCCGCCGTACTTCAGACGCTGCACGGCGATCGCGACCGCGTTCGCGCCGCGCGCATCGGGAACGTAGAGCGCTGCGGCGCGGGCGCGACGAAACGCGGGCGGGCGCGCGCGGCACGGTGGGCACGCGCCGGCCGGGAAGGCGCCCGGGACGCCACACACGGTGCACTGCACGGGCGGGGGCGGCGGCATTCCGGCGCGGCATGCCGCGCAGAGCGCGACCGCCGCGCCCGCGGGAAGCCCCGCGTCGCACACCTCGCAAGCGGGCGGGAAGACGGCGTCCAGGAGGACGCGAAGCCAGCGCGACATCGGTGATCGCGGGCGGGAGCGCGACTCTGCCTCCGCCGGCGGGTCGATGCAATGCCGGCGACGCGGCTTTACAAGGTCGCGGCTTCTTCCTAGGGTGTCCCCGTGTCCGTCCCCACCGAAGCCGGTCTCGCGGAGGAGCTCACTCGGGCGATGAAGACGCGCGACATGCCGCGCGTCTACGTGCTGCGCGGCCTCCTCACGGCCATCAAGAACCTGAAGGTCGAGAAGAAGGGGGCGTCGCCCACCGAGGCCGAGATCGTTCAGCTCGTGCGCCGCGAGATCCGCAAGCGCGACGAGGCGGAGAGCTTCGCGGCGCGGGCGGGGCGGCAAGACGTCGTCGAGCAGAACCGCGCGGAGCGAGCGATGCTCGAGGCCTTCGTGCCCGCTCAGCTCGACGCCGCCCGCCTCGAAGAGGCGATCCGGGCCATTGCCGCGCACCCAGAGGCGCGCACGATGGGTGCCGTCATGGGTGCGCTGCGCGAGCAGTTCGCCGGCCGCTTCGACGGCAAGCAGGCGAGCGAGATCGCGCGCCGGGTCCTCGCCGAGCCGCCGCGCGCCTAGCAGGAGCAGCGATGGAGCTTCCCGTCCTCACGCGTCTCAAGAAGGAGCTCGCCGACCTCAAGTACGAGCTCACGCACAGGCTCCCGAAGGAGCTCGAGACGGCTCGTGCCCACGGCGACCTCTCCGAGAACGCCGAGTACGAGGCGGCCAAGCACCGCCAGGACTTCGTCCGCTCGCGGATCGCGCAGCTCGAGGGCCGCATTCGCGAGCTGTCGATGTACAACATCGCGTCGATCCCGCAGGGTGTGGTCGCGTACGGCAGTCGGGTGACGCTCGAGGACGACGACGGCAACTCGGTCGAGTACGAGATCGTGTTCCCCGAGGAGGTGGACGCCGCGAAGGGGCAGATCTCGCTCTCGTCCCCGCTCGGCCGCGCGCTCGTGAACAAGGCCGTCGGCGACGACGTCGAGGTGCAGACGCCGAGCGGGAAGCGGAGCTACCAGATCGTAGACCTGGTCACGTTCCACGACCTCCAGGCCGCGCGCTAGCCCGGGCCGCGGACGCGGCTTGAGGGCGAAATTCCATCTATTGTATGTAGGGTGACCGCGGTCGCCCCGAACGCGGGGGCGACCAGGAAGGCGCCCCATGCCGTTCCGGAGTCTCCCGCAGATGTTCTTCACGCGCGCGCGCGAGCTCGCGAGCCGCCCGCGCTACCGGTTCCGGACCGACCAGGGATGGCAGGAGGTGTCCTGGGCGGCGATGGAGCAGCGCGTCTTGGAGATCGCGGCGGGCCTGATCGAGCTCGGAGTCGCCCCCGGCGATCGGGTGGCGCTCCTCGCCGCCACCCGCCCCGAGTGGATGGAGATCGACTTCGCGATCCTCGCCTGCGGGGCGCTCACCGTCCCCATCTATCCGTCGAACCTGCCCGCCGAGTGCGGCTACATCGTCGCAAACTCGGAGAGCTCCGTCGTCTTCGTCGAGAACGCGAAGCAGCGGGCGAAGATCGACGAGGTCGTGACGAAGGGTTTCGAGCTGGACGGCGTCACGCAGCGCGTGGACGTGAAGGCCGTGGTCACGATCGAGGGCGACCCGGGGACGGGGACGAGCCTCGCCGCGCTCATGGAGCGGGGACGGGCCGTGCTGCGCGACCGCCGGGCGGAGATCGAACGACGCGTCGCCGCGATCGAGCGGAAGGACCTCGCGACGATCGTGTACACGTCGGGAACGACCGGCCCGCCGAAAGGCGTCCTCCAGACCCACGGGAACCACCTGGCGACGGTCGAGGCGACGCTGCCGCTCGGTCTCGGGAGGGCGGGCGACGTCGACTTCTTCTTCCTCCCGCTCGCGCACTCGTTTGCACGGCTGATCGAGTACTGGGGCATCGCGGCGGGAACCGTCACGGCGTTCGCGCGGAGCATCGACACGCTGGTCGACGACCTCGCCTCGGCGCGGCCGCACCTCGTCCCGGCCGTGCCGCGCATCTACGAGAAGCTCTACGCGCGCATGCAGGCGGCGCGCGCGGAGGGCAGCGCGCTCAAGCGCGCGCTCTTCGACTGGGCGATTGGCGTCGGACGGGAGCGGAGCCGGCACGAGCAGCAGAAGAAGCCGCTGCCGGTGCCGCTCGCGCTCCAGGTGGCGCTCGCCGATCGGCTCGTCTTCCGGCGGATCCACGCGCTGCTCGGCGGGAACGTCCGCTACATGATGTCGGGCGGCGCGCCGCTCGCGGCCGAGATCGCCGCCTTCTTCCACGCGACGGGCCTGCTCGTGCTCGAGGGCTACGGCCTCACCGAGACGACGCCGGCGCTCACCGTGAACACGCCGGAGCACTACAAGTTCGGGACGGTCGGCCGCCCGCTCGCGTGCTGCGAGGTTCGGATCGCGGACGACGGCGAGATCCTCGCGCGCGGCGACAACATCGCGCAGGGATACTACCGCCGGCCGGAGGCGACGGCCGAGGCGTGGGATGCGGACGGCTGGTTCCACACCGGCGACATCGGGGAGTTCGACGCCGACGGCTTCCTCCGCATCACCGATCGGAAGAAGGACCTGATCAAGACCTCGGGCGGGAAGTACGTCGCGCCGCAGAAGATCGAGAACATGCTGAAGATGCAGCCGCACGTCAGCCAGGCGGTCGTGATCGGCGACAACCGGAAGTACTGCGTCGCGCTCATCACCCTCAACGCAGAGGCGGTCGAGGCGTGGGCTCGGGCGCAGGGACTCCGGCTCGACGGCCCCGAGGCGACCGCGGCGCACCCCGCGGTGCGGAAGCTCCTCGAGGAGGAAGTCGCGGCCGTGAACGAGGACCTCGCTTCCTACGAATCGATCAAGTACTTCCACATTCTCCCCCGCGACCTCTCCACCGAGACGGGCGAGCTCACGCCGAGCCTCAAGGTGAAGCGAAAGGTCCTCGCCGAGCGCTATCGCCGCGAGATCGAGGCGATGTACGCCTGACCAAGGCCGGCTCGCCCGTTGCGGGGTAGGGTGGGCCGTGTTATGAAATCAGGCCGTTTTCGGCTTCACTGACCACCAAAGTGGGCCTCTTGCCCACTTTTTTATTTCGAGGAGCAGGTTCATGGATCGGGCCACGGTGACCCAGCGCGTCTGGGAGCTGGCGGAGCCCCTCGCCCTCACGGCGGGGCTCGAGCTCATCGACGTGCAGTACCGCCCGGAGGGCGGGCGCGCCGTCCTGCGTCTCCTGCTCGACCGCCCGGAAGGGGGCATCACACTCGACCAGCTGGCGCGCGTCTCGCGTGAGCTGGGCGACCTCCTCGACGCGCACGACACGGTGCCCGGGCGCTACCAGCTCGAGTGCTCCTCGCCCGGACTCAACCGACCGCTCATCCGCGAGCCGCACTTCCGGCGGGCGATCGGCGAGCGCGTGCGTGTTCGCACCCGGGCCCCGATCGCCGGCCGCCGGCAGTTTCACGGCACGCTCGAGGCCGTCTCCGCCGACGCCGTGACGGTCGCGGATCCCGACGCGGGCACGGTGGTCGTGCCGTTCGTCGAGATCGAGAAGGCGAACGTCGAATACGACTTCAACCGGCCCGCGGGCCCGTCCCAGGCGCACGTCTGAGGAGGAGGGACGGATGCAGCCGGATCTGAACCGCGTCATCGAGCAGGTGAGCAAGGAGAAGGGGATCGACCGCCAGATCATCGTGAAGGCGCTCGAGGAGGCGATGCTCTCCGCGGCCAAGAAGATGTTCGGCCACGAGAAGCGGATCGAGGCGCAGTACAACACCGAGCTCGGCGCGGTCGAGCTGTTCGAGGTGAAGACGGTCGTGGACACCGTCGACGATCCCGAGAACCAGGTGACGCTCGCCGAGGCGCGCGCGAAGCTCGACCCCGAGGCGCAGATCGGCGACGAGCTCCTCGCGCAGCTGCCCGCCGACAAGTTCGGGCGCATCGCAGCCCAGGCCGCGAAGCAGAACATCATCCAGCGCGTGCGCGACGCGGAGCGCGACATCATCTACAACGAGTTCAAGGGGCGAAAGGGAGAGCTCTTCTCGGGGATCGTGCAGCGGTTCGAGAAGAAGAACATCATCGTGAACCTCGGCCGCACCGACGCCATCCTCCCGGAGAAGGAGCAGATCCCGCGCGAGCGCTACCGCCAGGGCGACCGCATCCGCGCCTACATCCTCGACGTCGAGCTCACGAGCAAGGGCCCCCAGATCGTCCTCTCGCGCACGCACCCGGGGCTGCTCGTGAAGCTGTTCGAGCAGGAAGTTCCCGAGATCTACGAAGGCATCGTCGAAGTGAAGGGCGCGGCGCGCGAGCCGGGTGGGCGCGCGAAGATCGCCGTCACCTCGAACGACAGCGACGTCGACCCGGTCGGCGCGTGCGTCGGCATGCGCGGCACGCGGGTGCAGGCGGTCGTGCAGGAGCTGCGCGGCGAGAAGATCGACATCGTCCCGTGGACGAGCGACCCGGCGGAGTACGTCTGTCGCGCGCTCGCGCCGGCGCGCGTGTCGAAGATCATCATGGACGAGGACGACCACGCGATGGAGGTGATCGTCCCCGACGATCAGCTGTCGCTCGCAATCGGCAAGAAGGGGCAGAACGTGCGCCTCGCGTCGCGTCTCACGGGCTGGAAGCTCGACGTGCGGAGCGAGTCCGAGGCCGAGGACGAGGCGCGGCGGGCGCGGGCGTCCCTCACCGCCATCCCGAACATCGGCGACGTGACCGCGGAGCTCCTCTATCAGAA
>DASRHG010000015.1:0-43380 GCA_035650655.1 Binatia bacterium | reverse complement strand
CGCCCACTGGTTCGCGGCGCGCGCGTAGGCCCGCACCTGCTCCTTCTCGAGGAACAGCTCGACGGTTGGAAGCTCGTCGCCCTCCTCGACGTCCTCGAAGCGGATGCGCGCGGCCACGAACCCGAGCCTCAGCGGTGCATGAAGCGGTTGTCGACGACGGCGACCGTCTCGCCGCGCTGGTTCGTCATCGTGAACCGGATCACGACGAAGTACATGCTCCCGGTGCGCCCGGTCTTCTCGTAGAGCTCGTGCGCCGCCGCGCTCACCGTGATCGTGTCCCCCGGGCGGACCGGAACCCCGAGCGCGATGTCCTTCCCGGCGTCGAAGCCTCTCCGCACGTCGATGTGCTTCGGCATGTTCTCCGGGTAGAACCTGCTTCCCTTGTAGCGGACGCAGAAGGTCGGGTGGGCGATGAGGTCGGGCCCCGGCTGCGTGTACTCGGGCGCCGTCTCGCCGAGCGCTCTCGCGAAGGCGATCAGCTCCTCGGCGGTGAGGGGACCGTACTCGGCGCGGTCGAACTCGCGACCGAGGAAGTCCGGCGGGACGTCGAGCGGCACGCGGCGAAGCTAGGCGATGGCCGCGGCCCTGGCAAGCGCGTCACGCGCTCGGCGGGTACTCGGCGTACTGCGGCAGCCGGTCCGCGATCTCGAACCACGGCGCCTTCGCGGAGACGAAGATGTGCATGGCCGGCCCGACGCCGGGGTCATCGTCGAGCGCGCCGAGCGGCACGACCGTCAAGTTGCGGCTCGGGTCCACGCGGGGCAGCTTGGAGCCGCAGATCCGGCAGAACGTCTGCGTGAAGAACTTCGCCTCGGGGACCTTGTAGCTCGCGAGCAGGTCGGCGCCCCGCGTGAAGCGGACGCCGTCGACGGACGTGCCGACGTTCGAGGCGTGCGCCGCCGAGCGCGCGCGCCGGCAGCGCGAGCAGTGGCAGTTCCGCGGCGGGCCGAGCGGGCCGGTCACGACGAACGCGACGGCGCCGCAGAGGCAGCTGCCGCGAAGCGGACCCGGCGGGTCGACCGGCGGGCGATCGGGGAGGACGGGGACGTCGATGCCCGGCGGGAACGCCTCGAAGCGCGGCAGCTGGTCCGGGATCTCGTACCACGGCGCCTTCGAGGCCACGAAGATGTGGAGCATCGGACGGACGCCCGGGTCGTCGAGGAAGCTGCCGGCCGGCAGGAAGACCTGCCCGTCGCCGCCCGGGGTGCCCGGCACGACGGAGCCGCACCGCCCGCAGAACTTCCGGAGGAAGCCGGGCGAGGACTCCCAGCCGACGACCCGCTCCGCCCCGCGCGTCGTCCGGAAGCGGTCGGCGAGCGCGGTCACGTAGGTCGCGAACGCCGTGCCGTGCGCCTTCCGGCAGCGCCCGCAGTGGCAGTGCGACATGAAGGGGATCGCGCCTTCGACCTCCCACCCGACGTCGCCGCAGAGACAGGACGCGCTCGGCATCGGCCGTCCCTAGCGCACCGCGCGCTCCGAAGGAAGACACCCCGCTTCACGCCGTTTCGCGGGAATCCGTCGCCGCTGCGCCGGCGCCCGCGCCTCTGGCCGTTCGCGCTCGGCGCGCTCGCGATGACCGCGGTCGCCCGGCGCAGGCGGCGAGCGCGCTCGCCGGCGCGCTCAGGCGGGCCCCGGGCGCCGGCGGAAGTCGACCGGGCGGTACGATCCGGCGCGCAGCTCGCGCACGAGGTCGTCGATCGAGCGGATCTCGGCGTCGAACTCGGTCGCGCAGATGCCGACGAAGGAGACGAGGTGGGAATCGCTCCCGCCGTACGTCCGCCAGCCGTGCCGGCGCGCGAGCTCCGCCACGCGCTCGTCCTCGCCCTTCTTGCTGCCGCCGTTGAGGGCCTCGACCGCGATGACGCCCTCGAGGGGCGGCTTCGTCTCGTAGTGGGCGCAGAGGCCGACGGTCGGCCGTCCCGGATGACAGGGCAGCGCGACGCCGCCGAGCCGCGCGACCTCGGTGATGAGCTCCTGCGCCGGGAGCCGGACGTTCGTGAAATCGAAGCGGGCGAGGATGTCCTCGTTGACGCCGTAGACGAGGACGTGGCCGTAGTCGGTCTCGACCTCCGCGGCCGTGAGGACGAGGAAGCCGTACTCGTCCTCCAGCGCGCGGTAGTCGCGCGCCGGGTCGAACTGCCGGTGCTCGGTGAGCACGATGCCGTCGAGCGGGCGCTCCTCGCGCTTGCGGCGGAGAAGCTTCAGGTACGCCTCGACGGGCGCGCGGCTGTCGTCGGAGAGCTCGGAGTGGAGATGGAGGTCGAGGATCATCGCGGCCGGAACTTCGCGAGCGTCACCTCCGGTGTCACGTCCTCGAACACGACCTCGACCGGCAGGCCGATCCGGACCGCGTCCGGCGCGCAGCCGACGATGTTCGTCATGAGGCGCGGCCCCTCGTCGAGCTCGACGATCGCGAGCACGTAGGGCAGCTCGCCGCGGAAGCCGGGCGCCTGGTTCTGGTGGGTCACCGTGAAGCTGTAGACCGTCCCCCGCCCGCGCGCGCGCACCCACTCCGTCGCCGACGAGAGGCAGCTCGGGCACACCGCGCGCGGATAGAAGCGCGTCGTGCCGCAGTCGCGACAGCGCTGGAGCCAGAGCTCGTGCCGCGCGAGCCCCTCCCACCAGCCCCGCGACTCCTCGTCGATCCGCGGGAGCGGCTTCTCGTACGCCTTCCCCTTCACGTCCGCCATCACGCCCGTCCGAGGATCATCGTCACGGCGCTGTGCCGCTGCCCGAGCATCCCGCCCGTGCCGTGGACGAGCGCGAGCCGAGCGTCCTTCACCTGTCGCGCCCCGCACTCCCCCCGGAGCTGCCTCGTCGCCTCGATGACGAGGAAGATGCCGCGCATCCCCGGATGGTTCGAGGAGAGCCCGCCGCCGTCCGTGTTGATCGGCAGCGCGCCGCCGAGCCCGATGCGACCGCCGGCACAGAAGTCGCCCCCCTCGCCCGGCTTGCAGAAGCCGAGCGCCTCGAGCGTGACGAGGACGGTGATCGTGTACGAGTCGTAGATCGCGCAGAGGTCGATCTCGCCGTGCGCCACGCCGGCGCGCGCGAGCGCGAGCGGGCCCGACTGGCGCGCCGCCACGTCGAGGAGGTCGCGCTCCCCGATCCCGGCGTGCCGCACCGCCTCGGCGCCGCCCAGCACGACGACGGGCGGCTTTCGCAAATCGCGCGCGCGGTCGAGCGACGTGAGGACGACGGCGCCGCCGCCGTCCGAGATCATGCAGCAGTCGAGGAGGTGGAGCGGCGAGGAGATGATCCGCGACGCGAGCACGTCCTCGACCGTGATCGGGTCGCGGTACTTGGCGTGCGGGTTCAGGCTCGCGTGCCGCCGCATCGTCACCGCGATCTCCGCGAGCTGCTCGCTCGTCGTGCCGTACTCGTACATGTGGCGCTGCGCGACCAGGGCGTAGGAGCCGACGATCGTCGGGCCGAAGGGCGCCTCGAAGGAGTCGGGCGGGTCGCCGGCGCCGCCGAGCGCACCCGTGCCGATCGCGAAGCGGTCCGAGGCGGCGGTCGAGCCGTAGGTGACGAGCGCGACCGAGCAGAGCCCGCCCGCGATCGCCGCCGCCGCGTGCACGCAGTGCGACACGAACGAGGAGCCGCCGATCGCCTGCGAGTCGAGGTGGGACGGCCGGAGGTTCAGGTGCCCGGCGAGGGAGACGATGCCGATCGGCCCGACGCCGCTCGTGAAGAAGCCGTCGACGTCCTCGATCCGAAGCCCCGCGTCGGCGAGCGCGCCGCGCGCGCTCTCGGCGTGGAGCTGGTAGGCCGTCTTGTCGGGCGCGAAGCGCGTCGGGTGCTCGTACACGCCCGCGATCGCGACCTTACCCCAGATGCTCACGCGAGCCCCTCGGCGAAGGCCGCGAGGAGCCCGTTGTAGCGCTCGCTCTGCTCGAGCGGCGCCTGGTGCCCGGCACGCTCGATCACCTCGAGCCGCGCCCCGGGGATGCCGCGCGCGAGCTGCTCGGATTGCCCGACGGGCGTCACGCCGTCGTCGGCGCCGGCGACCACGAGGGTCGGCGTGCGGATCCCCGCGAGGAGCGGGCGCCCGTCGAAGGCCTGGCAGGCGAGCAGGTCGCCGTGCCGCACGCGCGGGTCCGTCTTCACCTGCTCCATCCACGCCTCGCGCACGAGGTCCATGCCGGTCGCCGGCGAGAACGTCTCGGTCGTGAACTGCTGCGGCAGCCGGCCGCGGACGACGTCGTACACGGCGCGGATCCGGTCCGGCGCGAGCTCGAACCGGGCGGCCGTGCAGGTGAGCACGAGGCCCGCGCAGCGCGACGGGTGACGGGCGGCGAAGACGAGCGCGACGGCGCCGCCCATGCTCCGTCCGACGAGGACGAACGGGCGGGGGCAGACGAGGTCGGCGAAGCGCGCGAGGAAGTCCGCGTACGCTTCCACCGTCGGGAGCCCGTCGACGCCGCTCGAGCGCCCGTGCCCGGGAAGGTCGGGCGCGACGGCGCTGTGCCGCGACGCGAGCCCCTCGAGCTGGCGCCGCCACATCCCCGCGTTGCTGCCCGCCGCGTGCACGAAGAGGAAGACGCGCCCGCGGTCGAGCGCGGGCGGGACGTCGGGCGGCGTCGTCGCCCCGGTGTGGAGATAGTGGACGGCCGTCCCGTCGACGTGCACGTACTTGCGGGGCACCGCGGGCTGTCTAGGACGGGCGCGTGCGGAGTGTCAATCGACGACGGCTACGTCGGCAGCTCGAGCACGAAGGCCGTCTCCTCGCCGCTCACGCGCACGTCGCCGCCGAACGGACGGAGCCGCTCGCGGATCGCGACGAGGCTCTGTCGCTCGGGCGGCCGGGCACCGATCTCGAGACGTACGGCGTTCGGCTGCCGCTCGAAGCGCACGCGGAGCGGCGCCCGCGGCGCGCCCGCCCCGGCGAGCACCGCATCGATCGCCTCCTCCGTCGCGCGGTAGAAGGCGGTCTCGAGCGCCTGCGGGAGCCGGGTCTCGCCGTTCTCCACGTCGAGCGAGAGGGAGACGGGGGTCCGCTCCTGCACGCGGTCCAAGTACCAGCGGAGCGCCTGCACGTAGCCGAAGTCCTCGAGCACCGAGGGCTGCAGCTCCTGGGCTACGTTCCGCAGCTCGCCGATCGCCTGGTCGACGAGCGCCCGGGCGTCCGCCAGCCGCGCGCTCGCGGGACCGGCGACGAGCGCACGGAGCGCCTCGAGCTGCACGTTCGCCGCCGCGAGACGCTGGCCGATGCCTTCGTGCAGGGCGCGCGCGGTCTGCCAGAGCTCCTCGTCGCGGCGGCCGAGGTTGCGCGCGAGGAGGCGGCGAAGCTCCTCGCTGCTCTCGCGCAGTGCGGCCACGCGCCGCGCGCTCTCGATCGCGGCGCCGCCCACGAGCGCGAGCATCGCGGCCGCATCGAGCGCGCGCGCGTCGAATGCGCCGGACGCGGGGTCGAGGAGGACGAGGACGGCGGCGACACCCGTGCCGAGCGCGAGGGCGGCGAAGCCCTGAGGCGCCACCGCGCCCAGCATGCGGCCGACCTGCGTCTCGACGTCGGGCGGCCCGATCGGGCGCCTCTCGCGTTCGAGGGCGCGCACGAGGGAGCCGAGCACCTCCGCGCGCACCAGCGTGTCGCGCGTGCAGCCGTCGACGCCGGCGGCCGCAAATCGCTCGACGCCGCCGGCGCGGTCGAGCAGCACGAGCGCGGCCGAGGCGCCCGCGACGCGCGCGGCGGCCTGCACGACGAGCTGGAGCACGGGCTCGAGGTGCCCGTCGGCGGCCCCGAGCACGCGCGCGTCGAGCGGGGCGAGGCGCGCGCTCGGGAAGGGCTCCGTCTCGGCCGACGACCCGAGCCGGCCGAGGAGTCGGCGCAAAACCGTGATGGACCACGACAACGGCACGATGTTGACGCCCAGCCGGCAGCCCCCGCCCGAGCGCTCCTCGGGTAGCACCACGCTCGGCTGGGGAACAGTCCCGCCAAGCGGGGAGCGGTCCCACCCCGGCCCGCGACGGCGCTTCAAGTCGCGCGGCGCGGCCGCCGATATCACGTCGAGCCCGTCTGCCCGCGTCAAGATTCTGACGGCGGCCCGACGGGCAGGACGACCCCATGTTCACCGTCATCGGCCTCGCAATCGTGTTCGGGAGCATCCTCGGCGGGTTCGCGATGGTGGGCGGCTCGTTGAAGGTCCTCATCCAGCCCTCGGAGCTGATCGTGATCGGCGGGGCCGCGCTCGGGACGCTCGTCGCCGGAGCGCCGGGCCGCATGCGCGGACGGCTCTTCGCCACGATCACGAAGGCCTTCGGCGGCTCGTCGCCGACGCGGCAGGACTACCTCGACCTGCTGAAGCTCCAGTACGAGGTCTTCTCGTTCATGCGAAAGAACGGCGCGGTCGCGCTCGACGAGCACGTGAACGACATCGACAACAGCGCGATCTTCAGCAAGTACCCGTCCTTCCTGAAGCGCCACCACGCGGTCGACTTCTTTCGCGACGCCTTGAAGCAGGTCGTGAACGGCACCGCCTCGGCCGAGGAGCTCGACGTCCTGCTCGACGCCGAGCTCGACACGCATCACGAGGAGACGAACATCCCGGTCGCGCTCCTCCAGAAGACGGCGGACTCCCTCCCCGGCCTCGGCATCGTCGCCGCCGTGCTCGGCATCATCGTGACGATGGGCCATCTGGACGGCGGCCCCGAGGAGATCGGGCATCACGTCGCGGCCGCGCTCGTCGGCACGTTCCTCGGCATCCTCCTCTGCTACGGGCTCTTCCACCCGCTCGCGACGAACGCCGAGCTCCAGGAGGTGTCGAACGGGAAGTACTTGAAGTGCATCAAGGAGGGCGTGGTCGCGAGCCTCCGCGGCACCGCGCCCGTCGTCGCGATCGAGTTCGCGCGGAAGGCGATCTTCTCCGACGAGCGCCCGACGGCGGAGGAGACGGAGGAGGCCTGCCGCTCCGTCAAGAGCTCCGCCGCGAGCGCGTAGAATGTCCGGCGAGGAGAGCAAGCCCCGCGTCATCATCCGGAAGAAGAAGGGCGGACACGGCGGCGCGCACGGCGGCGCCTGGAAGGTGGCCTACGCCGACTTCGTCACCGCGATGATGGCGCTCTTCATGGTGCTCTGGCTCCTCACCCAGGCCGACTTGAAGCTCCGCTCCCAGATCGCGCAGTACTTCCGCGACCCCGGCATCCTGGCCGGCGGCTCGGTCATCAACCCGGAGCAGACGCCCGCCAAGTCGCGCGACCCCGAGGTGGTCACCAAGGACATCATCGTCGTGCAGGGGAAGGCGAAGAGCGAGCAGGAGCTCCTCGAGGGCACCCGGCAGGAGCTCCAGGAGGCGATCAAGGCGGCGGCGAAGGAGAACCCGGAGCTCGCGCAGATCGAGGACCAGGTCATCATCCAGGTGACCGACGCGGGCCTCTCGATCCAGGTGCTCGACGCGAAGAAGAGCAAGGACCTCCTCTTCGACCTGTCCTCGGCCGAGCTGAAGCCGCCCCTCGTCGACCTGCTCCGCCGGATCGCCGGACTCCTCGCGAAGCTGCCGAACCACGTCCAGGTCGGCGGGCACACGGACTCGCGTCCCTACCCGACCGCCTCGAAGAAGACGAACTGGGAGCTCTCCTTCGAGCGCGCGAACAACGCGCGCCGCGTGCTCCAGGACGCGGGGCTCCGGCCGGGACAGATCAACAAGGTGCTCGCGTACGCCGACTCGCAGCCGCTCGTCCCCGAGAACCCGATGGCCGACGAGAACCGCCGCCTCTCGATCCTCGCCGAACGCGAGGCATCGCCGCCCGAAAAGGACGCGAAGGACGGCGAGGCGCCCCTCGTGCTCCCGCCCGACGCGCTTCCCGAGAAGCCGGCCGCCGCCGCATCCTGACGCCCGTTCCCCCGACCGCCGGCCCGGGCTAGGATCGCGCCGTGCGGCCGCACGACCTCGACACCCTCGAGTTCCCGCGCGTGCTCGAGGCCGTCGCGGCGCTCGCGCGCTCGTCGGCCGGACGCGACGCCGTGCGCGCGCTCCGCCCCGACGCCGCGGCGCGGGCCGAGCGCCTCGACGCGATCGGCGAGCTCCTCGCGCTCGCCCGCGAGGCCGGCCGCGCGCCGCTCGCGGACGTCCCGCTCCTCGCCCCGCTGCTCGGGGCCGCGGCACCCGAGGGAGCGGTGCTCGAGCCGCGCCAGCTGGCCGACGTGCGCGACGCCCTCGGCGCGGCGGACGCGCTCCGCGTGTACCTCGAGCGCGACGCGGCGCGGTTCCCCGTGCTCGCCGCACGCGCCGGCGCGCTCCCGGACGTGGCCGAGGTCGCGGGCGCGCTCGGCTGGGCGCTCGACGAGGCGGGGCAGATCCGCGACGACGCGAGCCCCGAGCTCGCCGAGGCCCGCCGGCTCGTCCGCGAGCTCCGGACGACGATGGAGGCGCGCCTCGGCCGGCTCCTCCGCGATCCTCAGATGCGGGACGCGATCGCCGAGGACTACGTGACGGTCCGGAACGGCCGCTTCGTCGTCCCGATCCGCGCTCAGGCAGTGAACGCGATCGGCGGCGTCGTGCAGGACCGGTCGCAGACCGGGGAGACGGTCTTCCTCGAGCCGCTCTTCGCCGTCGAGCTGAACAACCGGCTCCTCCTCGCGCAGAAGGACGCGGAAGCGTGCGAGCGCCGCGTGCGCGCGGAGCTGACGGTGCTCGTACGCGCCCACGCCGCCGCGCTCGCGACCCTCGAGGCGGCGCTCGCCGCAACGGACGCGCTCGCCGCCGCCGCCGCGTTCGCCGAACGCCACGGGTGCACGCGGCCCGAGCTCGGCGCCGACGAGGTTGCGCTCACCGCCGCGCGCCATCCACTCCTCCTCGCGTCCGGGCGTCGCGTCGTCCCCGTCGACCTCCGCATCCCGCGTGACCGACGCGGGCTCGCGATCACCGGCCCGAACGCGGGCGGGAAGACCGTCGCGCTCAAGACGCTCGGGCTCTGCGCCGTCATGGCGCACGCGGGCCTCTTCGTCCCCGCCGCCGAGGGGAGCCGCCTGCCCGCGCTCGACGCGGTCCTGGTCGACATCGGCGACGAGCAGTCGATCGACCGTGACCTCTCGACCTTCTCGGCGCACGTCGAGACGCTCGCCGGGATCGCGCGCGCCGCCGGGCCGCGCACGCTCGTCCTCCTCGACGAGCCGGGAGCCGGCACGGACCCGATCGAGGGCTCGGCGCTCGCCGTCGGCCTCCTCCGGCATCTCCTCGCGCGCGGGCCGCTCCTCGCGTTCACGTCGCACTTCCCGCAGGTGAAGACGTTCGCGCTCGCGACGCCCGAGCTCGACGTCGCCGCCTTCGACGTCGACCCGGAGACGGGCGCCCCGCGCTTCACGCTCGCCTATCACTCGGTCGGCCAGAGCCTCGCGCTGCCGATCGCGCGCCGGCACGGGCTTCCGGCGGAGGCGATCGACGTCGCGGAGCGCCTCCTCGCCGGGGAGAGCCGCGACCTCGCACGCGCCGTCGCGCGGCTCGAGGAGAGCCGCCGCCGCTACGAGGCCGAGCGCGAGGCGCTCGCCCGCGAGCGCGAGGCGGCCGCCGCGGCGCGCGCCGAGGCCGATGCGCTCACCGCGGACCTGCGCGCGCGCCAGCGGCGGCGCTGGGCCGAAGACCTGGAGGAGTCGCGGCGCTTCCTCCGCGCGCTCGAGAGGGAGGGGCGGGCGATCCTGGACGAGCTCCGGCGCCGCCCGGAGCCGGCCGCTCTCGAGGCGTTCGTCCGGGAGGCCGAGGCGCGCGTCGCGGACCGGAGCGCGGCGTTCGCCCCCACGCCACCGCCCGGGCGCGCGCCGGTCCCGGGCGACGCGGTCGAGGTCGTCGGCCGCGGCATCCGGGGCGAGCTGGTCGAGGTCGCCGGCGCCCGGGCGCGCATCCAGCGCGGCGGCATGCGCTTCGAGGTCCCGGCGGCCGAGCTGCGGGTCGTACCGCGCGAGCCGGCGCGGGAGCGCGTCGCGGTGGCGGTCGAGCGGCCGGCGGACGAGGGCGCGGAGATCAACCTCGTCGGGCGGCGCGTCCGGGACGCCGTCGACGCGCTCGGTGCGTTCCTCGACCGGGCCGTGCGGGCCGGCCTCTCCGAGGTGCGGGTCGTGCACGGGGTCGGGAGCGGGGCGCTCCGCCGGGCGGTGCGCGAGGTCCTCGACTCGTCGCCCTACTGCACGGGCCACCGGGAGGCGGCGCCGTCCGCCGGCGGCGCGGGCGTGACCATCGTGGAGCTTTCCTAGCGCGCTCGGCCGTGTAACCTTTTCCGGCCGCCGAGCGTGTCGGGGGCAGGAGGACATCGAATGGCCACACGCGTTTCGAACCCTTCCCGCCCCCTGGACGTCGCCGTCGTCGGCGGCGGTGTCGCCGGTCTCGTCACCGCGACGCTCGCCGCGCGCAGCGGGCTCCGCGTCGCACTCTGGGAGAAGGCGCACGAGCTCGGCGGACGCGCGGCGAGCCGGACGCGGGACGGCGTCGTCTTCAACATGGGGCCGCATGCGCTCTACCGCGCCGGCGAGGGCGTACGCGTCCTCGCCGAGCTCGACATCTCGACCGCCGGCGGGGTGCCGGGCGTGAATGGCGGCTACGCGCTCTACGGCGGCAAAAGGCACACCCTGCCGGGCGGGCTCGTGTCGCTGCTCACGACGCGGCTCTTCGGTGTCCCGGGGAAGCTCGAGGCGGCGCGCCTCCTCGGAACGCTGGCGCGCGTCGAGACGGCGCCGCTCGCGTCCGTGCCCCTGCGGGAGTGGCTCGCGACCACGGTCCGCGACCCGCGGGCCCGCCGCTTCCTCGGCGCCCTCTTCCGCGTGGCGACGTACGCGGCGGACGAGGCGCAGAGCGCCGGCGCCGCGATCGAGCAGCTGCGGCGCGCGCTCGCGAAGGGCGTCACCTACCTCGACGGCGGGTGGCAGACGATCGTCGACCGGCTCGGCGTCGCGGCCGCCGCCGCGGGCGTCGAAGTCGTGACCGGCCGGCGCGTCGACGCGGTCGAGCCGACGGACGGCGGTTGGCGGATCCGGCTCGCGGGCGGCGCGAGCCGCGCGGCGGTGGCCGCCGTCGTGGCCGGCGCGCCGTCGGACGCGGCGGCCGTCGTCCACGGCGCCGTCCGTGCGACGCTCGAGCGCTGGGCCGCGGCGGCGCGGCCGGTGCGCGCGGCGTGCCTCGACCTCGCGCTCTCCCGGCTGCCGGCGCCGCGGGCGCTCTTCGCGCTCGGCGTCGATCAGCGGGTCTACCTCTCCGTGCACTCGGCGGTGGCGCGCCTGGCACCGCCCGGGGTCGCGAGCGTGCAGGTCGCGAAGTACCTCGACGCCGAGCGCGACGGCGACCCGTCGGCGGACGAGCGTGAGCTCGAGGGCGTGCTCGACCTCGTGCAGCCCGGCTGGCGGGACGTCGTCCTCCAGCGCCGGTACCTGCCCCGGATGGTGGTGACGAACGCGCTCGTGACCGCCGAGGCGGGCGGCCTCGCCGGCCGCCCCGGTCCTGCCGTGGCGGGCGCCGAAGGTCTCTACGTCGTCGGCGACTGGGTCGGGCCGGAGGGCATGCTCGTCGACGCGAGCCTCGCGAGCGCGCGCCGCGCCGCGCTGCTCCTCGCGCGCGACGCGTCGGCCCGGAGCGCGGCGGCCTGAGCCGATGGCCGTCGGGAGCGGTGAGGCGCGGAGCGCGACCACGAGCGCGGTGGCGGCCGCGTTCGAGGCGGAGCGGCGCTTCCTCTGGGGGCTCTCCTACCGGATGACGGGCAGCGCCGCCGACGCCGACGACGTCGTGCAGGAGACGTTCGCCCGCGCGCTCGAGCACCCGCCCGCCTCGGCCGCCGCGCCGTGGCGCCCGTGGCTCGTGCGCGTCGCCCTCAACCTCGCCCGCGACCTGCTCCGCCGCCGCAAGCGACGCGCCTACCCCGGGACGTGGCTTCCGTCCCCGGTGGAGGTGGACGACGGAGAATCGCCCCCGGCGTACGAGCCCGTGCTCGACGGCGGGACGACGACGGAGGGGCGCTACGAGCTCATGGAGAGCGTCTCGCTCGCCTTTTTGCTCGCGCTCGAGGCGTTGACCCCGCGCCAGCGCGCCGTGCTCCTCCTGCGCGACGTGTTCGACTACTCCGTCGAGCAGACGGCCGACGCGCTCGACATGTCGGCCGCGAACGTGAAGACGACCCACCACCGCGCCCGCCGCGCCATGCACGAGTACGATCGCGCCCGGATCGTCCCGACGCGCGAGCTCCAGGAGCGGACCCGGGACACGCTCCTCCGCTTCCTGCACGGCCTCGCGCACCACGACCAAGCGGCGGTCGAGGCGCTCCTCGCCGAGGACGCGCGCGCGCTGACGGACGGCGGCGGCGAGCTCCCCGCGGCGCGGAAGGTCATCGTGGGGCGGAGCCGCGTCGCCCGCTACGTGCTCGGCGTCGCGCGGCGGAGCCGCGGGCGGATGCCCTTCGAGGTCCGGCTCCTGAACGGCCTCCCGGCCGCGGCGGCCGCGATCGTGGTCCGTCCGGCGCGCGACGCCCGGCGTCTCGTGACGGCGTGCGACGTCGACGGCAAGGGGCGGATCACGCGGCTCTACACGGTGCTCGCGTCGGCGAAGCTCGCGGCGGTCCGCTTCCCCGCCGCCTGACTCACCCGAGGAGCCCGCGCAGCTCCGGCTCCTCGACGCGGTAGCGCTCGCCGCAGAACTCGCACACGACGTCCGCGACCTGCTCGCGCGCGAGCACGTCCAGCAGCTCGTCGCGCCCCATCGCGACGACCGCGGCGAGCGCACGGTCGCGGGTGCAGCGGCACCGGTACGCGACCTCGTGCCCCTCGAGGGGGCGCGTCGGGAACCCGTCGAGCAGCCGCGCGAGGATGGCGGAGGCGTCGAGCCCCTGCCGGACGAGGTCGCTCGGAGGCGGCGCCTCGGCGACGTTCCGTTCGAGGCGCGCGATCGTGCCCGGCTCCGCGCCCGGCATCGCCTGGAGCAGGTAGCCGCCCGCGGCGCCGACACGGCCGTCGGCCTCGACGAAGACCCCGATGCCGACCGCCGACGGCGTCTGCTCCGATCCCGCGAGGTAGCTCGCCACGTCGCTCCCGATCTCGCCCGAGACGAGGGGCACGACGCTCCGGTACGGTACGCCGCCCGCGACGGGGACGCGCATGACGCAGAGGAACCCGGCGCCGACGGCGCGCCCCACGTCGAGCTTCCCGCGCCGCGGCGGAACGTGCGTCGCGGGACGCGCGACGAAGCCGCGCACCGCGCCGCCCGGCACGGCGTCGACCAGGATCTTCCCGAGCGGCCCGTCGCCGGCGATCTCGAGGGAGAGCCGCTCTCCGTCCTTCAGCAGGTCGCCGAGGAGGAGCGCCGCGGTGAGGGCGCGGCCGAGCGCCGCGGTCGCCGTCGGCAGCGTGCCGTGCCGGCAGCGCGCGTCCTCGACGAGGTCCGTCGTCACGGCGGCGAGGCCGCGCACGGTGCCGTCGTCGGAGAGGGTCCGCGCGAGCCAGTCACCCACGCGGCAGGACCTCGCGCATCGCGCCGAGCATCGTCTCGGACGGCACGTAGCCGACGAAGCGCGCGCGCTCGAGCCCGTCGGCACCGAGGAACACGTACGTCGGCACGCCGGGGACCTTGTAGCGCTCGACCAGATCGGCGACGAACGCGTCGTTCGTCGTCGCGTCGACCTTGAGCGTCGCGAAGCGCGCCGCCATGCGGACGACGTCGGGATCGCGGAAGGTCGTGCGCTCCATCTCGCGGCACGGGAGACACCAGTCGGCTTCGAAGTCGATCAGGACGGGCCGTCCCGCGGCGAGCGCACGCGCGAGCGCGTCGTCCGAGAACGCGCTCCACGCGACGCCGTTCCCCGCTTCGGCGACGAGGAGCGAGCCCAAGGCGAGCGCGACCGCCGCGGCGCCTGCGGCGGCGCGCGCCCAGCGGACGAGGGGTCGGGCGTTCGCGCCGAGGAAGCCGAGGACGACGCCGGCCGCCGCCACGAGGAGCGCCCACCCGATGCGCCCCCACCCGGGCGGCAGCAGCGGCGCCGCGAAGTGGAGCGCGATCGCGAGGAGGATGAAGCCGAAGAGACGCTCCATCCACACGAGCCAGGGGCCGCCCCGAGGCAGCCGGCGGAGCCGCCCCGCGACCGCGGCGAGGGCGACGTAGGGAAGCCCCAGGCCGAGCCCGAGGGCGAGGAAGAGCACGAAGCCGAGGACGGCCGACTGCTGCGCGCCGACGAAGAGCAGGAGCGTCGCGACGAACGGCCCGATGCACGGCGCCGCGACGACCCCCATCGTGAGCCCCATGAAGAACGCACCGACGGCGCCCTCGCCGACCTGCGCCGCCCACCGCACGACGCCGCTCGGCATGCGAAGCTGGTAGAGGCCGAAGTTGCTGAGCGCGAGCGCCGCCATGACGAGCGCCAAGCCGGCCAGGACCGCGGGCTGCTGGAGCGCCGCCCCGAAGAGCGAGCCGGTGAGCGCGGCGGCGACGCCGAGGGCCGAGAACGTGAGGCAGATGCCGAGGACGTACACGACGGCGTTCGGCACGGCGCGCCGCGTGTCCGTGCCGCTCCGCCCGCCGAAGAACGCGACCGTGACCGAGATGAGCGGATAGACGCACGGTGTGAGGTTCAAGCCGACGCCGAGCAGGACGATCCAGAGGATCGTGAGCGGATACCCGAAGCGGGCGATCCACTCCTCGATGCGCCCCGCCCCCGCGGCATCGGCCGCGGGGGCGGGCGTCGGCGGGACCGCTTTGGCGACCAGCTCGAGGGTCCGCGGCGGAAGGCAGCGGGTGTCGTCGCAGGCCTGATAGCGGAGGACGGCGCGGAGCGCCGGCGCGCCGGGCGCCGCGCTGCCCTCGAGCCGCGCCGACATCTCGACCGATCCCTCGTAGAGGAGCACCGGGCGGTCGCCGGCGAACGCGAGCGTACGCTCGACGGGCCCCGGGTAGCGAACGTCGCCGGCGCGGACGCCGGGCGGCGGGAGCAGGTCGAGGGTGGTCGGGACGAGGAAGCGGTCGCGCGGAGCGTGCGCGTTCACGTGCCAGCCCGGTGCGATCTCGACGGTCGCGACGGCCGCGTCCCCGCGCACCGCGAGTCGGCCCCGCACGACGTCCGGCTCCGCCGCGGCGGCGAGGCCGGCCGCCACGGCGAACACCGCGACGAGGAGCCACGACCGCATCGCGCGCTAGAGGACCTTGTGGATCTTCGCGCGGCGTGCCGCGACGGACGGCGGCGCCGTCGGCGTCCCGATCGCGAGCGGCACGCACTCGACGATCTCGAGGCCGTACCCCGGGAGGCTCGCGAGACGGAGGGGACGATTCGTGAGCCATCGGATCTTCCCGACGCCGATGTCTCGGAGGATCTGCGCGCCGATCCCGAACTCGCGGAAGCTCGTGAGCCACGCGTTCGTGTTCGTGCTGGGCCCCGTCGTGTTCGTCTCGTCGGCGAAGAGCTCGGGGCCGCGGCGGTTGCGGCGGAGATAGAGGATCACGCCCCGTCCCTCGGCCGCGATGCGCTCCATCGCCGCGTGGAGGAGCCGGCGGGTGTCGCGCTCCCGGTACCCGAACACGTCGCCCGGCATGTACTCGAGGTGCGGGCGGACGAGCGTCGGGACGGTGCGGTCGATCTCGCCCTTCACCAGGACGAGGTGCTCGGCGTCGTCGACGTCGGTCGTGTAGACGAGCGTCCGGAACTCCCCGCCGTGGCGCGTGACGATCCGCGCCTCGGCGGCGCGGTGCACGAGGGAGTCGTAGCGGCTCCGGTACTCGATCAGGTCCGCGATGGTGGCGATCTTCAAGTCGTGGCGGCGCGCGAACTCCTCCAGATCCGGGAGGCGCGCCATCGTCCCGTCGTCGCGCATGATCTCGCAGATGACGCCGGCCGGCGCGAGGCCGGCGAGCCGCGCGAGGTCGACCGCGCCCTCGGTCTGCCCCGCGCGCACGAGCACGCCGCCGCGGCGCGCGCGGAGCGGGAAGACGTGGCCGGGCGTCACGATGTCGGCGGGGCCGGCGTCCGGGCGGACGGCGGTGCGGATCGTCGTCGCGCGGTCGACTGCCGAGATGCCCCGGCCGATCCCCTTGCGCGCGTCGATCGAGACCGTGAACGCGGTGCCGAGCGGCGCCCGGTTCTCGGTCACCATCATCGGGAGCCCGAGCTGATCGCAGCGGTTCTCCGTGAGCGAGAGGCAGATGAGGCCGCGGCCGTGCGTCGCCATGAAGTTGATGTGCTCGGGCGTCACGCGCTCGGCGGCGACGCAGAGGTCCCCCTCGTTCTCCCGGTCCTCGTCGTCCATGAGGATGATCATGCGGCCGTTGCGGATCTCCTCCAGGGCCTCCTCGATGCCGACGATTCGCGAGTCCTCGGGCCGGGGCGCCATGGAGCCGAATCATAGTCGCGGGTCCCCGGGGAGGCCAGCCCTCGGCTTCAGAGGTCGAGACGCATCTCGTTGGTCGCGGCGAACCCGAAGCTCTCGTACAGCGGCCGGCCCTCGGCCGAGGCATGGAGGCTCACGCGACGGATCCCGTGCGCGACGCACCAGGCGAGCATCGTCTCGACGAGTGCCCGTGCGAGGCCGCGCCGCCGGTACGTCGGCTCGGTATACAGGTTGAGGAGATAGGCCTCCTCCCCGCCCTCCAGCGCTTCCGGCCGCGGGAGCAGGCGTCGCACGACGAGGGCGCCGCCGGCGGCGACGCGGCCGTCCGCCTCGACGAGCCAGCCGAGGTAGTCGGGCGTGCCGAGGAGAGGCGCGATCGCCGCGCACGACGCGGCGGCGAGGGCGGGGACGTCGGCGTCGCCGACGAGCCCCATGTCCCGGAACATCGCGGCGCGGTGGTGGCCGATGACGGCCGCGTCGGCGCGCGTCGCGAGGCGGACGGAGTGGCGCGGGGTCATCGACCGCGAGCATAGCGGAGGGGAGGCCCGCGTCGCACGTGCGCCGGCTCGACGAGCGTCAGTCGGAGGGGGGAGCGGTCTCCGCGGCCCCCGGCCCGCCGACGGTCCGCCACGCGACGGCGGCGAGCACGACGACCGCGCCGACCGCCGCGGACACGCTCGGCCGCTCGCCGAGGAGGAGGACCACCCACACGGGATTCGCGATCGGCTCGAGCATGCCGACGATCGACGCCTGCGTCGCCGTGACCCGCGAGAGGCCGCGGAGGAAGAGCACGTAACCCGCGCCGATCTGCACCGCGCCGAGGTAGACGAGCGTCGCCGCCGAGGCGGGGGAGAGCGCGAGACCCGGCAGCGCCGCGGGCGCGAGCCCGACGGCGGTGAGCGCGTTCCCGTACGTCACGGCCGCCTCTGCGGGCGCGCCCCGCTCGCGGCGGAGCGAGAGCGCCGTCGCGGCGTACGCGACGCCCGAGGCGAGCGCGACGAGGTCCCCCGTGCGCGCGCGCGCGTCCAGCGACCCGACGAAGAAGAGCGCCATCCCGGCGAGCGCAACCGCGATCGCGGCGGCGTCGCGCCACCGGAGCGGCTCCCCCAGGACGACGGGCGAGGTGAGGAAGACCCACACGACCCCGCTGTACTGCAGGAAGATCGCGTTCGCGGCGGTCGTCCACTTCGTGGCGACGACGAAGGTGGTAACCGTGGCGGCGTACGCGACGACGGCGACGAGGAACCCGGGCCGCAGCGTCCAGAGCCGCGGCCGGAGGACCGCCCCGAGCGCGACGGCGGCGACGGCGGAGCGGAGGCACGCCACCGCGAGCGGCGGCGCGTCGACCGCCTTGATCCCGAGGCCGCCCGTCGACCAGACGAGGGCGGCGGCGGCGACGTAGAGGAGGCCGCGCCGCTCCTCGGTCACTCGACGGTGACGCTCTTCGCGAGGTTCCGCGGCTGGTCGACGTCGGTGCCGCGGTAGACGGCGACGTGGTACGCGAGCAGCTGGAGCGGGATCGTCAGCAGGATCGGCGTCAGCAGCTCGTTCGTCCGCGGCACGGGCAGGACCTCCCACGCGACGTCTTCGAGCTCGGGCGTCGGCGCGTCGGTCACGACGATGATCCGCCCGCCGCGCGACTCCACCTCCTTCAGGTTCGAGAGCGTCTTCTGGAAGACCGCGTCCTGCGGAATCAGGACGACGACCGGCATCTCCTCGTTGATGAGCGCGATCGGTCCGTGCTTCATCTCGCCGGCCGGATAGCCCTCGGCGTGGATGTAGGAGATCTCCTTGAGCTTGAGCGCCCCCTCGAGCGCGACCGGGTAATTGACGCCGCGGCCGAGGTAGAGGAAGTCGCGCGCGGTGCCGTACTTCTTCGCGACCCGCTCGATGTGCTTCTCGCGGCCGAGCGCCTCGGTCACGGCGGCCGGCAGCGCGACGAGGTCGCTCACCAGCCGGCGCCCTTCCGCCGCGTCGATCCGCCCGCGCTGCCGCCCGAAGTGGATGGCGAGCAGGTAGAGCGCCGTCAGCTGCGTCGTGAAGGCCTTCGTCGACGCGACGCTGATCTCCGGGCCGGCATGCGTGTAGAGCACGCCGGCAGCGCGCCGCGCGATCGACGAGTCGACGACGTTGCAGACGGCGAGGACGGGCGCCTCGCGCTCCCGCGCGGTCTCGACCGCGGCGAGCGTGTCCGCCGTCTCGCCCGACTGCGACACGACGACGAGCAGCGAGCTCGCGTCGAGGATCGGGTCGCGCGAGCGGAACTCGCTTCCGTAGTCGACCTCGCACGGAATCCCGGCGAGCCGCTCGAGCATGTACTTGCCGACGAGGCACGCATGCCACGCCGTGCCGCACGCGACGAGCACGAGCCGCTCGACCGGCCGCTCGACCACCGCCGTCACCCCGGAGTCGAGCTGCACGTCGCCCGCCTCCTGGAGGATGCGGCCGCGCATCGTGTCGATGATGGCCTGCGGCTGCTCGTGGATCTCCTTCAGGAGGAAGTGCTTGTAGCCGCCCTTCTGCGCCGTGACCGCGTCCCACGCGACGACGCGCGGGGCCCGCTCGACGGCCGTGCCGTCGAAGGTCGTGATCCTCACTGCGTCGGCCGTGAGCTCCGCGACCTCCCCGTCCTCGAGGAAGACGACGCGCCGCGTGTGCTCGAGGAGCGCGGGGATGTCCGACGCGACGAAGTTCTCCCCTTCGCCGAGGCCGATCACGATGGGCGTCGCGGTCTTGGCGGCGACGAGGCGGTCGGGCTCGCTCTCGGAGAGCACGACGATCGCGTAGGAGCCGACGAGCGACTTGACCGCCTGCCGCGTCGCCTCGGCGAGCCCGAGGCCACGCTCGACGTACTCGTCGATCAGGTGGGAGATGATCTCCGTGTCGGTCTCGGAGGCCATCTTGCGGCCGCGCTTCTCGAGGGCCGCCCGCAGCTCGAGGTAGTTCTCGATGATGCCGTTGTGGATCAGGACGACCTTGCCCGCGCGGTGGGGATGGGCGTTCTGCTCGGAGGGCCGGCCGTGCGTCGCCCAGCGCGTGTGGCCGATGCCCGGCGTCCCCTGGAGCGGCTGCTCGCGCAGGAGCGCCGCCAGGTTGTCGAGCTTCCCGACGCAGCGGCGCACCTCGACGTGGTGGTCCGTGAACGCGGCGAGGCCCGCCGAGTCGTAGCCGCGGTATTCGAGCCGCCGGAGCCCGGCGACGAGGATCGGGCTCGCCTCACGCGGCCCGACGTAGCCGACGATCCCGCACATCGCTCACCGCCTGCGTCGCGCTCGCGCGCGTGTCTTCGGCCGGGACCGCTTCGGGGCCGTCTTCGCCCGCTTCGGCGCCTTCGCCGGCGCCGGCTTCGCCGCGTTCGTCGCCGCCCGCGCGCGGCGACGCGCGGTCCAGCACGGGATGACGCGCATCGGCGCACGCGACACGGCGAGCGCACCGGCCGGCACGTCGGTCGTGACGGTCGTGCCCGAGCCGACGTACACGTCGTCCGCGAGGGTGACGGGCGCGACGAGCTGTGAATCGCTCCCGATGAAGACGCGCGCGCCGATCGTCGTCTTGTGCTTGGCGAAGCCGTCGTAGTTGCACGTGATGGTGCCGGCGCCGACGTTCCCGTCGGGACCCATCTCGCAGTCCCCGAGGTACGTGAGGTGATTCGCCTTCGTCCCCGCACCGAGCTTCGCGTTCTTCGTCTCGACGAAGTTCCCGACGTGCACCCGTTCGCCGAGCTGCGTGCCGGGGCGAAGGCGCGCGTACGGACCGATCACGGCGTCGTCGCCGATCTCGGCACCTTCGCTCACCGAGCCGAAGCGGACGTGCACCCGATCACCGATGGTCGTGTCGACCAGGAAGGCGGTGCCGTCGATCCGGCATTCGCGTCCGATCCGCGTCCGGCCGCGCAGCACGACGTTCGGGCCGATGACCGTGTCGGGGCCGATCGTGACCTCGGGCCCGATGTAGGCGGTCGCCGGGTCTTCGAACGTCACCCCGTCGGCCATCCAGCGCTCGACCAGCTCGGTTCTCAGCCGCGCCTCCTGCCGGGCGAGCTCCGCCCGCGTGTTGATTCCGGCCAGCTCCTCCGGCCGCTCGACCCGGACGGCCACGATCGGATCGCCGGCCTCCGCGACGAGGCCGACCAGGTCGGTGAGGTAGAGCTCACCCTGCGCGTTGTCGGGACGGAGCCGCCCGAGGAGGGAGAAGAGCGTCGCGCTGCGGACACAGTAGAATCCCGGGTTGACCTCGGTGATCGCCCGCTCGGCCGGGGTCGCGTCCCTCTCCTCGACGATGCGCGTGATCCGGCCGTCGGCGCCACGGACGATCCTGCCATAGCCCGTCGGGACTGCAAAGCACATCGTGAGCAGCGACAGGACCGCGCCGCCGGCGCGATGGGCGTCGACCAGGCGACGCAGCGTGTCGGGACGGACGAACGGCACGTCGCCGTAGAGGACGAGGACGTCGCCGGTGAAATCGGCGAAGGCCTCGGCGGCACGGGCGACGGCGTGCCCGGTGCCGCGCTGCTCCGGCTGGAGGACGACGCGGAGGTCACCGAGGCCCGCCGCCGCCTCCGCGACGGCACGGACCTCGTCCGCCTGATGCCCGACGACGACCGCGACCCGGTCGGGCCGGAGGGCGGCGAGCGCCGCGAGGGGGTAGCGGAGGAGCGGCCGTCCCCCGAGCTCGTGCAGCACCTTCGCACGGCGGGAGCGCATCCGGGTGCCGAGGCCGGCGGCGAGGACGACGGCGCCGAGCTGGGGAGAAGGCAGCACGGCCGGCCCGCGTATCACATCGTCCCGCCCCTGCGGAACGGGCGGCGGGATTTTCATTGCGACTGGCTCCGATTTTTGCACAATGCAAAGGTAGGCATGGGTCGCTGGCGGAAAATGGTGGCGGGGATCGGCGTCGCCGCGACCGTCGCCGGCTGCGGCAATCCCCTCGACCTCTTCCACCCCGTGCGCGTCACGACGCCGCCCCCGCCCGTCGTGGCGGACGACGACGATCACCTCGCGTGGGCGGAGGCCGAGCCCTTTTTCATCGTCGTCCGCAAGAGCTGCCGGACGCTCGACGTCTACCGCTTCGGCTCACGCATCCGGAGCTTCGACGCGGTCTTCGGGCTGAACGGGTCGGGGAGCAAGCTCTACGAGGGCGACCTCCGGACACCGCGGGGCATCTACATGATCGTCGACAAGCGGTCCCACCCGCGCTGGCGCCACTTCATGCTCCTCGACTACCCGAACCTCCAGGACGTCCACCGCTACTGGGTCGCGATGGAGTCCGGCGACATCCCCGAACGCGGCGACCGCTACGCGGGCATCGGCGGGGCCGTCGGCATCCACGGAACCGACAAGCCCTCGCTCAACGCGAACAACGTCGACTGGACCTGGGGCTGCATCTCGCTCCAGAATCGCGACATCGAGGACCTGAACCGGCTCGTGCCGGTCGGGACGCTCGTCCTGATCGAGGACTAGCGCCGTCGCCGCGCGGCGGGGCCGAACCGCTCCCGCCGCGGGATTCGACGTCGCGCTCACGCCGCCTTCACCTCGATGCGACGAAGCCGGGCGTGCTCGGCCTTCGGCAGCGTCAGCACGAGGACGCCGTTCTTCAGCTGCGCCTCGATGCCGTCGCGGTCGATCTTCCTGCCGAGCGTGAACTGCCGATGGTACCCGCCGACGCCGGACTCGACGTAAAGCGGCTTCAGGTTCTCGAACTCGCCCGGCCGCACCCGCCCCTCGATCGTCAGCCGGTCCCCGTTCACGGCCACCTCGATGCCTCGGGCGCGACGCCCGGCACGTCGGCGACGAGGACGAGCGCGTCGTCCGTCTCGAAGACGTCGACGGGCGGCCGGACGTAGGTTCCGCGACGGATCGACTGCTCGCGGCGCTCGACCGTCTGCTCGCGACTCGCTGCGATGCCCTGCGTGGTCATGTGCCTCTCCTCCCTTTCACGCGGCCTGCACGGCAACCCGGCGGGGCCGGCTTTCCTTTGCTTTGGGGATTCGCACGGTCAGCACTCCGTTGCGGCACTCGGCGCGCGCCTCGTCGTGCGCGAGCCGCCCCGGCATGCGGACGACGCGACGGAACCGACCGAACCTCCGCTCGCGCCGGTGGTACGCGGCGTCCCGCTCGGGCACGTCCTTCTCGGGCCCGGACGAGGCCCGCTCGCCCCTGAGTGTCACGGTGTCGTCCTCGATCGTGACCTCGATGTCGCCGGGATCGATCCCCGGCACCTCGGCCTTCAGCACGAAGGCCTCCCCCGCGTCGAAGACGTCGATGCGCGGATGGACGCCCCAGCTTCCCGACGGGCCGAACGCCCCATCGAGCATCTGCTCCAGCTCGTCCTGCAGCTCCCCAAACGGATTGCGGTACGTCATTTCGGGCACCTCCTCGGCAGCCGCGCACTGCGTGACGTCGCGGCCGGCGCGGAAGCTAAGGAGATGCTCCGAGCTGTCAAGACGCGAGGAGCGTCCGGATCGCAGCCTCGAGCACCGGAAGCCAGTCGTCGAGCGGGGTCTCCGACTCCACCACGATCTCGAGCTTCCCGTTCGGCAGGACGCGCGCGCCCCCGGGGTGCGCGGGGCGGAGCGGGATCACGACCGCCTCGCGCGAGATCCCGAGCCGGTCGAGGACCTCGAAGATCCGTTCGATCTCCTTCAGGGTGACGGCGGCGAGCGGCACTCAGGGCTCCAGGACCGGGCGGAGCGCTGCCGCCGGTGCGGGGCCCCGCAGCGCGCGGTACCAGGCGCGCGCGGCCTCGACGACGATCAGGGCGACGAGGCCCATGAAGAGGGCGGCGACGGCCGCGTCGAGGCGCAGGTTGAAGATCTGCACGCGAAGCTCCGCGGCCTTCGCCGCCGAGAGCCCGCCCGCCCCGAGCGTGTCGCCGAGACGCGCCGCCTGCGCGAGGAAGCCGATCGCGGGATCCTCCGCGAAGATCTTCTGCCAGCCGGCCGTCATCGTGACGGCGAGGAGCCAGGCGAGCGGCAGGAGCGTCACCCACGCGTAGCGCGCGCGGCCGGCGCGGATGATGATCGTCGTCGCAACCGTGAGCGCGATCGCCGCGAGGAGCTGGTTCGAGATGCCGAAGAGCGGCCAGAGGATGTTGATGCCGCCGAGCGGGTCCATCACGCCCTGGTAGAGGAAGTAGCCCCACGACCCGACGACGACGGTGCTCGCGAACACGACGCTCGGGTACCAGCTCGTCCGGCCGAGCGGCGCCCACACGAGCCCCAGCAGGTCCTGGAGCATGAAGCGGCCGACGCGCGTCCCGGCGTCGAGCGTCGTCAGGATGAAGAGCGCCTCGAACATGATCGCGAAGTGGTACCAGAGCGCGAGCGCCGTATCGCCGACCGTCCGCGCGAAGATGCTCGCCATGCCGACGGCGAGGCTCGGCGCACCGCCCGTCCGCGAGAAGAGCGTGCGCTCGCCGATCTCGCGCGCGAGCGTCGCCATCCGCTCCGCCGTCACGGGGAAACCCCAACTCGAGATGGCGGCCGTCGCGGTCCCCGGATCGGCGCCGACGACGCCCGCGGGGCTGTTGATCGCGAAGTAGACGCCGGGCTCGAGCGCCGCGGCGGCGATCATGGCCATGATCGCGACGAACGACTCGAGGAGCATCGCGCCGTAGCCGATCATCGGCGCGTCGGTCTCGTCGCGCAGCAGCTTCGGAGTCGTCCCCGACGAGATGAGCGAGTGGAAGCCGGAGATGGCGCCGCAGGCGATCGTGATGAAGCAGAACGGGAACACCTTTCCCGCGAAGATCGGCCCCGTGCCGTCGACGAAGCGCGTGACGGCCGGCAGGTGAGCCTCCGGGCGCAGCACGACGATGCCCGCGGCGAGCGCGCCGATCGTGCCGAGCTTCACGAAGGTGGAGAGGTAGTCGCGCGGCGCGAGGAGGAGCCAGACCGGCAGCACGGATGCGGCGAACCCGTAGACGATGATCGACCACGCGAGCGCCGGCGCGCCGAGCGTGAAGAGCCGTGCGAGCGTCGGGTGCTGGTCGACGAAGCGGCCGCCGAGGAGCGCGCCCACGAGGCAGACGAGGCCGATCGCCGTCGCGCCGAGGACGTCGTGGGGGCGGACGGACTTCATGTACCAGCCCATCAGCATCGCGATCGGGATCGTCGCCGACACCGTGAACGTTCCCCACGGGCTCTGCCGGAGCGCGTTCACGACGACGAGCGCGAGCACGGCGATCAGGATGATCATGATGAAGTAGACGCCCGTGAGCGCGGCGAAGCCGCCGACGGGACCGATCTCGTCCTTCGCCATCTGCCCGAGCGAGCGGCCGTCGCGGCGGAGGCTTCCGCAGAGGATGCAGAAGTCCTGGACCGCGCCCCCGAGCACGACGCCGACGAGGATCCAGAGCGTCCCCGGGAGGTAGCCGAACTGCGCGGCGAGCGTCGGGCCGATGAGGGGTCCGGGGCCTGCGATCGCCGCGAAGTGATGGCCGAAGACCACCCAGCGGTTCGTCGGCACGAAGTCGCGGCCGTCGTTCAGGCGCTCGGCGGGCGTCGGGCGGCGGGCGTCGAGCGCGAAGACGCGCGCGGCGAGGAACGCACCGTAGAACCGGTACGCGATCGCGTACCAGGCGACGGCTGCCACGACGAACCAGACGGCGTCGACCGTCTCCCCGTGGAGGACCGCGACGACGGCCACCGCGTACGCTCCCGCCGCGGCGACCGCGGCCCACCCGAGCGCGCGCCGCACGGTCAGTGGACCTCGCCGCCGCCGGCCACGGTGAGCGTGATGCCGGTCACGTTGTCCGCGCGACAGAGGTAGACGGCCGCTTCCGCGATGTCCTCGGGCGTCTGCTCCCGCCGCAGGAACGTCGACTGCTCGATGAACCGCCGGAAGGCGTCCGCGGGCGGCAGGTTCCAGAGCGAGCCGAGCAGCGGGCTCAGCACCTCGGTGAACATCGCGGTGTGGACGAAGCCCGGACAGATCGCATTCACCGTGACGTTCACGGGGCCGAGCTCCTCGGCCATCCCCTGCGTCATCGAGATGACGGCCGCCTTCGACGCGCAGTACGCGACGAGCCCGGCGCGGCCGGTCTTCCCCGCGACCGACGCGATGTTGATGATGCGCCCCCCGCCCCGCTGCGCGAGGAGCGGGATGGCGGCCCGCGCGCAGAGGAAGACGCCCTTCACGTTCACGTCGAAGATGCGGTCCCACTGCGCTTCGTCCATGCTCGCGACGGGCGCGGCCGCGATGACGCCGGCGTTCGCGACGAGCACGTCGAGCCCGCCGAGGCGCTCGGCGGCCTGCGCGACCATGCGCGCGACGTCGTCGGCCCGCGTGACGTCCGCCGCGATGGCGACGCTCCGGCGGCCCGCGCCCTCGACGAGGCGCGCGGTCGCGGCCAGGTCGTCCGACGAGGAGAGCGCGTACGGCGTGAGGCCGTCCCGGCCGGCGGCGATGTCGGCGACGGCCACGTCCGCGCCCGCGTTCGCGAGCGCGACGGCGATGGCGCGCCCGATGCCACGCGCCGCGCCGGTGACGAGGGCGACCTTGCCGGTGAGCTCCATGGGCCGCTCTTCTACGTCACGCTCGCGACGTCGGTCCAGCCCGGCCGGGCACGCCCGCACCGAGTTGCAACCCGGAAGGCACGCGGATAAGCGATACTCACGTTCGCTGCACAGCGGCATTAGGAGATGCACCTCGAAACGCTCAAGGTCTTCTGCGACGTCGTCGAGACGAAGAGCTTCTCGAACGCGGCCTCGCAGAACTACGTGACCCAGTCCGCGGTGAGCCAGCAGATCCGTGCCCTCGAGGAGCGCTACGGGAAGCGGCTTCTGGAGCGGACGCGCGGGAGCGTGCAGCTCACGCCCGCCGGCGAGATCTTCTACGAGGCGAGCAAGGAGATCGTGCAGCGCCACCAGGAGATGGAGGCACGGCTCCACGCGCTCGCGGGCGTCGTCGGGGGGACGGTGCGCGTCGCGACCGTGCACTCCATCGGGCTCTACGAGCTGTCGTCGCCGATGAAGCGGTACTTGAAGGCGTACCCGCAGGTGAACCTGCACCTCGAGTACAGCCGCTCGAACCGGATCTACGAGGACGCGCTCAAGGGGAACGTCGACCTCGGCATCGTCGCGTACCCGGCGCGCCGCCCACAGATCACGGTCATCCCGTTCCGCGAGGACCGACTCGTCCTCGTCTGCCCGCCGGGCCATCAGCTCGCGAAGCACAAGCAGCTGTCGATCAGGAAGCTCGCCGGCCAGCCCCTCGTCGGCTTCGAGCGCGACATCCCGACCCGCCGGGAGACGGACCGCATGCTCCGTCGCTACGGCATCGAGGTCCGCTACGTGATGGAGCTCGACAACATCGAGACGATCAAGCGCGTCGTCGAGATCGGGAGCGGCGTCGCCATCCTCCCCGAGCCCGCCGTGCGTCCCGAGGTGAAGGGCCGGACGCTCGCCGCGGTCCAGTTCTCCGACGAGACGTTCCTCCGGCCCCTCGGCATCATCCACCGTCAGGGAAAGCACTTCTCGCCGGCCGCGGCGAAGTTCATCGAGCTCCTCCGCGCGGAATGAACGGGCGGGTGGCACGCGTCCTCGGCCTCGTCGCGCTCGTCGGCGTCCTCGGATGCCGGGGGCCGCGCGCGCAGGGGCCCGAGGCACCGTGCACGCACGTCCAGGCGACGCGCGAGGCGCAGGGCACGGTCCTCTGCGAGGACGTCTGGACGTGCGGCCGTCCGCCCGGGGGACGCTTCGACCGGATCGGGCTCCACCGGCTCGCCCCGTGCGAGGCCGTCGCCGGCCCCGTCGTCCTCTACCTCCCCGGGATGCACATGAACGGGGAGCTCGCGATCGCGACGCCGCGGAACGACCTGCGCGTCTATCTCGCGGTCGCCGGCGTGCGCACCTGGGGAGTCGACTACCGGACGCACGCCGTGCCGGCCGACGCGAAGCCCGAGGACCTCGCCGCGCTCGCGGGGTGGACGAGCGACGTGTTCGTCGACGACGCGGCCTGGGCCGCGGGGTTCGTCCGCGGCCTCGACCCGGGCCCCCTCGTCGTCGCCGGCTTCAGCCAGGGCGCGACCCTCGGCTACCGCCTCGCCGCCCGCGCGCACGCCGGGCTCGCCGGCCTCGTCGCGCTCGACGGCGTCGCCGACCCGCCGAGCCCGCCGGACGGCAACGGCCCGGCGATCGACGTCGGCGGGAGCCGGCTCCCGTTTCCCGTTCGTCGCACGCTCCTCGCGCAGGTCCTCGCCGACCCGGCGGCACCGTCACCCCTGCCCGGGTTCGCCACCGCCGGCGACGCCCTCGCCGGCGTCCTCTACTCGGCGAAGAGCTTCGGCGGAAACGGCGGCCTCGCGAACACCCGCGACGGCGTCTCCGACGTCCGGGTGCTCGCCGCGCTGCTCTCGCGCTACGACCGCTGGTGGCCGCGCGCGGCACTCGACGCGCCGCCGCCGAAGCCGTCGGGCACGCCGCTGCCCGTGCTCGCGTTCGCGAGCACGAAGCTCGGCTCGGAATGGGTCGACCGCGTGACGGCGTCGGCGCGCGCGTTCGGCGCCGACGCCGCGACCGTCCGCGTGCTGCCCGGGTACGGCCACCTCGACGTGCTCGTGAGCCGCGCCGCCGCACGCGCGGTCTACGCCCCGACCCTCTCCTGGCTCACGGGCGCGCGCTGACGCTCACGCCTTCGGCCCGCGACGGAACCCGCGGCGGCTCACGTGGCGGGGCGTGCGCTTTCGCATCCCGATGCGCCGGCGGACGAGCGCGGCGTCGAGATCGAGGCTCTCGCACGCGCGCTCGAAGGAGAAGAGCCGCGGACCGTCGCTCGCGCAGATCCAGTCGCGGATCTCGCGCGCCCCTTCGTCGCGCCGCCGCTCGACGACCGAGTCGAGGGCGTTTGCGAGCAGGAGCGCGAGCACGGGCCCTTCGCCGACCTCGGTCTCGCCGGCGCGGTCCGCGGCGACGTCCGCCGCGAACCGCTCGACGGTCATCTCGAGCTGGACGGGCGGACGACGCACGCGACGCTCCACGTCGGGTGGTGCACCAAGAACCGTACCACGCTCGGGCGCGGGGCGCGGGAGGCGCGGCGGCCGGCGCGCCGTCTCCCCGCGCGAGCGCGAACGCACGCTCCCGTGCAGGCGAAGCCGACGCCGATGCTTGCCACGCGACGACAGTGAGGCGTCGCGTCGTTCGACATCCGGCGTCCGGCCGCTCGGGGACGTTCCCGCCTCGTCGACTGCGCGCTCGTGGCATGCGGGTTGCTGCGACTCCGCACCGTAGCGACGATCCCGAGCTGTGACGTGGGTTGCGACGCCCTCGAGATCGGAGCGCTCGAAGGGAGCGGTCGGATGGTCTCGCGCCACGAGGATGTGACCCAGTCCTTCTCGTCCGAAGGACGCAGCTCCGAGAGCTGGCTGGAGGAGGCGATCTCGCGCGACCCCGCCCTCGACCACGTGCTGCCGCAGATCCGGCGGCTCGCCGCCAGCGACGCTCCGGTGCTGATCGTCGGCGAGCCGGGAAGCGGGCGGGAGCTGGCCGCGCGTGCGATCCACAACCTCTCGGGACGCGCGGCGCACCCCTTCGTCCTGCTCGACTGCGCGAGCCTTTCCGAGCCGCTCATCGAGGCGGAAATGCTCGGCGTCGACGGGGCGACCGGCGGCAAGCAGCCGCACAAGATGGGTCTCTTCGAGCAGGCGGGGCAGGGCACGGCGCTCCTCGGGGAGGTCGGCGAGCTGCCCCCGCGTCTGCAGGAAGCGCTCCTCCGCCTGCTCGAGCGGCACGAGCTCGTGCGGCTCAAGTCCGAGACGCCGATCACCGTCCCGGCCCGGTGCCTCGCGAGCACGAGCGTCGATCTCCGCTCGCGCGTCGCGGCCGGGCTGTTCCGCGACGACCTGCACTCGCGTCTGGCGACGGAGATCCTCTCGCTCCCGCCGCTGCGCGAGCGCGCCGAGGACATCCCGACGCTCGCGCGGCACTACCTGGCGCAGCTCGGCTTGGGACCGCGCGATCTCGCGCCGGAGACGGAAGCCACCCTGCGCAGCTACGCCTGGCCGGGGAACCTGCGTGAGTTGCGCGAGGTGATCGAGCAGGCGGCGCTCCGTGGGCACGGCGACCGCATCACGCCCGAGGACCTGCCGGAACGGCTCCGCACCGCACCCGAGAAGGGACCGCTGCCGTCGCTTCGCGACGTCGAGATGCGCCACATCGAGCGCGTGCTCCAGGAAGCCCGCGGCAACCAGCGCCGCGCGTCGCGCATCCTGGGCATCAGCCGGTGGTCGCTTTCCCGTCGGCTGCGAAAGTACGGCATGCAGGCGCGCGGCGAGGAGTAGGCGCGCGTCCGTTCCACGACCGTTCGCCGGCGGCGGTTGACTCTCCGGACCGGCGTCCGGGATACTTCCGCGACCATGCGGAAGCGACGGGTCGCGGTCGTCGGCGCCACGGGCGTGGCGGGCCAGCAGTTCCTCGCCGCGCTCGCCGGCCACCCGTGGTTCGAGGTCGTCGCGCTCGCCGCGTCCGCCCGCTCCGCCGGCGTGCCCTACGGGGAGGCGATCCGGGACGGGAGCGGCGCGCGCCGATGGTGGGCCGCCGGCGAGCCGGCGCCGGAGCTCCTCGCGCTCACCGTCGTCGACGCGCAGAAGCTCTCGGTGGACGGCCTCGATCTCGTGTTCGCCGCGGTCGAAAGCGATGCCGCCCGAGAGCTCGAGCCGATGTACGCGCGGGCCGTCCCGGTCATCAGCACGGCCGCGGCGTTCCGCTACGAGACGGACGTGCCCATCATGCTTCCCGGCGTCAACGTGGCGGCGCATCTGCCGCTCGTCGAGGAGCAGCGGCGCCGGCGGGGTTGGAAGGGGTTCGTCCTGCCGCTCCCGAACTGCACGACGGTCGGGCTCGCGATCTCCGTGAAGCCGATCCTGGACGGCTTCGGACTCGTCCGTGTGCTCATGACCTCGATGCAGGGCATCTCCGGCGCCGGGCGCTCGCCCGGCGTGGCCGCGCTCGACATCGTCGACAACGTCATCCCCTACATCCCGAAGGAGGAGGAGAAGGTCGCGCGCGAGACGGGGAAGATCCTCGGGCGGCTCGGGGAGGGCGGCATCGAGCCGCACCCGGCGCCCGTCGGCGCGACGTGCACGCGCGCCGCGGTGCTCGAGGGGCACACGCTCGCCGTCACGATCGAGACCGAGCAGCCGTGTCCGCCGGCCGCGGCCGCCGAGGCGATGCGCGCGTTCCAGGGAGACTTCGCCGGGCTCGACCTGCCGAGCGCGCCGGCGCACCCCATCATCGTCCATGAGGACCCGTTCCGGCCGCAGCCGCGGCTCGACCGCGACGCCGGGAACGGCATGGCGACGAGCGTCGGCCGGCTGCGCCCCGAGCCCGCGCTTCGGAACGGCCTCAAGTACGTCGCCCTCTCCCACAACACGAAGATGGGCGCGGCGCAGGGTGCCGTGCTGGTGGGGGAGTACCTCTGCCGGACCGGCGCGGCGTGACCGCGGGTCCGCGGGCCGCGCACACGCCACGCACCGGGCATCGGGGGCACCGCGGCAGGGAAGCGGTGCAGACCGTCGCCCCGAGGTCCATGAGCGCCTGGTTCCAGTCCGCCGGACGGCCGCGCGCGACGAGGCGGGCCGCGAGCGCCCAGAGCCGCCGCTCCCGGCGCGCGCTGCCCTTCCTCCCCCGCACGCCGAACACGCGGGCGAGAACGCGGGCGGCGTTCGTGTCGACGGCGGGGACCGGCTCGCCGTACGCGAGGCTCGCGACCGCCCCCGCCGTGTAGCGGCCGATGCCGGGCAGCCGGCGGAGCTCGTCGACTCCCCGCGGCATCCGCCCCCCGTGGTCGGTCACGATCGCCCGGGCCGCCGCGTGGAGGTTGCGGGCGCGGGCGTAGTACCCGAGCCCCTCCCAGCTCTCACGCACCGCGTCGGGCGACGCCGCGGCCAGGTCCTCCAGCGTCGGATACCGGGCGAGGAAGCGGGGGTAGAACCGGGCGACGCGCACGACCTGCGTCTGCTGCAACATGATCTCGGAGACGAGGACCGCGTACGGATCTTGCACCCCCCGCCACGGGAGGGTCCGACGATGCCGGGTGTACCAGCCGAGGAGGCGCCGCCGGAACGCCGCCTCGCGGGGTGCCGCCCTTCCAGGCCGCTGCTTAAGACACGGCCGCCGACGCATTAGAATCGAGGGCGCCGATGGCCGGTTGGCTGCGCAGGAAGGTCTTCGATCTCGCGGCCCGCGAGCTGACGAAGCCGCGCGGGAGCTACAACCTCGTCCTGCCGACCGACCTCGACTCGCTGCGGCGCCGCGTGGCGCCGGGCGACGTGATCCTCGTCGACGGCGACCAGCGCGTGAGCGAGGTGATCAAGTACCTCACCCAGAGCTCCTGGTCGCACTCGGCGCTCTACGTCGGCGACGAGCTGCTCAAACGCGACGCCGCCACGCGGGATCAGCTCCTCGCCACGCACGGCGAGGAGGCGCGGCACATGATCATCGAGGCGCTCATGGAGGGCGTGGTCGCGTCGCCGCTCTCCAAGTACGCCAGCTTCAACCTGCGCGTGTGCCGTCCCACCGGCCTCCGGCGGGACGACCTCCGGCGCATCCTCGACGAGGTGATCGCGCAGCTCGGCCACCGCTACGACCTGCAGAACATCGTCGACCTCTGCCGCTACTTCTTCCCGGTGAGCATCATCCCGCGGCGGTTTCGCCGCCGGGCGCTCCAGTTCGGGAGCGGCCTCCCGACCGAGGTGATCTGCTCGAGCCTGATCGGGCGCGCGTTCCAGAACGTCGGCTTCCCGATCCTGCCCTCGCTCACGCCCGGCGGCGCGCCGCCCGCGCGCCGGCGCCTTCGTGACCGGCTCCTGCGTCGGACACCGCCGCCCTATTCGAGCGTGTTCCAGCGCCAGCCTCCGTCGATCATCACGCCGCGCGATTTCGACCTCTCGCCCTACTTCGAGATCGTGAAGATCCCGCCCGTCGAGGAGGCCCGGTTCGACTATCGCCGCATCCGTTGGGCGGAGCCCGAGCCGCGTCTCGCAGCGGGACGCTCGCGTACCTGAACGCGGGTCGTTCACGGCGGCTGGTCGGCGGGGAGCGTCGTCGACGACGACGGCGCCAGCTCCTCCGCGAGCGTCTCGAGGCGGTGGAGCTGCTCCTCCACTTGCGCGCGGAGTCGCTCGGCCGTATTTGCCATCTCACGGCGTTCCCGCACGATGTCGCTCAGCTCCCGATGGAGACGCTCACGCTCGCCCTGGACCTGCGCCGCCTCGGCCTCGACGGCCGCGATACGCGCCTCGAGCGCGCGCGCGGGACGCCGCCAGAGGAGGTAGCCCGCGCCGACGCCCGCCCCCGCGCCGAGCACGAGCCCCGACGCGAGGACGAGCCCGGTCGATGAGCGTCCCATCGCTCGCCCCTACCATCGTGCCGGTGGACGGGTCCACAGCACGTCACGGGTCGGGGCCGCGGCCGTCGCGCCTCGCCGTCGTCGCGGGCGGGCTTCTCCTCGCGGTCGTCGCCGGCGCGCTCTTCTTCCAGGACCTCGGCCGCTATCCGCTCCTCGACCTCGACGAGGCGCGCGCGGCGGAGGTGGCACGCGAGATGGCGGCGGGGCGTGGTCTCGCGCGGTTCTTGCTGCCGACGCTCGATCTCGAGCCGTACCGCGAGAAGCCCGCTCCGTACTACTGGCTGGTCGCGCTCGCGTATCGAATGTGGGGCGTCGGCGAGTGGAGCGCGCGCGTCGTCTCGGCCACCGCCGCGCTCGCCGGCGTGCTCGCGCTGTACGCCTACGCGTCGCGCCGCGGAGTGGCTGCGGGGCTCGCGGCGGGTCTCATCGCGGCGACCACCGCCGGCTGGTACACGCTCGCGCGCTACGGGACGCTCGACATGCTGCTCACGGCGTTCGTCGTGACCGGCGTCCTCGCCGGCTTCGCCTGGCTCGAGCGGCCGGCGCCGCGCCGGCCGGCGCTCGCCCCCTGGATCGCGGCCGCGCTCGGCGCGCTCGTGAAGGGGCCGATCGCGTTCCTCCTCGTCGGCGGCCCGCTCGTCCTCGCCGCGCTCGTCGCGCACCCGCGTCCGACGCTCCGCGAGGCGGGGGTGGCGCGCGGAGCCCTGATCGCGGCCGCGATCGTTGCCGCCCTCTGGGTGCCCGTCGCCGTCTTCGACCCGGCGTACGTCACGCACTTCGCCTACTCGCACGTCCGCCGGCTCGGCGCGCAGAGCCCGCACGCCGCGCCCGTATGGTACTACGCGGTCTGGCTTCCGATCCTCGCGCTGCCGTGGACGATCGTCGCGGCCCCCGCGGTCGTGCGCGCGGCGCGCGAGCCGGCGAACCGGTCCACGCTCCTCTGGCTCGGGTTCGTACCCGCGCTCCTCACGATCCCGCACGGGAAGCTCGCGACGTACGCCCTCTCCGCGCTCGCGCCGTTCGCGCTCCTCGCCGGGCCCGCGCTCGTCGCGCCGACAGCCGAGGCGACGCGCGAGGACTCCGGCGCCCTCCGCGCCATCGGCTGGCTGACCGCCGCGATCCTCGGCGGCTCCACCGTCGCGGTGTGGGCCCTCGCACGGCGGTATCCCCTCTCCCTCGCGGCGCGCGCGCTCTTCACCGCGGTCGCGGGCGCGTGGGCCGTCGGGGTGGTCCTCCTCCTCCGGCGCCGGCGCGCGCGCCTCCTGCCCCTCGCGGTCCTCGGCGCCGCGCTCACCCTCTACCCGCTCGCGGTCCGCTTCGTCTTGCCGCCGATCGCCGCCCTCCACAGCGGGCGCGAGGAGGCGCGGCTCATCGCCGCCGCCTCCGCCGGGCCCGTGCCGGTCTTCGTCTTCGGCCGCCGGGTCCCATCGCTCGTCTTCTATCTCCGGAGCCCCGTCACCCGCACGGACGATCTGGACCTCGTCCGCGATCTCTTCGCGCGCGACGCCCCGGTCTTCCTCCTCACGACGAGGCGGCACTTCGGCGAGGTCGAGGACACGCTCGGCGACCGCGCGCATCGCTGGCACTCGAACGGACGCCGCCGCCTCTACGCGAACCGCCCGCCGCCGGCGCCCGCTCAGCCGCGCGCCGGGAAGGGATCGACGTAGCGCGCGGCGGCGCCGAGCTCGTCGGCGATCGCAAGCAGACGGTTGTACTTCGCGGTGCGCTCGGACCGGCACGGCGCGCCCGTCTTGATCTGCCCCGCCCCGGTCGCGACGGCGAAGTCCGCGATGAATGCGTCCTCCGTCTCGCCCGAGCGGTGCGAGACGATCGCGCGATACCGGGCGGCGGCAGCGCGGGCCATGGTCGCGCGGGTCTCCGTCACCGTCCCGATCTGGTTCAGCTTGACGAGGATCGCGTTCGCCACGCGCTGCTCGATGCCGCGCGCGAGGATCTGCTCGTTGGTGACGAACACGTCGTCGCCGACGAGCTGGACGCGGTCGCCGAGCGCGGCCGTGAGCTCCCGCCAGCCGGTCCAGTCGTTCTCGCCGACGCCGTCCTCGATCGACACGATCGGGTATTTCGCGCACCAATGCTCGTAGAGCATGATGAGCTCGACCGCGCTCTTCCGGACGCCGCCGGCCTTCTTGAGCACGTACTCCTTCCCGGACACGAGCTCGCTCGCCGCCACGTCGAGCGCGAGCGACACGTCGCGCCCGGGGGCGAGCCCCGCGTCGACGATCGCCTCGACCAACAGGTCGAGCGCCTCCTCGTGCGACCGGAGCGCCGGCGCGAACCCGCCCTCGTCGCCGACGGCGGTCGCGAGCCCGCGCCGCGCGAGGAGCGACCGGAGGACGTGGTACACCTCGACGCCCTGGCGGAGTGCCTCGGGATACGACGGCGCCCCGTGCGGCACGATCATGAACTCCTGGAAGTCGAGCGTGTTGTCGGCGTGCCGTCCGCCGTTGATCACGTTCATGAGCGGCACCGGCAGAAGGTTCGCGTCCGCCCCGCCGAGCGCGCGGTAGAGCGGCACGCCCGTCCCGGCGGCGGCCGCCCGCGCCGTCGCGAGCGACACGGCGAGGATCGCGTTCGCCCCGAGGCTGCTCTTCGCCTCCGTCCCGTCGAGCCCGATCATCTCCGCGTCGACGTGACGCTGGTCGCGCGCGTCGCGCCCGCGGAGCGCGGGGCCGAGAATCGTGTTCACGTTCTCGACCGCGCGGAGGACGCCCTTGCCCTGGTAGCGGCGCTTGTCCCCGTCCCGCAGCTCGAGCGCCTCGCGCTCGCCGGTCGACGCGCCCGACGGCACCGCGGCGGTGCCGCGGGCGCCGCCGACGAGGGTGACGGTGGCCTCGACGGTGGGGAAGCCGCGCGAGTCGAGGATCTCACGCGCCCGGACGTGCTCGATGGTCGTGTCGCTCATGCCCATTTGCGGTCGTCTCCACGCTGCTGCTACGTGGGGTTCTTATCACTACCACCCAGACCTCGGAAAAGACCGGAAGGACCGGAGTCACCGACTCGAGCTGGAGCCCGGCGGCGCTGACCTCCGCCTCGAGCGCGCGGCGCGTGAGCCGCGGGCTCCGCTTCGCGCGGCCACCGAGCCAGCGGCGGACGGCGCGCGCGAAGCTCTTCCACGTATACGGATGGCAGACGGTCCCGACGACGGGGCCGCTCGTCAGCTCCGCGAGGCCACGAAGCACGCGCACCCGCTGCGCGGAATCGAGATGCATCAGGAACCGCACGCAGACGACGGCGCCGAAGCTGCGCGGCCGGTAGGGAGGCGACTCCAGATCCGCCCGGACGCAGCCGAGGCCGAGCGCCGCCGCGCGCGGCCGGGTGACCGACAGCATCGCGGGCGAGATGTCGCTCGCGACGACGCGGAATCCCTGCGCGGCGAGCGAGTCGAGGAGGATCCCCGTCCCGCACGGCACGTCGAGCACCGGCCGGTCGCGGGGAACGTCCGCGAGCGCGCGCGCGAGCACCCCCTCGAGGCGGCGGAGGTTCAGCCGCCGGACGCGCGTCCCGTAGCGGCGCCGCTCGTAGCGTCGCGCGTCGATCGCCTGATAGCCGCGGCGGGCGACGTAGTCCCCGGTCGCGGGGGGCACGCGGGACATCGGCGACGGCGTCTAACCCCCGGGCGAGGCGGCTGCAACCTCCCGTGACGGCGCCTCGCGAGATCGTCGTCGTCGCCGCCGTCGCCGCGCTCCTCTACCTGCCCGGCCTCGCGTCGATCCCGTTCTACACGCGCGGCGAGCCGCGCGAGGCGCTCGTCGCCCGCGAGATGGTGCGGACCGGGGAGTGGCTCGTACCCGCGCGCCCGGAGGGGAAGCTCACACGGAAGCCGCCGCTGTACTACTGGGCGGCGGCCGCGGCCCTCGCGCGGCTCCCGGACCGCCCCGAGCTCGCGCTCCGGCTGCCGTCGGCCGCGCTCGGGACGGCCGCGGTCGTCGCGACGTGGGCGACGGCGCGCAGGCTCTACGGGCCGCTCGCCGGCCTGCCGGCCGCGCTCGTCCTGGCCGTCGCCTTCGAGTGGGTGCGCGCCGCGACGAGCGCACGCGTCGACATGGCGCTCGCGGCCGCGCTCACGGCGGTTCTCGTCTCGTGGGCGCTCGCCATCGCGGGCGCCTCGCGGCGGTGGCTTCTCGTCACGGTCACGGGCGCCGCGCTCGGGACGCTCGCGAAGGGCCCCGTCGCCCTCGTCCTCGCGGCCGCGACGGCAGCCGCGGCGCTCGCCGTCCGCCGCGAGCGCGAAGTGATCCGGCGGCTCCGGCCGCTCCCCGTCCTCGCCACGGCGGCCGCCCTCGCGGGGGCATGGTACGCCGTCGCGTTTCTCCGCCAGGGCTCGGCCTTCCTCGACGTCGTCGCGCGTGAGAACTGGCTCCGGTTCCTCGACACGAAGGCGGGCGACACGGGCCACGCGCACACGCTCGGGTACCTCGTGGGGCTCGGGCTGGTCGGCCTCCTCCCGTGGACGCCGCTCCTCCCCCTCGCGCTCGCGCCGCTCCAGTCGCGGCCCCGGGCGCCTGCGACGACGCTCCTCGCGTGCTGGATCAGCGTCGTTTTCGTGTTCTTCTCCCTCGCGTCCGCCAAGCGGAGCGTCTACCTGCTGCCCCTCTACCCCGCGCTCGCGATCCTCGTCGGCGCCGGCGTCGCGGCGCCGCCGGCGGGCCGGACGGCCGCGGCCGCGCGCGCGGCCGCGCAGCTCTACGCGCCCGGGCTGGCACTGCTCGCCGGCGCCGCGGCGGCCGTCCTCCTCGGGCTCGACCCGTCGGCGCCGCTCGCGCGCGTGATGCACGCCGACGACGCCGCCGGCCTGCCCGTCGTGGTCGCGGCCCTGCGCGCGGCGCGCGGCCCGCTCCTCGGTCTGGCGCTCGCCACGACCGCGGGCGCCGTCGTGGCGTTCCGCGCCGCGAGCCGTCCGGAGGTCGCGTGGCGGCGGATCGCCCTCGTCGTCGGCGCCCTCGCGGTCGCGTGGACCGCGGCGTTCGGCGCCGTCGTCCATCCGGCGATCGCGGAGTGGCAGAGCCTTCGGCGGTTCCTCGCGGGCGTCGACGCGCTCGTCCCGGCCGACGCGACGCTCGTTCTCCGCAACGCGCCGGAGCCCGGCCTCCGCTTCTATGCGCCGCGCCCGCTCCGCCGGCTCGCGCCGGGCGAGAAGCCCGCCGGCTACCTGCTCCTCTGGGACAACGAACGGGGCGAGATCGCCGACCGCCCGGGTCGCCTGGTGACCGTCCTCGCGACGAGCGACGTCGTCCGGGGACGGCGCGGACGCCTGTCGCTCCTCGCCGTCTCCGACTCCGAGCCGGCGACGAACGCGCCCCTCAGAAGGGGTAGTTCACGCCCGTGAAGATTGCCGTCCCCTCGCTCCCGCGTCCGATGTCGACGAAGCCGACGATCTGCGGGCGGACGACCCCACGGAAGCCGACGCCGTACACCGTGTGCAGCGAGTCGACGGGGGAGTCGCTCAGGTGGCGGAAGACCTGCCCCGTCTCGATGAAGGGCGACACCTCGAGCTCCGCGTTGACGCCGAAGAGCCGCCGCTGGTACACGCCCGTCCGCAGCTCGGCGCTCGCGAGTGAGCGGTTGAAGTCGATGAAGCGATCGCTGCCGAAGCCGCGGAGCGTCCGCCGCCCGCCGAGCGAGCTCTGCTCCCAGAAGGGCGTGGCGCGGTCGCCGCTCGTGTAGTCCGCGAGGGCGCGGAGCGCGAGGAGCGGGCGGAACCGCCACACCTGCCGCAGGGGCTGGAACTTCCGCACCTCGCCGCCGAACTTGACGAACGACGTCGAGCTGCCGAGCGCGCGGTCCGCGGCCTCGGTGTAGACGAGGGCGAGCGCGCCCTTGGTCGGGATGTCGTAGTCGTCGCGGCTGTCGTACGCGAGCGCCACCTGATGGGCCCAGTAGACGCCCGTCTCGAGCCCCCGCCCGCGCACCTCGGGATGCTCCGTCGCGAGCGCGGGGATGCCGCTCACCTGTCCCTTTTCGGTCGCGAAGCGGCGGATGCGCATGCGGTAGGAGACGTTCACGTTCGGGAGGAGCCAGGCGCCGGGCGACGCCTCGGCGAGCGTGTTCACGCCGGTGTAGTTCGACTCGCGGTCCTCGTCCGAGTCGTTGCCGAACCCGAAGAAGCGCTCCGTCGAGTCGCGCTCGTAGATGGCGCGCGCCCGGAGGAAGGCGCGTCCGTCCCAGAGCCCCCGGTCGAGGTACTCGCCCTCGTAGTCCTCGTCCTTCGTCGTCGACTTGCCGGCGACGATCGAGTAGCGGCGGGTGTTCGTCGGATACCCGAAGAAGCGGAAGGTCGGGAAGAAGCCCTTCGTCTTGTTGTACGTCGCGTCCGGCGCGAGCATGTACCGGATCTGATCGTTCTGGTCCGTGAAGAGGACGACGCCGAGGAGTCCGAAGGTGTTCCCCTCGTTCGGGTCCGTCACGATCTCGGGAATCGGGATGAAGCTCGTGCCGGCGGCGGCGACGCCGGCGACGAGGAGGATGCCCGCCGCGAGGGCGACGCTCAGCGCGCGGCGTAGTTCACGAGGACCCATCGGTCACCGAAGTGCGCGACGACGCGGTACGGACCCGGGACGAGGCCCTCGGCGTCGTCGCGCCGCTGCTGCGGGTCGCTGACGAGCGCGAGCCGTTCGCCCGACGTCCAGCGCCGCGCGAACTCCTCGCGCGCGAGGAAGATGTCCTGCCCCTCGAGGTACGTCGGCGGGACGAAGCCGTGCGGAGCGAGGATGACGATCGGCCGCCTCGTGTAGAACGCGAGTCCACCGACCTGCTGATACTCTTCCGGCGCTTCGAATACGATCGGAACGTCGGAAGGAACGGCGGCCGCGATCGCGTCGGCGACGGGCCGCCACGAGAAGACGGGCGTCATGTCGACCAGCGCCACGAGCACGATCGGCACGACGACGAGCATGCCGCCCGCGAGCACGCCGCCGAGGAGCGCCGCGCGACGCCCGAGCGCCGCCACGAGCACGAGCGCCCCGATCGCAACGACCGTGAGCGCTGCCGGCACGAGCAGAGGGAACAGCGCCGGCGCCTCCGCGATCCAGTAGGCGCGCGTGAGGAGCGCGCGGCCGTCCACGAGGCCGACGACGCCGACGGCGACGAGCGCCGTCCCCGCCGCGGCGATCCAGGCCCAGGCGGCGCGGCCGAGGCGTCCCGCCGACGCCAGGTCCCACACGCGGGCGGCCAGGAGCGCCGCCGCCGGGAGCGCGGGGAGCGAGTAGTGCTCGAGGCGCGACGGCGCGGCGGAGAAGAAGAGGAGGACGCCGCCGGCCCACGTCGCGAGGAAGAAGCTCGCGCGCTCCGCGGCCGTCGCCGTCCGCGACGCGCCCCGGGCGGCATCGGGAAGCGCGAGCGGCAGGAGGATCGTCCACGGGAGCGCGCGTGTCGCGAACGACGTCCAGAAGAACCAGAGAGCGTCGCCCTCCGAATCGCGGGGCAGCTTCCTGTCGAAGAAGAAGAGGAGATGCTGGTTCACGACGTAGTCCCAGGCGAACCCCGCGTGCTGCCGGGCGACGAGCACGTGCCACGGCAGCACGATCGCCGCGAGCACGCAGAGCCCGGCGAGCGGCCGAATGCGCCCGACCCCTCGCCATCCGTGCGCGCGCAGCGACGCGATGCCGATGGGGATCCCGGCCACGACCAGCGGCACGAGTCCCTTCGCCAGCGCGCCGATCCCGAGCGCCGCCCAGAGTCCGAGCGTCCACCGCCGACTGCCGTGCTCGCCCCGGAGCCAGCAGAGGATCGCGACGACGATCGACGCCGCCATGACGAGATCCGGGCGCAGCGTGCGCGCCTCGAGCGCGAAGCCGACGCTCGTCGCGAGCACGACGCCGGCGAGGAGGCCAACCCTGGCGCCGTACAGGAGGGCGCCCAGGCGGCACGTCGCGAAGAGTGTCACGACGGCGGCGAGCACGGGCACGAGCCGCGCCCACTCGCTCGGGCCCGTCACGCGGAACACGAGACCCGCGAGCCAGTACGTGAGCGGAGGCTTGTTCAGGAAGAGCGTGCCGTCGAGCCGCGGCGTGATCCAGTCGCCGCTCTCGACCATCTCGCGCGCCACCTCGGCGAAGCGGCCTTCGTTGTCGAAGAACGGCGGGCGGTCGCAACGTACGGCGAGGAGCGCGCCGGCCGTGAGCGCGAGCGCGACGGCCGCCGCCGGCGGCCATCGCCGCCGGTGCGTGAACGCGGCCACGCCGAGGTGCCCGGAGTCGGCAGGCGCGGCGACCCGCTCCTCGCGCAGAGCCACCGACGCTCCTTCGAGCATCGACCGCGAAAAGTCAATTCGCTTGCACGCACCGCGTCGGCTCGATAACATCCCGAAAATTTTTCGAAGGAGCGCTCGATCGATGGAAGCAGTGGCCCGCTCGGTGGAGCGGCGGCGCATCCCCCTCCTCGACCTCACGCGGGAGTACCACGCTCACCGGCGCGAATTCGTTGCCGCGTGCGAGCGAGTGCTCGCGCGCATGCACCTCCTCGGCGGCGAGGAGCTGCGGAGCTTCGAGGAGGAGATGGCCGCCTATCTCGGCGTGCAGCACGTCCGCGGCGTCGCCTCCGGCACGGACGCGCTGCTCCTCTCCGTCCTCGCCGCCGGGATCCGGCCCGGCGACGAAGTGCTCCTCCAGGCGAACGCGTTCGTCGCCGCCGTCGAAGCGCTCTACCGGGCGGGCGCCGTTCCCGTCCCGGTCGACATCCGCCTGGAGGATCTCGGGCCCGATCCCGAGGCGCTCGCCGCGCGCATCGGGCCGCGGACGCGTGCGATCGTCGTGGTCCACCTCTACGGCCTTCCGGTCGACCTCCGTCCGATCCTCCCGCTGGCCGAGCGGCACGGCCTCGTCCTCCTCGAGGACTGCTCGCACGCGCACGGCGCGACCCTCGACGGCCGTCGCGTCGGCTCGTTCGGCAAGGCGGGCGCCTTCAGCCTGGGCGTCGTGAAGAACCTCGCCGCGTACGGGGACGGGGGGCTCGTCAGCACGAACGACGCCGCGCTCGCCGAGCGCGTGCGCCTCCTCGGCACGCACGGGCAGGTGAAGAAGAACGAGCACGCGTTCTATGGCATGAACAGCCGGCTCGACGAGCTGCACGCCGCGATGCTGCGCGTGAAGCTCCGGGCGCTGGAGGCGCGGAACGCCCGCCGCGTCGCCATCGCGGCGCACTACAACGACCGCCTGCGAGGGCTCGTGACGACGCCCGTCGAGGACCCGAGCCGCACGCACGTCTACCATCAGTACGTCATCCGGACGCCCGAGCGCGACGCGCTCCGGCGCTGGCTCGCCGAGCACGACATCGACACGGGCGTCCACTACCCGGTGCCGATCCACCGGCAGCCCGCCTGGGTCGCCGTCTACGGCGAGACGCCGTCGCTGCCGCGGGCGGAGCGCGTCGCGCGGGAGATCCTCTCCCTGCCGGTCCATCCCGACCTGACCGACGCCGAGGTGGATCGCGTGGCGGAGCGGACGGCCGCCTTCTTCCGTCGATGAGCGCCGCGCCGAGCGCTCCGGCCCTGTCGATCGTCGTTCCCGTCTACAACGAGGAGGGCAACGTCGAACCGCTCCACGCGGAGCTGACCGACGTGGCCGCCCGCCTCGGGCGGCCGTACGAGATCCTGTTCGTGAACGACGGGAGCCGCGACGCGACGCTCGCCCGGCTGGAGGCGCTCGCTGCGCGCGACCCGCACCTCCGCATCGTCGACCTCGCTGGGAACTTCGGCGAGGCGGCCGCGCTGTCCGCCGGCTTCGCCCATGCGCGCGGCGAGATCGTCGTCACGCTCGACGGCGACGGGCAGAACGACCCGGCGGCGATTGCGCACCTCCTCGCGCGGCTCGGGCCCGACGTCGACGTCGTGAGCGGTCGGCGGACCGCCCGCAAGGAGAAGTTCCTGACGCGCGTGCTGCCGTCCCGCGTCGCGAACTGGCTCATCGCGCTGGCGACGGGCGTCCCCGTCTACGACTGCGGGTGCGGCCTCAAGGCGTATCGCCGCGAGATCGTCGCCGGCGCGCAGCTTCCCCGCGGCATGAACCGCTTCCTGCCGGCGATCCTCGGCGTCGATCCCGCGCGCGTCGCGGAGGTGTGGGTGGAGGACCGGCCGCGCGGGTCGGGGACGTCGCACTACGGGCTCTCGCGCCTGTTCGTCGTGCTGCGCGACCTGCTCGCGCTGCCGCTCCTCGTGCGGCGGCCGCCGCGCGGGCACGCCATCGGCGTCGCGCTGAGCGGCGCGCAGGCCCTCCTCGTCGCCGTGACCGTCGCGGCCGTCGTCGGGGCCGTAGGCTTTCCCGCCGATCGCGCCGCCGCCCTCGCCACGGCGTTCGCCGCGATCGTCGCCGCCGGCGTCGGCTGGGCGATCCGGCACAACGTGAACCGCTGGGTCGCGGCGCAGCAGCGCGGCGTGTTCCGGGTGCGGCGGGTCGTCGGATGACGTCGCGCGTGAACGTCGGCATCGTCGGCCTCGGCTACTGGGGCAACAACCTCGCGCGGACGTTCTCCAAGGCCCGCGCCGCGCGGCTCGCGCATCTCTGCGACCTCGACCCGGGCCAGCGCGCGAAGCTCTCCGACGCCCACCCGGGCACGCGGGTCTCCGCCGACTACGAGGCACTCCTCGCCGACGACGACGTCGACGCCGTCGTCGTCGCGACGCCGCCGTCGCGCCACCACGCGATGGCGCTCGCGGCCCTGCGCGCCGGCAAACACGTGTGGGTCGAGAAGCCGCTCGCGCTCACCGCGGCCGAGGGCCGCGAGCTGGTCCAGGTCGCGCGCGCC
>DASRHG010000014.1:0-5355 GCA_035650655.1 Binatia bacterium | reverse complement strand
ATCCGTTCGAGATGCCGCCGAACCACGTCTGGACCGAGGACGACAACGTCGCGTTCGTCGAAGCGCGCTGCGTGCAGATCACGAGCGTCGTCTTCGCCGACGCCGACACCACGAGCCTCCTCCTCCGCATGGCGCGCGGGACGGATTTCGTCCGCGAGACGATGGCCGTGATCGATGCGCGCGTGGTCGCGTTGATCGAGGCGGACGTTCGCGCCGCGATGCAGGCGGGCGCCCTTCGGATGTCCGACCCCCGGATCATCGCGCAGTTCATCGTGGGCGGCATCGAGAAGATCGTCGTCACCGCCCTCGACGAGGGGCGGCAGCTCGACATCGCGCGTCTCGCGCACGAGGTCGCCGTCCTCGTGTCCGGCGGCGTCGTCCGCCGCGACGCCGTTCGCCCGCCGGCAGGACCGGGCGCGTAGAAGGTCATCGGCCGGGGCCGTCGACGGCGCCCCGGCAGTCGCGCCACCCGCCGCTGCCGAGCAGACACACGACCGATGGGGCGGCGGCGTCACCGCGACGCATCAGCACGTCGGGCAGTACCAGCCGCCGATGTCCGCGGTCATCGCTGCAGCCTCCGCGGGGCCCCAGCTGCCGGGCTCGTACTCGTGCACCGGCGTCGCGGCCCCGAGGATGGGGTCGACGACCGCCCACGCGGCCTCGACGGCATCCTCGCGCGCGAAGAGCGTCTGGTCACCCGCCATCGCGTCGCCGAGCAGCCGCTCGTACGCGTCCATCTCGTCGCCGTTCGGGTGGTGGACGACGTTCAGCTCGGTCGGCTCGGTGTCCATCTGCTCGCCGGGCCGCTTGACGCGCGCCCCGATGGCGATCTTCACCTGCGGGCTCAGCTGGAAGAGGAGGTAGTTGGTCTCCCGCGACGAGAGGCGGCTCAGCGGCGGCCGCCGGAGCGTCACCAGCACCTCGGTCGTGGTCGTCGCGAGACACTTGCCGGCCCGGATGAAGAACGGCACGCCGTCCCAGCGCCACGAGTCGATGTGGAGCCGGACGGCGGCGAACGTCTCCACCGTGGAGTCCGCGGCGACGCCCTTCTCCTTCCGATAGCCGCGGAACTGCCCGCGGACCAGGTCGTCCGGGCTCAGCGGACGGATCGTCCGGAACACCTTCACCTGCTCGTCCCGGATCGAGTCGTGATACGTCATTGTGGGAGCCTCCATCGCGAGGAACCCCACCACCTGCAGCAGGTGGTTCTGGAGCACGTCGCGGATCGCGCCGGCTTCCTCGTAGAAGCCGCCCCGACCGTCGACGCCGAAGCTCTCCGCCATCGTGATCTGCACGCTCTCCACGTAGTTGCGGTTCCAGATCGGCTCGAGGAACGTGTTCGCGAAGCGGAAGACGAGAAGGTTCTGCACCGGCTCCTTCCCGAGGTAGTGATCGATGCGGAAGATCTGCGACTCGCCGAACACCTCGTGCAGGGTCGCATTGAGCGCCCGCGCCGACGCGAGGTCGCGGCCGAACGGCTTCTCGACGACGACGCGCGCGCCTCGGGCGCAGCTCGAGCGCCCGAGCCCGCCGACGACCGTCGCGAACAGGCTCGGCGGGATGGCGAGGTAGTGCAGCGGATGCTCCGCGCCGCCGAGCTCCCGGCGGAGCCGCTCCATCGTGTCGGGGTGGCCGTACTCGCCGCGCACGTAGCGCAGGCGTTGGCGCAGGTGCGCGAACGTCGCCGCGTCGAACCGCCCGTGCCGCTCGATGCTCTCCCGGGCGCGCGCCCGGAACTGCTCGAGCGCCCACTCCGACCGCGCCACGCCGACGACGGGCACGTCGAGACGGCCGCGCCGGGTCATGGCCTGGAGGGCCGGGAAGATCTTCTTGTAGACGAGGTCGCCGCTCGCCCCGAAGATGACGAGCGCGTCCGAGCGGGGCGGCGTCATGAGCCGGCTCCTTTCTCGACGTGGCCGCCGAACTCGAACCGCATGGCCGAGAGGAGGCGGTCCTGGAAATCCGCCTCGCCCCTCGAGGCGAAGCGCTCGAAGAGCGCGGCCGCGAGCACGGGGGCCGGCACCGCTTCGTCGACCGCCGCATCGAGCGTCCAGCGCCCCTCGCCCGAGTCCGACACCCGCCCGGTGAACCGCTCGAGCAGCGGGTCGCTCGCGAACGCCGCCGCGGTCAGGTCGAGGAGCCACGAGGCCACGACGCTGCCCCGGCGCCAGACCTCGGTGATCGCGGCGAGATCGAAGTCGTACCGGTAGCATTCGGGATTCCGGAGCGGCGCCGTCTCGGCGTCCACCGTCCGCGCGCGGTTGCCGGCGTTGGCGTGCCGGAGAATGTTGAGACCCTCGGCGTAGGCGGCCATCAGCCCGTATTCGATGCCGTTGTGCACCATCTTCACGAAGTGGCCGGCGCCGTTCGGACCGCAGTGGAGGTAGCCCTGCTCCGCCGTGCCGCCCTTCCCGCCCGGCGTTCGCGGAATCGATCCGGCGCCGGGCGCGAGCGTCGCGAAGAGTGGGTCGAGGCGCCGGACGACGTCGGCCTCACCGCCGATCATGAGGCAGTAGCCTCGCTCGAGGCCCCACACCCCGCCGCTCGTCCCGCAGTCGACGTAGTGGAGCCCGGACGCCCGGAGTCGGTTGGCGCGCTCGATGTCGTCGCGGTAATAGGAGTTCCCGCCGTCGATCACGACGTCACCGGCCGCGAGCCGCGGCGCCAGCTCCTCGAGCGTCGCATCGACGGCCGCCGCGGGGACCATCAGCCAGACGGCCCGCGGCTTCTCGAGGCGCGCGACGAAGTCGTCGAGCGACGCGGCGCCGGCGGCGCCCTCGCGCGCGAGCGCCCGGACGGCGTCCGGCGCCCGGTCGTACACGACGCACGCATGGCCCCCGCGCACGAGACGCCGCACCATGCTGCCGCCCATCCGGCCCAGACCGATCATCCCGACCTGCATCGCGACCCTCCGAGATTCCATGGACCGACTCGCCGTGCCTCACGCCGCCCCTACGACGCTCGCCCGCAGGCGCGCCATCCCGGCGCGAACGCCGGCGGGTCCATCGCCGAGCCCGCCACCAGCACCCGCGCCCGGCGGATCTCCTCCGTCATCGGGGACGACCTCGTCCGGCGCCCGCCACCTCCCGGACCGCGTCGGCGATGTGCCTGGCGGAGATGCCCGCCGCGTCGAGCAGCTCGGCCGGCTTGCCCGAACCGGGCATGTCACGCACCGCGAGATGCACGAACCGTTCGACCTCGTGCATCGCCCCCGCCGCGGCGAGCGCCGCGCGGACCGCATCCCCGAGCCCGCCTTCGGCCCAGTGATCCTCGACGACGCAGAGGCGCCCGCGGGTGGCGCGCACGGCCTCGACGAGCGCCGCGGCGTCGATCGGCTTCACGCAGTAGGCGTCGATCACGCGGACCCTGATCGTGCCCTTCATCTCGTCCGCCGCCTTGACCGCCTCGTGGACGGTGATGCCGGCGGCGACGACCGCGACCGCGTCGTCCCCGTCCCCGCCCCGCACGACGCGACTCCCCCCGACGCGGAAGTCCTCCAGGCGGTCGGTGTAGAGGATCGGAGTGCTCGCGCGGGTCGTGCGCAGGTAGCTGATGCCCGGGCGGTCCGCCATGAGGCCCACGAGCCGCGCGGTCTGGTTCGCGTCGCAGGGATAGAAGACCGTGCTGCCGTGGACGGCCCGCATCATCGCCAGGTCCTCGAGCGCCATCTGCGACGGACCGTCCTCGCCGATCGACACCCCCGCGTGGGAGCCGCAGAGGCGGACGCTCGCCCGGGAGATCGCCGCCATGCGGATGAAGTCGAAGGCGCGGGTCATGAACGCCGCGAAGGTCGACGCGAACGGAACCAGCCCGACGACCTGCATGCCGACCGCGGCGGCGACCATCTGCTGCTCGGCGATGTACATCTCGAAGAAGCGGTCGGCGGCGGTCCGCTTGAAGTCTTCGGCGTGCGTCGAGTTGCCGACCTCGCCGTCCAGCACGACGACGTCGGCGCGCGATGCCCCGAGCGCGGCGAGCGCCTCGCCGTACGCCTTGCGAGTCGCGAGCGGCTCGCGATAGGTCTTCCATTCGGGCCTCCGAGCCGCCGGCCGCGTCGGCGGCTGCCACGGGTCGGGCTTCAGCGTCGGGAACGTCCGCGACGGGACGTCGCCGATCTCCGCGAGCGCGCGTCTCGCCTGCTCCTCGTCGAGCGCCTTTCCATGCCAGCCTTCCTCGTCCTCGAGGAACGACACACCCTTGCCCTTCAGGGTCTTCGCCACGATGACGGTCGGCCGCTCGGCGTGCCGCGCCCGCCCGAGCGCCGCGTCGATCGCGAGGAGATCGTGGCCGTCGATCACGATCGGCTCGCACCCGAACGCGCTCACCCGTGCCGCGTAGGCGTCGAGATCCCATTCCAGCTCGGTCGGACCGCGTTGTCCGAGCCGGTTGACGTCGAAGATCGCGGTGAAGTTCGCGAGGCGCGCGTGCCCTGCGTGGTCGAGACCTTCCCAGATCGAGCCCTCCGTGAGCTCGCTGTCGCCGGTGAGCGTCCACACGTGGTACGGAGCGCCGAGGACGCGCCGTCCCGCGAGCGCGATCCCGACCGCGATCGGCAGCCCCTGCCCGAGCGAGCCGGTCGCGACGTCGACCCACGGAAGGACCGGCGTCGGATGCCCCTCGAGGCGACTCCCGAGCTTGCGGAAGGTCAGGAGCTCCCGATCGCTGATCGCGCCGGCCGCTCGGAAGAGCGCGTAGACGAGCGGCGAGGCGTGGCCCTTGCTGAAGATCAGATGATCGTTCGCGGGGTTCTTCGGCTCCGACCAGTCGTAGCGGAGGTGACCCGCGAGCAGGACGGCCATCAGGTCGGCGGCCGACAGCGACGACGTCGGATGCCCCGAACCCGCCGCGGTCGAGCAGCGGATCGCGTCGGCGCGGAGCTGACGCGCCAGGGCCGCGCAGCGGTCGAGCTCGTCCCCGGGTCGCGTCACCGTCGCCATGGCTCCTCCTCGTGCGTGCACGTCGGCTTCACGCCCGTGATCGGGCGACTCGCCATGCGACTCGCCCGAAGCAACCGCCATGCCGGACCGCGGCGCGGGACCCCGGAGCGCTCCCCGTGGAGCCGAGGTCCGAGCCGTGCGGGAGCGCACTTCGCATCCGGGCGGCATGACGGTCGACTCCCGATCCACCCCTCTTCCGCCTTCGAGCACGCCCGCGCCGTGCGGGCGAATGCCACGCTGGCTCCGGGATTGCTCGGCGAGACGGGTGACACGGCCGTCGAGGACGCCTCCCGTGAAGCGAGCGTCACACCACTCACGCGCGAACGAGGTCCATAGCGAGGTCGGGGCGTTCGGTCGCGTCCGGTCGCCCGTCGACGCTGCGCGGGAGAGCCGTTGACATGGGGCGCGTGGTCTTCCT
>DASRHG010000013.1:0-2828 GCA_035650655.1 Binatia bacterium | reverse complement strand
GGCCGCGCGGGGCCTGACCGTGAGCATGGGGAAGTCGGAGGCCGTCTGGCTGCCGCTCCCCGGCGCCCGGCTCTACCGCGCCCTCCGCCGCCTGCTGCACGACGCCGGCGCGGCGGCGAACGGACCGTCGCTCAAGCTGACCGTCATCGACCTCCCCGGGAAGAGCCACGTCGAGGTGACGGCGACGGTCCCCGTCGGGCGGGGCGCGCGCGTCCTCGGGACGGCGTTCCCGCGGCACGTGCCGGGCACGCTGGCCCGCGGCTTCGCCGAAGCCGTCACCATCGGCTGAGCGGCGACGTGCGGTCCGTCGTCGCCCTGCTCGCGGTCGTGCTCGCGGCGCCGGCCGCGCGTGCGGCGCGGTCGTGCCCGGCGTCGGCATCGACCGCGGCGTTCACGACGGCGGGCAAGTACGGCGTCGGCGTCCGGACGCTCACGTACGTGGACGCGTCCCGGCCCACCCCCGCGCACGGCACGATCGCGGCGCTTCCGCAGCGGACGCTGCCGACGGAGGTCTGGTACCCGACCGCGTCGGGCGCCGGGTCCGCGACGCCGGTCCGCGACGCGGCGCTCGTGCCCCGCAAGCGCTTCCCGCTCGTCCTCGTGAGCCCGGGCTACGCGGACTCGCGGACGTTCCACCAGTACTGGGCGAGCGTGCTCGCGAGCCGCGGCTACGTCGTCGCCGCGGTCGACTTTCCGCTGACCGGCGTCACGACGCCCGCGCCGCGGCTTCCCGCGGACGTCATCAACCAGCCCGGCGACGTGCGCTTCGTGCTCGACGGGCTTCTCTCGGGCCGGGCGCCCGCCGACTGGCTCCGCGGCGCGATCGACAAGCGCCGGATCGGCGCGTCGGGGCTGTCGTACGGCGGGACCACGACCCTGCTCCTCACGTATCACCCGACGCTCCGCGACAAGCGCATCCGCGCGACGCTCGCGATGGCGCCCGCCGGGTGCTCGTTCACGGAGCCCTTCTTCCGCGCCGCGCATCCGCCCCTCCTGATCCTCCAGGGCGACCAGGACCTGCTCGTGCCGCTGCCCGAGAACGGCAACCGCGTGTTCGTCGAGTCGCGCTCGCCGCGGGAGCTGGTCGTGCTCGTCGACGGCACGCATACGGCGTTCGCGGGCCCGATCACGTTCGCGTCGCAGACGAGCTACGACACCGCGTTCGGCTGCACGATCGTGCGCCAGGATTTCACCGCCGCCACGTTGATGTCGCTCGCGCAGACGCCGGGCTTCATCGACCCGTCGAACGGAATCGACGTCACGATGTGCGGCCTGCCGTGCCAGGCCGCGTCGCCGACGAACGCGCCGATGCCCGCGGCGCGCCAGCACGAGCTCACGATCGCGGTCACGAGCGCGTTCTTCGAGTCGGCGCTGCGGCACACCGCGCCCGCGAAGTGCTTCCTCCGCCGTGGCCTCGCCGCCGGCAACCCCGACGTGCACGTGAGCCTGCACGCCGGCGGGCGCTGAGCATGCGCGCCGCGTTCGCTCGCGGCCCGGGCGCCGTCGTGGTCGAGGAGACCGAGACGCCGACGCCGGGAGCCGGCGACGTCGTCGTCCGCGTCGGCAGCTGCGGCATCTGCGGCTCCGACCTCCACTGGTTTCACGGGCAGATGATGCAGCCCGTGGGGTGCCCGGGGCACGAGATCGCCGGCGAGGTCGCGGCGGTGGGGGCCGGCGTCACGGCGCTCAAGGCGGGCGACCGGGTGGCCGTCGAGGGCATCGCATCGTGCGGTGCGTGTCCGTACTGCGTCTCGGGCGAGTACCAGCGCTGCGTCCGGATCGGCATCGTCGGCATCACGATCCCGGGCGGGTTCGCGGAGTACCTCCGCATGCCCGCCCGCCACTGCTTTCCGCTGCCCGCGGGCGTCGACGTCGGCACGGCGGCGCTCACCGAGCCGCTCGGCGTGGCGGTCCACGGCGTGCGCCTGTCGGGGCTCGAGATCGGCCAGCGGGTGCTCGTCCTCGGTGCGGGGACGATCGGCCTCATGGCGATCGTCGCCGCGCGCGCCGGCGGCGCCGGCGAGATCCTCGTCACCGCGCGGCGGCCGCAGCAGCGCGACGCGGCGCGCGCGCTCGGCGCCGACGTCGTCCTCGACGCGGACGACGCCTCGGCGGTGTTCGAGGCGACGGCGAGGGCGCCGGTCGATCTCGTGATCGAGACCGTCGGCGGCGAGGCCGATACGCTCGAGACCGCGGCTGCCGCCGCGCGGCCGGGCGGGACGATCTGCCTTCTCGGCGCCTTCACCGGGTCGCCGCGCTTCCCGGCGCTGTTCGTCCTCGCGAAGGAGCTCCGGCTGATCGGCTCGCTCGTCTACGGGCGCGCCGGCGCGCGCGCCGACTACGACATCGCGCTCGACATCCTGCGGCGCCAGGGCGCGACGATCGCCGGGCGCCTCATCACGCACCGGTTCGCGCTCGACGACATCGCCGAAGCGTTCCGCGTCGCGGGCGACAAGACGACGGGCTCGATCAAGGTCGCGGTGCGTCCGTGAGCGCGCCGCTCGAGCGGCTGACGCACGTCGGGCTCTGCGTATCCGACCTCGACCGCGCGCTCGCCTTCTACCGCGACCTCCTCGGCTTCGCCGTCGAGCACCAGCTCGACGTCGCGGGCGAGCCGTCCGACACGCTGCTCCGGCTGCGCGGCGTCGATCTCCGCGCGGTCTACCTGCGGCGGGACGGCGTGCGGCTCGAGCTCCTTCGCTTCGCGTCGCCGCCGGCGCCCGCCGCCCGGACGCGGACGATGCACGAGCCCGGATTGACGCATCTCTCGTTCCGCGTCGCCGACCTGGATGCGACGCTCGCCGCGCTCCGCGCCGCGGGCGTCCGCG
>DASRHG010000012.1:0-14917 GCA_035650655.1 Binatia bacterium | reverse complement strand
CGTCGCGCGCGAGGTCGATCCAGATCGACGTCCCGGTGAAGCCGAGGTGGCCGACGCTCTCCGGGCTCACGTGGCGGCCCGCGCTCGAGCCGCTCGGCGACGGCGTGTCCCAGCCGAGCGCCCACGTCGAGCCCGGGACGAGGGGATCGCGCCGCCAGAACTCGCGCACGACGTCGCGCGGCACGAACTCGTCCCCGCCGCGCCAGCAGGTGACGAGCCGCGCCGCGAGCGTGTCGACGTCGGCGGCCGTCGCGAAGAGGCCCGCATGCCCGGCGACGCCCCCCATCGCCCAGGCGTTGTCGTCGTGCACCTCTCCGCAGAGGACGCGCTTGCGCCACGGGCAGCGCTCCGTCGGCGCGATCGCCTCGCTCACGGGCACGAGCTTGCGGGCGCGCAGACGCGCGAGATCGACGAACGCGGTCGAGCGGAGGCCGAGGGGGCGGAAGACGCGCTCGTGGCAGAAGCGGTCGAGCCCGGTGCCGGCGACGAGCTCGACGAGCTCGCCGAGCAGCATGAAGCCGAGGTCGCTGTAGACCGCCTGCGTCCCGAGCTCGTACTCCGGACGTTCGCGGTGGATCTGCTCGTACACCCACTCCTTCGCGCCTCGGCTGGCGACGAAGCTCGCGCGGCCCTGCCTCTCGAGCCGACGGAGGTCCTTGAAGAATGGCCGCCAGGCGGCGAGACCCGAGCAGTGCGCGAGAAGGTGCCGGAACGTGACGTGCGTCTTCCCGTGCACGCCGAAGTTGGGCAAGAAGCGCGTCACCCGGTCGTCGAGCTGCACCTTCCGCTCCTTCACGAGGAGCATCAACGCCGTCGTCGTAGCGAGCGGCTTCGTGAGCGAGGAGAGGTCGAACGTCGTGTCGGGACGCATCGGGGTTCGCTCCGGCTCGAGGCTCCGGTGCCCGAAGGCATCGTGGAAGAGCACCTCGGCGCCGCGCGCCACGCGCACGACCGCGCCCGGAAAGGCGCCTGCGGCGATGGCGGCGCGGATCTCCTCGCCGAGCCTCTCGAACGCCACGTCAGACGACCGCCGAGTCGAGCGCCGCGAGCCGTCCGCGGCTCGTGTCGAGCTCGACCTCGACGCCGAGCGGGAGCGCCAGGTTGAGCACCCCCGGGCCCCCGACGTCGTGACCGGCCGGGAGCCCGAACCCGACCGGACAGGCGAGCTCGGCACAGCACGCGCGCACGACGTCGAGCGGGCCGTAGCCGTCGACCGTCGGACAGCTCGCCATCGTCCCGAACACGAGCCCGGCGAGCCGCGTGAGCTTTCCGGCCTGCGCCATCTGGGTGAGGAGCCGGTCGAGCCGATACGGCCCCTCGCGCACGTCTTCTAGGAAGAGGATCGCTCCGTCGGTGTCGGGGGCGTACGGCGTCCCGAGGGTCGTGACGAGGACCGAGAGGCAGCCGCCGAGGAGGCGCCCCGTCGCCCGCCCGGGGCGGACCGTGACCGGCACCTCGGCCTCCCAGCGGTAGGCGGGGTCGGTCAACAGCGCGCGGAGGTGCGTCTCGGCGCGGAGCGAGAGCCCCCGCGCGAGGTCGTCGGCGACCATCGGCCCGTGGAAGCCGACGACGCCCGCCGACACGACGGCCGCGAGCAGCGCGGTCACGTCGCTGTATCCGACGATCGGCTTCGGGGCACGCGCGAGGGGACCGAGGTCGAGCGACGGGACGAGGCGCTGGCTTCCGTAGCCGCCCCGCGCGCAGAAGACGGCGCGGACGGCGGGATCGCCGATCATGCGCTCGAGGTCCGACCGCCGCTCGTCGTCGTGCCCGGCGAGGTACGCCCGTCGCTCGAGCACGCCCGCGCCGAGCCGGACTTCGAGTCCCCAGCGCTCCAGCACCCGGACACCCAGGGCGAGGCGATCCGCGTTCACGGCACCCGAGGGAGCGACGACGGCGACGACGTCTCCGCTCCGGATCCGGGGCGGCTTGCGGATCGCCGGGGCCGTCACATTGGGCCCGGGCATAGCGGCACATCCCCGGCAAGTCAAATTTCACGGGTTGGCAAACCTCGGATTCCGCGCAATAAGTGTCCCCATGCGGCCGTCGCCGGCACAGATCCAGCGGGTCGCCGAAGCGCTCACGCAGCGGCTGATCGCCGCGCAGGCTCTCGAGCCCGAGACGACCGAGCAGGCGATCCACGAGCGCTTCGCGACCGTCCTCGCGCGGAATTTCGCCGAGGAGGAGGAGATCGAGCGCGAGGCTGAAGCCGAGGCCGCGAAGCTGGTGCGCCAGGGCGCCCCAGGCGTACGGCGCGAGGACCTCGACCTGCGCCGCGTCGAGCAGCTCGTGAAGCGGCGGATCGCCCAGGCGCGGGGGTTCGCGCTGTGACACTCTCGGAGGCGCGGCTCTCCTACCTCTCGCACGCCTTGCTGAAGGCCGTCGCGGCCGGGAAGCTCGGACGGGTCCGGAACGAGCGGCTCTTCCTCGCCGAGGCGAAGCGCGTCCTCGGGGACGCCTTCTCGCAGGACAGCCGCCTCGACCGCGCCGCGCGCGCGCGCATGCCGAAGCGCGTCGTTCCGGGCAGCCGCGAGTGGGACGTCCTGTATCGGCGGTACTACGAGGAGGAGCGCCGCAAGCTCGGCGGCTCCTAGGGCCGCCCTTTCTGGCTCGCGCCGCTTGACATGGGAGGTCAGCTGATTAGTTTCGCGCCGCCAAAAAACCGGTTGGGCCCCGTTCAATATCCATCGGTCGGATTTCCTGTCTTTTCAACACCTTGAGGAGCGAAAGGAGCGGTTGGCATGAAGATCAGGCCACTTCAGGATCGCGTGATCGTGAAGCGACTCGAAGAAGCGGTGGAGAAGACGAAGGGCGGCATCATCATCCCCGACACCGCCAAGGAGAAGCCCCAACAGGGGAAGATCATCGCGGTCGGCAAGGGGAAGGTGAACGAGGACGGGAAGGTCACCCCGCTCGACGTCAAGGTCGGCGACACGATCCTCTTCGGGAAGTACTCGGGGTCCGAGATCAAGCTGAACGGTGAGGAGCACCTCATCATGCGCGAGGAGGACATCCTCGGCATCGTCGAAGGCTGAGAGGAGCGAGGACACATGGCAGCGAAGATCGTCAAGTTCAGCCAAGACGCGCGCGAGAAGATCCTCCGCGGCGTCAACATCCTGGCGGACGCGGTGACCGTCACCCTCGGGCCCCGCGGGCGCAACGTCGTCCTCGAGAAGTCCTTCGGCGCGCCGAACGTCACGAAGGACGGCGTCACGGTCGCGAAGGAGGTCGAGCTCGAGGACAAGTTCGAGAACATGGGCGCGCAGATGGTGAAGGAGGTCGCGTCGAAGACCTCCGACGTCGCCGGCGACGGCACGACGACGGCGACCGTGCTCGCGCGCGCCATCTTCACCGAAGGCTTGAAGATGGTCGTCGCCGGGCACGATCCGATGACGCTGAAGCGCGGCATCGACCGGGCCGTGCAGGCGGTCGTCGGCGAGCTCAAGGCGCTCTCCAAGCCGACGAAGGAGCAGAAGGAGATCGCCCAGGTCGGCACGATTTCGGCGAACAACGACTCGACCATCGGCGAGATCATCGCCGAGGCGATGAGCAAGGTCGGGAAGGAAGGCGTCATCACGGTCGAGGAGGCGAAGGGGCTCGAGACGCAGCTCGAGGTCGTCGAGGGCATGCAGTTCGACCGCGGCTACCTCTCGCCGTACTTCGTCACCGACCCCGACCGGATGGAGTGCGTGTACGAGGACGTCTATCTGCTCATCCACGAGAAGAAGATCTCGTCGATGAAGGACCTCCTGCCGCTCCTCGAGCAGGTCGCGCGCTCGGGGAAGCCGCTCATCATCATCGCCGAGGACGTCGAGGGCGAGGCGCTCGCGACGCTGGTCGTGAACAAGATCCGCGGCACGCTCCAGACCGTCGCGGTGAAGGCGCCCGGCTTCGGCGACCGCCGCAAGGCCATGCTCGAGGACATCGCGATCCTCACGGGCGGCAAGGTGATCGCGGAAGAGCTCGGCATGAAGCTCGAGAACGTGACGCTCCAGGACCTCGGCCGCTGCAAGCGCCTCGTCGTCGACAAGGACAACACGACGATCGTCGACGGCGCCGGCAAGAAGGCGGACATCGAGGGCCGGATCAAGCAGATCCGGGCGCAGATCGAGGAGACCACCTCGGACTACGACCGCGAGAAGCTCCAGGAGCGGCTCGCGAAGCTCGTCGGCGGCGTCGCGGTCGTCCGCGTCGGAGCCGCCACCGAAGTGGAGATGAAAGAAAAGAAGGCGCGCGTCGAGGACGCCCTCCATGCCACGCGCGCCGCGGTCGAGGAAGGCATCGTCCCGGGCGGCGGCGTCGCGCTCATCCGCGCGTCGGCGGCGCTCGAGAAGCTGTCGGTGTCGGACGAGGAGCGCTTCGGCGTCAACATCGTGAAGCGCGCCATCGAGGAGCCGCTGCGGTGGATCGCGAACAACGCGGGCGCCGAGGGCTCGATCGTCCTCGACAAGGTGAAGAGCGGCAAGGGGTCCTTCGGCTTCAACGCGGCGAAAGAGGAGTACGAGGACCTGCTGAAGGCCGGCATCATCGACCCGACGAAGGTCGTGCGGACGGCGCTGCTGAACGCCGCGTCGGTCGCGGGGCTGCTCCTCACGACCGAGGCGATGGTCGCAGAGAAGCCGGAGGAGAAGCCGGCCACGCCCGCGATGCCGCCGGGCGGCATGGGCGGCATGATGTGAGACGGCCGGCGACGTCCGCCGTTCTTCCCGAGCCCCCGAGGCCGGACGGTCTCGGGGGCTCGCTGTTTTTCGGCGGTTTCCTCGGTTGACAGCCTTCGGACCGTCCAGTAGCGTCCCGCCCCCGGCACCCCATGTTCGACACCCTCGGTGAGAAGTTCGACTCGCTCCTGCGCAAGCTCCAAGGGCAGGGCAAGATCACCGAGCGGAACATCGAGGATGCGCTCCGCGACGTGCGGCTGGCGCTCCTCGAAGCCGACGTGAACGTCGCGGTCGTCCGCGACTTCGTCGAGGCGGTCAAGAAGGATGCGCTCGGGCAGGAAGTGCTTCGAAGCCTCACGCCCGAGCAGCACTTCGTGAAGCTCGTCCACCGCGAGCTCGTCCACCTGCTCGGCGACGCACCGGTGACGCTCGACCTCGGCGGGCCGACGCCGACCGTCGTGATGCTCGTCGGCCTCAACGGGTCGGGGAAGACGACGACCACGGCGAAGCTGGCGCGCTGGCTCCGGCAGGAGCGCGGGCGCGCCCCCTACCTCGTGCCTGCCGACGTTCAGCGTCCCGCGGCGATCGAGCAGCTGCACACGCTCGCCTCCCAGCTCGGGCTTCCCGTCCATCCGACGGCCGCCGGCGCGGATCCCGTCGCGGTCGCGCGCGACGGCGTCGCCGCCGCCCGCACGCAGGGCGCGGACACGGTCCTGATCGACACGGCCGGCCGACAGACGGTGGCGGACGATCTCATGGCCGAGCTCGAGCGCATGGTCGCGGCCGTCACGCCGCGCCACGTGCTCCTCGTCGCCGACGCCATGACGGGTCAGGACGCCGTGGCGACGGCGCAGGGCTTCGCCGGCCGCCTCCCGGTCTCCGGCGTCGTGCTCACGAAGATCGAGGGCGACGCCCGCGGCGGCGCCGCTCTCTCGCTCCGCGCCGTGACCGGCAAGCCGATCGTGTTCGCGGGGACGGGCGAGCGACTCGACGCGCTCGAGCCCTTCTATCCGGATCGGATCGCGTCGCGGATCCTCGGCATGGGCGACGTGCTGTCGCTCATCGAACGCGCGGAGAAGGCGTTCGACCGCACTCAGGCGGAAGCGATCGAGAAGAAGCTGCGCAAGAACGACTTCACGCTGGAGGACTTCCGCGAACAGCTTCGCGCCGTGAAGAAGATGGGATCGGTGGCCGACCTGCTCGGCATGATTCCCGGCATGAAGAAGCTCCTGAAGGGTGCCGACCTCTCGGGCGCGGACGGCGAGTTGAAGCGCGTCGAGGCGATCATCGACTCGATGACGAAGGCGGAGCGCCGGAACGCCCAGATCCTGAACGCGAGCCGCCGGAAGCGGATCGCGGACGGCAGCGGGACGTCGGTGGCGGAGGTGAACCGCGTCATCAAGCAGTTTACGCAAACTAAGAAAGTTCTGAAGAAGTTCGGCTCTGGACCGCTGCCCCCCATGCCGAGGTTTCCGGGGCTGCGCTGACAACCGGACCATGGAGAGCTATTGAATGGTGAAGATTCGCCTCGCGCGTCATGGCAGCAAGAAGAAGCCGGTGTACCGCATCGTCGTCGCGCATTCGGAGTCACCGCGCGACGGCCGCTTCATCGAGCAGGTTGGCCTCTACGACCCCACCCGCACTCCCACCCTCGTCCAGTTCCAGGCCGACAAGCTGGCCGCTTGGCTCAAGAAGGGGGCTCGCCCGACGCAGACGGTGGCGCAGCTCATGCGGAAGTCCTCACTGCCCGGGGCCGCGTCCTGACCGGGATGCCGGGTTTGATGGCCGTCCCAAGGAGCTGCATTTTCCATGAAGGAACTGGTCCTGTTTCTCGCGAAGCAACTCGTCAGCCATCCCGAGGCCGTCGAGGTGAAGGAGACGCAGGGTGAGACGGCGTCCGTGCTCGAGCTTCGCGTCGCCCCCGAAGATCTCGGGCGCGTGATCGGCAAGCAGGGTCGCACCGCGAAGTCCATTCGCACCATCCTGAATGCCGCAGCATCCCGGACCAACCGCAAGGTCGTCCTCGAGATCGTCGAAGAGAAGTGAGCCGCCCGCCGGAGACGGCGACGCCGTCGCCGTGGGCGAGGTCGTCGCGGCGCACGCGCTGCGTGGTGCCGTTCGGGTGCGCGCGTATCGGCCCCCCGCGCCGAGCCTCGGCCCCGGCCGGGTCGTGACGCTGGCCGGGCGCGGGCCCGCCCGCACCCTGCGCATCCACTCCGCGCTCCCGCACGGTCGAGCGCTCCTGCTCGTCATGTTCGAAGGCGTCACCGACCGCACCGCAGCCGAAGGGCTCGTCGGGAGCCATGTCCTCGTGCCCGTCTCGGACCTGCCGCCGCCGGCCGAGGGCGAGTTCTACTACCACGAGCTCGAAGGCTTCCGCGTCGAGACGCGGGAGGGGCGGTCGCTCGGGGCGGTCGTGGAGACGTTCTCCACCGGGACGAACGACGTCTGGGTGGTGCAGGACGGCGGACGGGAGTACCTGATCCCCGTGATCGCCGACGTCGTCCGCGCGATCGACCGGCCCGGCCGCCGCATCGTGATCGACCCGCTGCCGGGTCTTCTCGAGTAGGCGGCGCGCCATGCGCGTCCACGTCATCGCCCTCTTCCCCGAGATCCTCGGTCCCGCGCTCGCGACCGGCGTCCTCGGCCGCGCACGCGCCCGCGGCCTCGTTTCGGTCTTCCTCCACCAGCTTCGCGACTACGCGACGGACCGGCATCAGCAGGTCGACGACACGCCGTACGGGGGCGGGCAGGGCATGGTGATGAAGCCCGAGCCGCTCGTCGCGGCGATCGAGCACGTGAGCGCCGCCGACCGCGCGCGGCGCATCCTGCTCTCGCCCAAAGGCGCGCGCTTCTCCGACGCCCACGCTCGCGCGCTCGCCGCGGAGCGGGCGATCCTGCTCGTCTGCGGCCGGTACGAAGGCGTCGACGAGCGCGTCGTCGCGGCGGTCGACGAGGAGCTGTCGATCGGCGATTACGTGCTGTCCGGCGGGGAGATCGCCGCGCTCGTCGTGCTCGACGCGGTCGTCCGCCTCCTCCCCGGCGCGCTCGGCAACGTCGCCTCCCCCGCGGACGATTCGCACGCCGCGGGCCTCCTCGAGCACCCGCAGTACACGCGCCCGGAGGAGTTCCGCGGCGCGCGCGTCCCGGACGTGCTCCTCTCCGGCGACCACGCCGCGATCGCGCGCTGGCGGCGGCGCGAGGCGCTCCGCACGACGTTCGCGCGCCGCCCGGAGCTCCTCGCCGGCGCGGCCTTGGACGACGACGACCGCGCGTTCCTCTGGACGCTCGGCTGGCGCGGCTGATGGGCGCGCTCTACCTCGCGCTCCTGCATCACCCCGTGTACGACAAGAACGGGGCCGTGGTGACGACGGCGGTGACGAACATGGACGTGCACGACATCGGCCGCCTGTCGCGCACCTTCGCCGTCCACGCCTTCTACGTCGCGACGCCCGTCCCCACGCTCCGGCGGCTCGTCCAGCGCATCATCGACCACTGGGAAACGGGCCCGGGCTCGACGTACAACGCGACCCGGAAGGACGCGCTCGCGCTCGTCCGCCTCGCGCACGACCTCGACACCGTCGTCGCCGACGTCGAGCGTGAGGCCGGCCGCCTCCCGCGGCTCGTCGCGACCAGCGCGCGCGACGGCGAGCGACGGCTCTCCTTCGCCGCGCTCCGCCGAAGCCTCCGCGACGACGGGCGGCCGGCGCTCCTCGTCTTCGGCACCGGCTGGGGGCTCACCGACGAGGTGCTCGCGCGGGCCGACGACGTGCTCGAGCCGATCCGCGGCGTCGGAGACTACAACCACCTCTCGGTCCGGAGCGCAGCGGCCATCATCCTTGACCGGCTCCGTTCGGACCGCTAGAAGTACCCTCTTTCATGAACCCCATCGACCGGATCGAGGCCGAGCAGCTCCGCAAGGACGTGCCCGCCTTCAAGCCCGGCGACACGGTGCGTGTCCACGTCCGGGTCGTCGAGGGCGACAAGGAGCGCATCCAGGCGTTCGAGGGCACCGTGCTCCGCCGCAGCGGCGGCGGCAACCGCGAGACGTTCACCGTGCGGAAGACGTCGTACGGCATCGGCGTCGAGCGTACCTTTCCGGTCCACTCCCCGCGCATCGACCGCATCGAGGTCGTCACGCGCGGCTCCGTCCGTCGGGCGAAGCTCTACTACCTCCGCGAGCGCGCGGGCCGCGCCGCGCGCGTGACGGAAGAGACGAGCCGGCGGGACACCGGCGCGAAGAGGTCCAGCTGAAGCGCCGCTCGGGCGGCGCGGCGGCCACCCGTCGGTCCGCCGGGCTTCCCGCTAGCTAGCCGACCTTCTCCGGAGCCGCAGGTGCCGCGGCCGGCGGGGACGCGGCCGCGCGCTCGCCCATCCGCGAGTGCCCCTCGAACGTCCCGCCCTCCTCGATGACGAGACAGCGCGTCTCGACGTCGCCGAAGAGGCGGCCGCCCGAGCAGATCTCCACCCGGCTCGCGCCCTGGACCTCGCCCCGGACCTCGCCGAGCACGACCAGCTTCTCGGCGCGGACCGTCGCCTGCACGACGGCTTCGGGCCCGATCACGAGAAGCTCCGAGGCGCGCACCTCGCCCTTCAGCTTGCCCTCGATGCGGGTCGGGCTCACGAACGCGAGCTTGCCGGTCACCTCGGCATCGGGACCGAGTGAGACCCTCACGTCCTGCCACGCCCCCCCGCCACCGCCGTTCGGCACCTTTCCCTGGGCCACGAGCGCTCCTTTCGGTTCCCGACCGGAAACGAGGGGCGGGAGTATAGGGGCAGCAGAACTTCCTGTAAACGGAGCCGGTCACTTCGTCCGGGCGACGAAGACGCCGTCCCAGCCGTCTCCCGGCGCCGCGGCGCGCTGCGCCTCGCAGCGCTCGACGAAGGCCGGGATCGCGCCGTCGTCCGGGTAACGCGCCGCGAGCGCGGCGAGCCGGGCGAGCGCGTCGTCCCAGGCCCGGGTGCGGTACGCCGCGAGGGCCTCCCCGAAGCCCGACGCCAACGCCGCGAGCCGGCCGTCCGCGTCGTCGGCACGCCGCCCGAGCACCTCGTGGATCGCGACCGGTCTCGACCGCCCCTTCACGCGCACCCAGTCGATCTCGCGACAGACGAACTCGTCGCCGAGCTCGCGGCGCGTCGACTCGGAGACGAGCACCCGGGTCCCGTACGCCTTGTTGAGCCCCTCGAGGCGCGACGCGAGGTTCACGGCGTCGCCCATGACCGTGTAGTTGAACCGCTGGCTCGAGCCGAAGTTGCCGACGACGGCGTCGCCCGTGTGGATCCCGATGCCGATCTCCAGGAGCGGCAGGCCCTGCGCGCGCCAGCGCTCGTGAAGCCCGCGGAGCGCCCGCCGCATGTCGAGCGCCGCCCGGCAGCACCGCGCCGCGTGGTCCGCCACGGCGACGGGCGCGCCCCAGAACGCCATCACGGCGTCGCCGATGAACTTGTCGAGCAATCCCTCGTGCTCGAAGATCACGTCCGTCATCGCGCCCAGGTACTCGTTCAAGAGCTCGGCGAGCGCCTCGGGCTCGAGCCCCTCGGAGATGCTCGTGAACCCGCGGACGTCGGAGAACAAGATCGTCACCTCGCGCCGCTCGCCGCCGAGCTTCAAACGCGACGGGTCCCGGGCGAGGAGCTCCGTCACCTCGGGGTTCAGGTAGTGGCCGAACGCGTGCCGCACCTTGCGCTTCTCGCGCTCCTCGGCGACGGCGTGGAACACCATGATGCCGAGCGTGCAGAAGAGGATCGCCCCGGCGGGGTAGACGGCGGAGAGGATGAGCCGCCGGGACACGAAGAGGTACTGCGTCGTCGTGACCCAGCCGACGGCCATCGCGAACGCGAGGAGGACCCCGAGCGGGCCGCGGATCCGCTCGAGTGCGATGCCGAGCACGAGTCCGAGGACGACGACGACCGCCGCTTCCGCGCGCGGCGTCCACGGCGGGCGCCGGAGACCTCGCCCGTGGAGCAGGTTGTCGATGACGGTCGCCTGCGCCTGGACACCGGGCGCCCGCTCCTCGAACGGCGTCGGGATCTCGTCGAAGCCCGTCGCCGTGAAGCCGACGAGGACGATCTTCCCCGCGAGGCTCCCGGGCGGGACGCGCCCGGCGAGGAGATCGGCGGCCGAGAGCTGCGGATGGCTCCGCATCGGCCCCAGGTAGTCGAGCCACATCTCTCCGCGGGCGTCGACGGGCGGGGAGAGCCCGCCGACGCGCACGGCCGACACGCCGTCGCCCGCGAGCGTGACGAAGGCGAACGCGTTTCCGAGGTGGTGGCGCACGACCTCGAGGCCGAGCGCGGGCGTCAGGCGGCCGTTCACTTGGAGAACGAGGGGCGCGCGACGATACATGCCGTCGCGGTCCGGGAAGAAGTTGACGTACCCCGTCCCGGCCGCCGCGGCCGCGAGCCGCGGCAGAACGAGGTGGAGCTTCGCGACGCGCTGCGGGACGATCGCCGGATCGAGGCCGTCGCGCGCGCGCACGGAGATCTCGGGGAGCCGCGCGGCCTCCGTCTCGGACACCGCCGCCGTCCCCTGCGTCTCGAAGAAGTGCGCGAGGACGACGCGGCCCGAGGCACGGAACGCGCCGGCCAGCCGGCTGTCGTTGTCGAGCCGCTCGAGCGCCGCGACCGCGTCCTCCGGCCGGTGCGTCGCGGGCGCGGCGAGCACCTCGCGGATCGCGCCGACGAGCGCGCCGCGCAGCTCGCCCACGTCGACGGTCGGGTCCGGCTTGTCGAAGATGACGTCGAAGGCGATCGTCGACGCCCCGGCGGCCGAGATCGCCTCGACGAGCGCCGCGATGCGCGACCGCGGCCACGGCCAGCGGCCGACCTCGGCGAGGCTCTGCTCGTCGATGCCGACGATCACGACGTCGCCCGGCGCCTCGATCGGTCCGCGATGCGCCTGCCGCCAGTCGAGGATCTTCAGGTCCGGGAGGCGCATCGGTGCGGAGAGCGCGCAGAGCGCCACCACGGCCGCGACGGCGAGGCTCACGCGGAGCGCGCTCAGACCACGCATCGACGCTCGGGCGCGCGCGCCCGCCTCCGGCTCACTGCCGCGGCGGCGGCGGAGGTGGCGGCGGGGGCGGCGGCGGGACGGTCGCGCCGGTCTCGCGAGGTCGACCGACGTTCTCGAGCGGCTGGTCGACCACTCGGCTCTCGGGCGTGATCCCGCGCTGCAGGCTGCCCGGGAGGCGCGGCTCCGCCTTCGCGCCGCGCGGCCGGAGCTCCTGCTCGGGCGAGCCGTGCCCGTGCACGCTGGTCATGCCGTTCAGCGAGCGGAGGGCGTCGTCCGACCAGACGCGCGGCTCGATCGGGTAGGCGCCCCGCTTCACCTTCGTCCCGTATCCGGGCCCGAGGAGGACCTCGCGCGCGCCCTTCGGGTCGATCGTCGAACGGACGCGGGTCGTGTCGAAGAGCCCGACGACCGTCGTCTCGTCCGCCGTCGGATCGTAGACCTCGATGAACCCGGTGCCCCGCACGCCGGCGACCGCCGTCGGAGACTCCATTTCGAAGCGCGCGCCGGGCGCGCGGTAGCGGTCGGTCACGATCGCGCGCGCCGCCCCGGCGCCGAGCGTCAAGTGCGCCGCCGGCGCGGCCGCGGGGCCGGCGACCTCCTCGTCGACGGTGAGCTGCGTGTTCGGCGCGAGCGCGAGCACCGTCTCGTCCCGGAAGAGGACCTTGAGCTTCCCGTCCGCGGCCGTCCGGAGCTCGTCCCCGAGGAGGATCGCCGCACCGGGCGCGAGCGGCGTCCACGCCGCCTCGCCGGGATGCGAGGCCTCCGCGCTCCCTTCGAGCGCGGCGACCGTCCCCACCTGGTCGGCCGCGCGAGCGGCGCGCGCGAGGAGGAGCGCGCACGCGATCGACAGGAGCGCGAGGCGCCGGATCGGTCGGCTCGTCATCAATAGCTCACCTGGAGCAGCGCCGAGACCACGCTCCGGCGGTAGTCGAAGATGGCGATGTTCGACTCGTTCACCGTCCCGTAGTACGCGAGCCCGAGGCTCAGGTGCTCGTTCAACGCGCGCCGGACGCTCGCGAACATGTGATGCTCGTCGTCGTCGCGCGACTTCCGGAAGGCGGCGAAGCTGTTCGGCTCGGTGTAGTCGCTGAAGCGGTAGAGGTAGAGGAGGTCGACCGCCGTCTCGAGCCACGCGGGGAAGCCGACGCCGACGTACGCCTGGTGGCCATCCTGGCGCCAGTCGGCGCCGACGGTGTGGTACGGCCGCTCCCCCTCGTACTGGTAGCCGAGCGTCAGGTAGCGCGACCCGCCGCGCGCGTAGAACGTCTGGCCCACCCCCGCCGCGTTCGTCTCGCCGTCGCGCACCTCGTGGAACGGCCGCGAGAGGTACGTGCTCCAGTCGTGGCGGTAGATCAGCTGCGTGAGGCCCCACCCGCCCTCGACGTACGAGACGTAGGGCATCACGTACGGATCGTTCAGGTAGCCGTGGTCTCCGAGCGTGTAGTAGTTGTAGCCGACCTGCGCGCCGACCCAGAGCTCGGGCAGGAGCGCACAGGCGGCGGTCGCACGCGGCCGGTGCGAGCTGAAGTCGAAGTCGTCGATGTGGAGGTGGAGCGTCTGGTAGAAATCGTACTCGACGCGGACGAGGGCGTCCTCGCGGTCGAGCACGTCGTAGCGGCCGCCGGCGGAGACGAGGAATGCTTCGTCGCCCCGGTCGTCCACGCCCCCGCGCGCGTGCCCGCGCGGCGCGAGGACGACGTTGCTGTCGTACTCGAAGCCCGTCGACGCGTGGATCTCCCACGGCTGGCGCGCGCCCGGGCGGGCGATCTGCTGGCGCTCGTCGGCGCCGCGCGTCGCCTCGAACCGCTGCCGGGCCGGCGCCTCGCCCTCCGCCGCGCGCTCGCGCGCGAGCTCGAGCGCGCGCGCGGCGTCCGCGAGGCCCGGACGCTGCGCGAGCACCTGCTGGAACGCGCCCGCCGCCTCCTCCCAGCGGTCGAGCTTCGCGTACGTGAGCCCGAGCGCGTAGCGCGCGTCGACGTCCTGCGCGTCGTCGGCGACGGCCTCCCGGAAGAGGGCCTCGGCCTCCTCGTAGCGGCCGGCGGCGTACGCGACCTCGGCCTGCGCGACGAGGCGCTGCGAGCGCTCGGAGCCCCGAGCGACGGCCGGAACGGCGAGGAGGCCCGCGCAGAGAACCGCCGTTCGTACGCCTCGAGCCAGCATCAGGGCGAGAGTCCCGGCGCGCTTATGCCAGACGCCGGCCGGAATACAAGCTTCGCGCCGCACGACGAGCGCCACGCGCCGCGCAGGTGCGGTCCCATCTGCCGTGGCGCTCGCCAGGCGGCGGCCCCCGATCGCCGCCTCCGCTCCCCATTTTCCTTGACGGCCGGGACCCCCCGACGCTAGCCTCCCCTCCCCGAACGCGCGGCGATCCGTCTCCTCGCGCATCGACGGCAGGAAGGACTGCGAGAACCAGATGAACCGTCTGTGCCGGGTCCGCGCGATCGCCGTCCTCGTCGCCGGCTCCCTCCTCCTCGCGGGACCGGCACGCGCGAGCCACTTCCGCTTCGCGACGCTCAGCTGGCGCCCGAAGCCCGGCGGGCCAGCGAACACGGTGCAGTTCACGGTGCAGGAGGGCTGGCGGCGAAGCGCGTTCATCGGCACGCCGAGCGGCGGCCCGCCGATCGTCGGCGATACGATCTTCGCCGACGGCGAGCTCGACTTCGGCGACGGCAGCGAGTCGGTGCCGATCGAGATCCTCGTCACGTCGGTCAACGAGGACCAGGACTGGTTCAGCGGCACGACGCAGACGCCGATCGAGCACACCTACCCGGCGCCGAACGACGAAGGGCAGCCCTGGCTCGCGAGCGTCGACAGCTGCTGCCGCATCGACTCGCTCCAGAACAACGCGGGCGGCTCGTTCCACTTCGAGACGACGGTCGACCTCGCCGCGCCGCCGCACGCGCCGAACGGCTCGCCCATCACGACCGAGCTCCCGATCGTCGGCGTGCCGCCGAACGCCGTGGCGTCCTTCTTCGTGCCCGCGGTCGACCCGGACCGCGACGCGCTCACGTGGCGCCTCTCGACGTCGCAGGAGGCGGCCGGCGTCGAGGAGCTCTTCGTCCAGCCTCCGGACCTCGCCGTCGCGGCCGAGACCGGGAAGGTGTCCTGGAACACGACGGGGCACAGCTGCGGCCAGCTCCCGCCGGGAGCGCCCTGTCTCTGGAGCCTCGCGATCACGATCCAGGACGGAAGCACGAAGATTCCCCTCGACTTCATCGTGAGCGTGACGAGGAACACGATCGGCCAT
>DASRHG010000011.1:0-2921 GCA_035650655.1 Binatia bacterium | reverse complement strand
CGTGGCTCCGCGCGCGGCCCGCGCTCCTCCGGCGCCACGAGCACGCGCCGGCCGCCGTCGCGGCCGCGCTCGCGACGGCGGCGCTCTGGTTCGCGTCCCGCCCGACGTTCGCGCGCGAGACGCTCGCGCTCCAGGCGCTGGTCGGCGGGAGCGCGGAGGCCGAGCGGTCGGTGATCGGACACCAGGTCTGGGCCGCGTACCGCCGCACGGACCCGGCGGCGTTCGTCCGCCTCTTGGAGCGGGCCGCGGTGTACGAGCCGACCGTGCGCGAGGCCGCGGAGGCGTTCGACGTCGATCCCGAGGTGCTGATGGGCGTCGCGGCGGCGGAGTCGGCTTTCTACCCCCGCGACAGCCGCGACGGCGGCCGGGGCCTCTTCCAGATCACGGCGCCGCCCGCGGACGCGGTCGCCCGCGTGCGGGCGCGGCTCGGCGTGAAGGAGCTCGACCCGCTCAACCAGCGCCACAACGCGTACCTCGCCGCCGCCACGCTGCGCCTCTACCTCGACGAGATGTCCGGCGATCTCTTCCTCGGCCTCCTCGCCTACAACATCGGCCCGCGGAACGGCGGGCTCCGCACCGCCATGCGGCAGTACGGCGCGCGCGACTTCGCGACCGTGCAGCCCTACCTCCAGAACCTCCCGCGCGACTACCCGATCCGCGTCCTGTCGGCGGCGCTCGCCTATCGCCTCTGGAAGCGCGACGGCCGCCTCCCGCGCTACGAGGAGGGCGACAACGCGGTGCGCGTGCAGCAGGTCGGCATTCCCGGCCTCGGCTGAGGGGCGACACGCCGCCCCGGCCGCCGGCATCGGAGCGGGGCGGGGGTTGCACGCGGCCGCGCCCCGCGCTCAGATGTCGATCCAAGACGGCATGCGAATCGCGCTCGGGTGCCTCGTGCTGCTCGCGCTGGCCGCACCGCTCCGAGCGGGTTCGCCCACCACCGGGACGGGACCATCCATGGCGAACTACTCGAAGCCGACCGAGGCGGAGCTGCGGCAGCGGCTCACGAAGGAGCAGTACGAGGTCACCCAGCACGAGGGCACCGAGCCGCCCTTCCGGAACGCGTACTGGGACAACCACGAGCCGGGCATCTACGTCGACCTCGTCTCGGGCGAGCCGCTCTTCAGCTCGCTCGACAAGTTCGACTCGGGCACGGGCTGGCCGAGCTTCACGAAGCCGCTCGAGCCCGCGAACGTGGCGACCCGGGAGGACCGGAAGCTCTTCATGCGCCGGACCGAGGTCCGCTCGAAGCACGCCGACTCGCACCTGGGCCACGTCTTCGAGGACGGCCCCGCGCCGACGGGGCTCCGCTACTGCATGAACTCGGCGGCGCTCCGCTTCATCCCGCTCGACCGCCTCGAGGCGGAGGGCTACGGCGAGTACCGGAAGCTCTTCGCGAAGGAGGGTGCCGCGGCGGGTGCGACCGACGGCCGCGCCGAGCCCGACGTCCGGCGCGAGACGGCGACCCTCGCCGGCGGCTGCTTCTGGGGCATGGAGGAGATCCTCCGCCAGATCCCCGGCGTCGTGTCGACGCGGGTCGGGTACACCGGCGGCCACACGACGAACCCGCGCTACCCCGAGGTGCACGCGGGCGCGACCGGGCACGCCGAGGCGGTGGAGGTCGTCTTCGACCCGACGAAGATCACGTACGCCGAGCTGCTCGGCTACTTTTTCCGGATGCACGACCCGACGACGCTCAACCGCCAGGGGAACGACGTCGGCACGTCCTACCGCTCGGCGATCTTCTACCACGACGAGGAGCAGCGGAAGACGGCGGAGCGGGTGAAGGCGGAGGTCGACCGCTCCGGGAAGTGGAAGCGGCCGATCGTCACCGAGATCGTCCCCGCGGGCGAGTTCTGGGAGGCGGAGGAGTACCACCAGAAGTATCTGGTGAAGAACCCGGGCGGGTACACGTGCCATTGGCTGCGTGACTGACGGCGGCTGACTCGCACGCTCGCGGGCGGGTCGCTCGCTGATCGCTCAGCTTTCTTGCCGCGCAGATCCTTGTCTCTGGCGAGGACGACGGCCTATACTCCGCCTCCCCATGCAGGCGGGGACATGCGGCGGAACCAGCTCGTCGTGCGCAGCGGGAAGGGCGATCGCGAGCGCGTCACGCTGCTTCCTGCCGCGGCGCAGCCGGCCTGGCAACGGCATCGCGAGCGCGTCCGAGCGCAACACGAGCGTGACGTTCGGGCCGGTGCCGGACGGGTGGAGCTGCCCTAGGCGCTCGCGCGGAAGTATCCCAACGTGGGCCGCCGGTGGCGATGGCAGTGGGTCTTCCCTGCCACTCGCATCGACGTCGAGCCCGTCACCGGGGGAGCGACGTCGCCATCATCTCCACGAGACCGTGATCCAACGCGCGGTCTATCGCGCGGTCCGTGAGGCCGGGCTCACGAAGCCGGCCACGTGCCACACGTTCAGGCATTCCTTCGCGACGAACCTGCTCGAGGGCGGGTACGACATCCGGACCGTGCAGCACCTACGGTCGCCGCATAACGCTCGCGCGGCCAGCCTTCGACATGCCAGGCAACCGTCGGAAGTGACACGCGCTTCGGGCAGGCGGCGGGATGCGCCGCGCCGGATTACGCTGCGGTGGCGGTCTGCGCGCGGGTGTGACGCGGAACTGTCCAATATTCGTTAGGTGCATGAGCATGACGCCCCCGTGAGGTCCGATGCCGACGAACGCTGCGAAGGAAGCTTCGCCGGGACAACTCCAGTACGCGTGGATCATGGAGGAGGGGTTGTCATCGTGACCCGGCCTTCCGTCCTGTCACTATTCACCGGTGCTGGTGGCATGGACCTCGGCCTCGAGGCGGCGGGTTTCCAGCCCGTGCTCTGCGTCGAGATGGACGAGGACTCGAGGGCCACCCTGAAGAAGAACCGGCCGGGATGGAGGCTCGCCAAACCGGGGGACATCCACGCGT
>DASRHG010000010.1:0-10032 GCA_035650655.1 Binatia bacterium | reverse complement strand
CATGGACCGCCTGAGCCTCCCGGACGGCGCCGAGGTCGAGATCCTCGCGTGGAAGCCGCGCGGCAGCGGCGGCCCGCGCTACCGCGTACACGCGATGCGCGACGGCGTCGAGGGCTGGCTCGGCGCGGACGACCTGCGCGTGGCGCGCTGATGGGATCGGTCGTCGCGTATCGCTGCCCCGCCTGCGCCTTCGCGACGCCGCAGCTCTCGATCGGGTGGGGGAAGGCGGGCCGCGCCCGCTTCTGGGGCGGGCTCGCGCTCTGCACCGCGTGCAAGGAGATCACGGTCGTGAATCTCGCCGAGTCGCGCACCGACCGCCGCGAGCAGAAGTGCGGCCGGTGCAACGGGCCCCTCAAGCTGATCGAGGGCACCGCCGACACGATCACCTGCCCGCACTGCGGCAAGGCGCTCCGGCACGCCATCGTCGGGAGCTGGTCCTGAGGCGTCAGGGCGGGTCGAGCGCCCGGCGGTTCCGCCAGAACCACGCGACGAAGAGCGGCCCCGCGACGAGGCACCAGACGTTGATCGCCGTCTCGACCGCGACCGCGGCGGACGGCGCCGCGTAGTCCCGTCCGGCCCGGCGGCCCGCTCACGAGCGCGGGCTCCGCCGGAGCTCGACGAGCGCGATCGCCTCGCTCACCGGCACGAACACCGCCTCGACCGCCAGCCCCGCCCGCAGGCGCGCCGCGTGCGCGCGGCCTGGCCGATGCCGACGACCGCGGCGCGGTCGCGACGGCTCGAGGCCGCGGTCACTGGCAGACGCCCGCGTCGACGAGCCGGGCGATCTCCGCCCGGTCGAGCCCGAGGAGCCGGACGAGGACGTCTTCGGTGTGCTCGCCGACGCGCGGCGCCGGCCGGGCCGGCGCGAGCCGCGTGAGGCTCATCCGGAGCGGATTCGCGACGTGCCGCTCGGGCCCGATCTCCGGGTGCTCGACGGTGACGAGGGCGCCCCGCGCCGCGAGGTGCGGGTCGGCGCGGTGGTCGTCGCCGTGCTGCACGATCATGGCCGAGACGCCCGCCGCCTGGAGCGTCTCGGCCGCCTCCTCCGCGCTCCGCGCGCGCGTCCACGCCGTGACGCGCGCGTCGATCGCCGCCTCCGCCGCGCGCCGCCCCGCGAGCGTCGCGAGGGCGGGATCCGCCGGCCAGCCGAGCGCGCGCGCGAACCGCGCCCAGCCGGCGTCGTCCACGACGGCGATCGCGACCCAGCGGTCCTCGCCCGCGGCCGGATACACGCCGTGCGGCACCGCGCCGGGCGCCCGGTTCCCGCGCGCGGCCGCGGGCCGGCCCGTGAGCGGGCCCTCCAGGTAGAGCTCGCCGAGCAGGTAGGCCGCCGCCTCCGTCTGCGCCATCTCGATCAGCTGTCCCTCGCCCGTCCGCCGGCGATGCTCGAGCGCCGCCAGCACGGCGGCGACGGCGAGCTTGCTCGCGGCGTGGTCGGGATGGTTGAGCGCCGAGCCGGCGGGATACGGCGCGTCGGGATGGTTCCAGAGGAGGTTCGCGCCGGCGAAGCTCGAGTTGAGCGGGCCGAACGCCTGCGCGCGGCCGAGCGGGCCGCCGCGCCCGTAGCCCTGCGACGCGACGTAGATCACGTCGGGGCGCACGCGCCGCACGTCCGGGTAGTCGAGCCCCCACGCCTCGACCACGCCGCCGCGGTTGTTCTCGACGACGACGTCCGCGAGCGCGCAGAGCCGCAGCCCGAGCTCCCGCCCGCGCGGCGTCCCGAGGTCGAGCGCCACGCTCTGCTGCCCGCGGCTCTCGTCGTTGAAGGTCCACGCGCGATCCGGCTCGTCCGGCTCGAGCGTGACGAGGCGCAGGAAGTCGAGGTTCGCGCGCGACTCGATCTTCAGCACCTCCGCGCCGAGGTCGCCGAGGAGCCCGGCGATCTCCGGGCCGACCGCGCCGACCCCCAGGTCGACGACGCGGAGGCCGGCGAGCGGCGGGCGGGCGTCGGGCGCGGCGGCGGGCGGAGGCGCGGGCGGGCGCGGCGGGAAGTCGCCGTCGTCCGCGCCCGGCGCGGGCGCGGGCCGGGCGAGCACCACGGGCGTCCGCGAGAAGACGAAGGGCGCGGGCGCGAACGGCGCGTCGCCCACGTGCGGGAAGCCCGTGCGCCGGAAGTAGCCGCGGACCCGCGTCTGCTCCTCGGCGACGAACTCGTCGGGCGTGTTGACCGGCGCGAGCGGCACGCCGAGCCGCCGCCCCTCGGCGAGCACCTCCGCGCGCGGACGCGCGGCGAGGGCGTCGCTCGCGACGAGGCGGACCACGTCGGTGTTCCCGAGCCGGAAGACGGCGCTCTCCCACTCCGGCCCGGCGAGCGCCTCCGGCGAGCCGAGGAGCGCGACGAACGCGCGCCAGTGGCGCGGCGTCCCGGGCAGGAACCGGACGAAGCCGTCGGCCGTCGGCAGGACGAGGTACGCGCCGTCGGCGTTCCGCGGCGGGCACGCGGGCAGCATCGGGTAGAGCCGCGCGTAGTCGGCGAGCGGGATCGACCACGGATTCAAGGCCGCGAGCGCCGCCTCCTGCACGGACACCTCGACCGTCTGCCCGACGCCGTGCCGCGCGCGGACGAGGACGGCGGCGAGCGCGCCGATCGCGCCGAACGCCGACGCGCAGTCGTGCGCGACGTGCCCCGGGAGCCAGCACGGCGGGCGATCGGGGAAGCCCGAGGCGTGGAGCGCGCCCGAGGCCGCGAAGGCCGGCAGCGCCTCCGCGCGCCAGCCGGCGCGCGGGCCGTCGAGCCCGAAGTCGGCGAGCACGACGTGCACGAGCGCGGGGTGCCGCGCGCGCACGGCCTCGGGCTCGAGCGCGAGCCGCCGCCGCTCGGCGGGGGCGAGGTTCTCGACCAGCACGTCGGCCGCGTCGCAGAGCGCGGCCAGGCGCGCGCGCCCGGCCGGCGCGTCGAGGTCGATGACCGCGCCGCGCTTGTTCGCGTTCCGGTAGAGGAAGGCGAGCGACCGATCGGGCGCCGCGACGTTGCCCGCGAACGGGGGCCGGAGCCGCGCCGGGTCGCCGCCCGGGCGTTCGACCTTCACGACGTCCGCGCCCAGGTCCGCGAGGAGCCGGCCGCAGAGCGCGCCGCGGAGGTCGGTCAAGTCGACCACGCGCAGGTGCGCGAGCGGCGCCGGCATCGGCGCCCCTCTACTCCGGCGGCCCGCGCGGCGGCAACCGGCCGGCGCCGCCCGCGTGAGGACGCGCCGGCCGTGTGGTATCGGGCGCGCGGATGCCCGGGGTCCGCGCCCGCCGCCTCGCGCTCGCCGCCGCCGTCCTCGTCGCGGTCGCGCTCCGCGCCGCGCGTCTCGCCGGCGGGCCCTTCATCCATCCCGACGGGCCCGCGTACCTGGACCTCGCGCGGCGGCTCGCGCCCGACGCCCGCGCGTTCGTCGGCTACTTCCCGCCGGGCTACCCGCTCGCGATCCGCCTCATGCACGGCCTCGGGCTCGCGTGGGAGCCCGCCGCCCGCGCGGTGTCGTGCGTCGCCGGCGTCCTCCTCGTGCCGCTCGTCGCCGCGCTCGCGACCCTCGTGCTCGATCCCGCGGCCGGCGTCGTGGCCGCCGCGCTCGCGGCGGTGCACCCCCACCTCGTGCGCGCCTCGACCGAGGTGCTCCCCGAGGCGCTCCAGGCCGCCGTCGTCGCCGTGTGGGCGCTCCTCCTCCTCGGGCCCGCGGCCGCCGGCCGCGCGCGGCTGGCGGCCGCGGGGGTCGTCGCCGCGCTCGCGGCGCTCGTTCGTCCCGAGGGCGTCGTGCTCGTCCCGCTCACGGCGATCGCCGCGACGCTCGAGCCCGGCCCGCGGCGGCTCGCGCGCGCGGCGCTCGCCCTCGCCGCGGCGGCCATCGTCCTCGTCCCGCTCGTGGCCGTCGTCCACGCGCGGACGGGGATCTGGGCGATCGGCGGCAAGGAGGCCGTGCTCGTCGCCCGCCGCTATCGGGTCGGCGCGACGGGCGTCGCGGGCCTCGTCCTCGGCCACCCGCGGGCGTTCTTCGCGACCTGGGCGCGCTTCCTCCGCGCGCAGCTCGAGTATACGCTGACGGGGATCCACGTGCTCCTCGTCGTGCCGCTCGGGGTGGGGCTCGCCGCGTCGGTCCGCGGCGCCGGCGAGCGGCGGGCCCGCGCCGTCGTCCTCGCCGCGGTCGGCCTCCTCACGCTCGCGATCGCCGTCAACCCGGGCCGGCGCTACGTCGTCCCCCTGCTGCCCCTCGTCCTCCCGTGGGCCGCGCGCGGCGTCGAGCGGCTCGGCGCGGCCGCCGCGGGGCGGAGGCTCCTGCGGCCCGCGGCCGTCGCCGCCGCGGGCGCGCTCATCGCGCTCGCCGTCGAGGGCCTCCACCGCCACGAGGTGGACACCGCCGCGTGCTATCGGGTGACGTGCGCCTGGCTCGTCGCCCGCTACGGCGCGCCGCTCCCGCCGCTCGTCGCGGGCGACGTCCGGCTCGCCTACGTGTGCGGCGCGCCCTTCGTCCTCGAGCCGGGCGGCGACGCGCGCGCGGCGCTCGCCCTCGCCCGCGCCCGCGGTGCGCGCCTGTGGGTGACGACGCACCGCCCCTCGCCCGCGATCGACGCGCTCGTCCCCGTCGCCGAGCGCTGCGAGGGGAAGCACCACCTCACGATCCTCGAGGTGCGCCCCGCCGGCTGACGCGGCTCCGGAGCCGGCCGTCCCCGCACGACCTTGACGGTCGCGCCGGCCGCCCCCTAGTCTCCGGCGCATGGCGACGGTGCTCGACGGCGTCCGCGTGATCGAGGTGGCCGACTGGGGCTTCGTGCCGTCGGCCGGCACGGCGCTCGGGGACTGGGGCGCGGAGGTCGTGAAGATCGAGCATCCGCGCGTCGGCGACCCGATCCGCGGCCTCGTGACGGGCGGCCTCATCCCCGGCGCGTCGGGGCGGAACTTCATCGTCGAGCAGATCGGGCGCCACAAGCGCAGCGTCGGCCTCGACCTCGCGACGGCCGACGGGCGCGCGCTCCTCTACCGGCTCGTCGAGCGCGCGGACGTGTTCCTGACGAGCTTCCTCCCCGACGCGCGCGAGCGCCTGAAGATCACGTACGACGACCTTCGCCGCGTGAACCCCCGGCTCGTCTACGCGCAGGGCCACGGCCAGGGCGCGCGCGGGCCCGACGCGCGCCGCGGCGGCTACGACGGCGTCTCCTTCTGGGCGCGCGGCGGCATCGCGGACCGGCTCTCGACGCCGGGCGAGCCGCACGTCCACCAGCGCCCCGCCTTCGGCGACTTCATCGGCGGCATGTGCATCGCGGGCGGCGTCGCCGCGGCGCTCTTCCGGCGGGAGCGCACGGGCGAGGGCATCGAGCTCGACGTCTCGCTCCTCGCGACCGCGATGTGGGTGCTCTCGCCCGACATCACGGCGGCGCTCATGTACGGCCAGCCGCTCCCCGCGTCGGGCGAGATGAAGGTGCCGGCGAATCCGCTGGTCGGGAGCTTCGCGTGCCGCGACGGGAAGTGGATCGTCCTCATGATGCTCCAGGCGGAGCGGTTCTGGCCGCACTTCGCCGAGACGATCGGCCGCCCGGACCTCCTCGAACGGTATCCGACGCCCGAGGCGCGCCACGCCGCGCGCGCCGAGCTCGCGGCCGAGATCGCCGCGCACTTCCGGACGCGCACGCGCGACGAGTGGGCCCGGGTGCTCCGCGCCTCGGAGTGCATCTGGGGCCCGCTCCAGTCGCCGCTCGAGCTCGCCGACGACCCGCAGGTCCGGGCGAACGGCTACCTCCTCGAGTCGCCCGGCCCCGACGGTCCCGTCCGCGTCTGCGCGAACCCGGTCCAGTTCGGCGGCGCCCCGCCGACCGTCGCCCGCGGCGCGCAGGAGGCGGGCGCGCAGACGGAGGAGGTCCTCCTCGAGCTCGGCTGCTCGTGGGAGGAAATCGCGCGGCTGAAGGACGCGGGCATCGTCGCCTGACCGCCGGCGCGCGCCGGCGGAGCGCTACGAGGGGGCGCCCGGGCCGGACGCCGCGGCGGCCCGGGCCCGCGCCCGGGCCTCGGCGACGACGGACGGCGGCACCGGGTCCCACGCGCCCGCGCCGCGCCGGTAGGCGGCGGGGAGGAAGACGCGGAAGAGCCACGGAAGCCGGAGCGACCTCGGCACCCACACCTCGTGGCGGCGCCGCTCGATCGCCCGGAAGACGGCGCGGGAGACGAGGCTCGGCGGGTACTTCCGGCCGCGGTAGGCGGTCGGCTCGTCGGTCTTCTCCCAGATCTCGGTGTCGATGGGGCCGACGTTCACGACGGCCGCGTGCACGCCCGAGCCGGCGAGGTCGAGCCAAAGGCCCTCGGTGAAGCCGTTCAGCCCGAACTTCGACGCGGCGTAGACCGCCTCGCGCGGCGGCGGGATCTTCCCCGCGCCGGAGGAGATGTTGACCACCCAGCCCTCGCCCTGCCGCAGCATCGCGGGCAGCGCCGCGAGCGTCAGGTGGATCGGCGCCAGCAGGTTCACGCGCAGCACGTACTCCGCCTCCCCGGGCGTCACGTGGTAGATCTGCTTGTGCTTCGAGACGCCGGCGTTGTTCACGACCACGTCGAGGCGGCCGAAGCGGCGGAGCGCGCGCGCCGCCATCGCCTCGACGAACGCCCGCTCCGCGACGTCGCCCGTCATCGCCTCGACCGTCCCGCCGCGCGCCGCGCATTCCTCCGCGACCGCCGCCAGACGGTCCGCACGACGCGCGCTCACGACGAGCGAGGCGCCGCGCGCCGCGAAGTCGAGTGCGAGCTGCCGCCCGATCCCGGACGACGCGCCCGTCACGATGACGACCCGATCGCGGTAGTCCATGCGGCCCTGTCGCAAGCGCGCCCGCCGCGGTCAAGCCGACGGCGGGGCGTGATGCGTCGGGTTGCGGGTCGCGGCGAGCATGCGCGGCCGCGGGCTTGACTCGGCTTCTATAGCGCTGTTACAGACGGTCGCGTCGATGACGGCCGGTCGGGCGATTGCGGAGCGCGATCGCGCCTCGGGGCGGACGCGTCGGGCGATCCTGCGGGCGGCGGAGCATCTGCTGGCGACGGTCGGGGAGGACGGGCTCTCGATCCGCGAGGTGTGTGCGCGCGCGGGCGTCACGGCGCCGACCATCTACCATCACTTCGGCGACAAGCGGGCGCTCGTCGACCGGGTCGTCGACGACTGCTTCGTCGAGTTCGACCGCACGTTCCGCCGGCCCGACGCGCCGCCGGACCCGGTCGCGCGGCTCGCGTGGTCGTTCGACCGCTACGTCGAGTACGGGCTCCGCCACCCGACGCACTACCGCCTCATGTTCCAGCGAGCGGCGCCGCGGCCGACCCCCGCGGGCCAGGAGTCGTACGAAGGCCTCCGCCGTCTCGTCGCCGCCGCGGCGGACGCCGGCCGGCTCGCCATCGGCGCCGACGACGCCGCGGCCGCGTTCTGGTCGGCGGTCCACGGCGTCACCTCGATCCTCATCAGCGGCTTCCTCGACCCGTCGTCGCCCGTGCCCGGGCTCGTTCGCGACGCCATGCTCGCCCACCTCACACGGCCGGCGCCGACGCGCGCCGGCGGCCGGCCGCGCCGGCGAAGGAGGACCCGATGACCCCGCGCGAATCCGACGTGAACCCGTTCCTCCAGGGCAACTTCGCGCCGTGGCGCATGGAGGGCGTCGCGGACGATCTCGAGGTGGTGGTCGGCGCGCTGCCGCCGGAGCTGAACGGCACCTTCTACCGGAACGGCCCGAACCCGGCCTACGAGCCGCGCGGCCGCTATCACTGGTTCGACGGCGACGGCATGATCCACGCCATCCGGCTCCGCGACGGGCGCGCCTCGTACCGCAACCGCTGGGTTGCGAGCGCGGGGCTGCGCGAGGAGCGGGCGGCGGGCCGGGCGCTCTTCCCCGGGCTCCTCGACCTCGACCCGGCGGAGCTGCCGCGCATCAAGAACACCGCGAACACGAACGTCGTCTGGCACGCCGGGAAGCTCCTCGCGCTCATGGAAGCCGCCCTCCCCACCCGCCTCGATCCGGCGACGCTCGAGACGATCGGCGAGTACGACTTCGCGGGGCGCCTCGGCACGGCGATGACCGCGCACCCGAAGATGGACCCGGACACGGGCGAGATGCACTTCTTCGGCTACTCGCCGCTGCCGCCCTGGCTCACCTACCACGTCGCGGACCGCGACGGCGCGCTCGTGCGGAGCGAGCCGATCGACGTGGCGTGGCCGTCGATGATCCACGACTTCGCGATCGCGGCCGAGCACGTCGTCTTCATCCTCTGCCCGCTCGTCTTCAGCTTCGAGCGCGTGGCCGAGCGCGGGGGCGTCTTCTCGTGGGAGCCCGAGCGCGGCACGCGGCTCGGCGTCATGCCGCGGCACGGCGGGAACGCGGACGTACGCTGGTTCGCAACCGACGCGTCCTACGTCCTCCATCCCATGAACGCCTACGCCGAGGGCGGCGAGGTCGTGCTCGACGTGGCGCGGTACCAGCGGCTCGACTTCATGCAGCCGCGCGCCGCCCGCGATCCCGAGTTCCGCGGCGACACGGCGGCGTATCTGCACCGCTGGCGGATCGACCTCGCCGGCGGGCTCGTCCGCTCGGCGCCGCTCGACGACGTGCCGGCCGAGTTCCCCCGCATCGACGAGCGACGGACCGGCCACCGCCACCGCTTCGGGTACATGGCGATCCACGGCCCCGAGCAGCACGGCGAGCGCCGCCCGACGTGGTCCGCGATCCGCCGCTACGACCTGGGGCGCGGGACGCACGAGACCCGCGCCTTCGGCCCGGGGCACGGCGTCGGGGAGCCGATCTTCGTCCCCCGCCATGCGAACGCCGCCGAAGCGGAGGGTTGGGTGCTCGTGCTCGTGTACGACGACGCAAGCCGGGCGAGCGATTTCTGGATCCTCGACGCGCAGGACGTCGCCGGGGACCCGGTCGCCGTCGTACGGCTGCCCCATCGCGTGCCGTACGGCTTCCACGGGAGCTGGGTGCCGGAAGCGTAGGCGTCCGGCGCGGGCGGCGCCGCTCTCCCCCGTTTCTGGCGCCGTCGCTCACCATTTCACGTTTTGCGCGCGCAGACGCGCCCGCGGTACACGCCGCGGTCATGCCGGGGCGGGGGCGCGAGGAGGACGACGGCGTGAAGGAGCTGCGCGGGCGCCTTCGCGTCGCGGGCCTGCTGTCGCTCGCGGCGACGCTCCTCTTCGTCCCGCTCGAGCTCCACTCCCGGACGGCCGCCGAGCTGCCGCGGCTCGCGATCGTCTGGAGCCTCCACCTCGCGCTCTCGGCGCTCGCGCTCGCGCTCGCCTGGGCGCCCCTCTCCCTGCCCGCCCGCGCTCTCGACCGCCTGATCGTCGCGCTCGTGCTCTTCTACGTCGCGAACGGCCAGGGCTACCTCGCCGCCGCGCGGGGGAGCGGCGGCCTCGTCGCCATCGGCCTCTCGATCCTCCTCATCCTGAGCGCCGTCTTCTTCGGGTGGAGCGCCGCCCGGACGTTCGTCGTCTCGGGCGTCACCTGCGCCGCGTTCGCGACCGTCGGCACGCTCGTCGCGACCGGCGCGGCCGAGGCCGAGCCCCCCACTCTGCTCCTCGGCGGGCTCCTCGTCGGCGCCGCGGTGGCCGTCATGAGTGCGCGCGCGCTCGCCCGATTCCGGGCGAGCCTCGCCGCACGCGAGGCGGAGCTGGCGGCGCTGTCGGCCCGCCTCATGGCGATGCACGAGGAGGAGCGCCGGCGCATCTCGCGCGAGCTCCACGAGGGGGTCGGGCAGTCGCTCACGGCCGTCAACGCGGTCCTCTGGCTCCTCGAGCGCGAGCACGCGGCGGGCGGCATCGAGCTGCACGAGCGCGCCGCGGAGGCTCGCCGGCTCCTCGCCAAGAGCGTGAGGGCGATCCGCGAGCTCTCCGCGCTCCTCCGCCCCGCCGTGCTCGACGATTTCGGCCTCGTCCCGTCGCTCGACGCGCACCTGAAGGCGTTCGCCGAGCGCCACGCCATCGCGACCAAGCTCGAGGTCGAGGACGTCCCCGAGCGGCTGCCCGCGGACGTCGAGACCGCGCTCTACCGCATCGTGCAGGAGGGGCTCAGCAACGTCGCGCGCCACGCGGGCGCGCG
>DASRHG010000009.1:0-45167 GCA_035650655.1 Binatia bacterium | reverse complement strand
GCGTTGCGCGCATCGGCGGCGACGCGGGCGTTGAAGCCGCGGGCGCGGTACGCGGCGAACTGCGGGATCGCGATGGCCGCGAGAATGCCGATGATCGCGACCACGACGAGCAGCTCGATCAGCGTGAAGCCCTTCGACTTCCTCCGCTTCATCCTGGAACCCTTGCGCATCCTGTCCTCCCCCTGTTCGATCCGAGCGAGCCGCCTCGTGGAGCGGCATGCTCCTCGTGAGCAAGCGCGGTGCCACGGACGGCACGAGCGTCGAGCAATCGACGCTCGCTCGCCGCCCCCCGAGCATCGGTGCGGGTTTTTCCGGGGCGCGGGGTGCGCAGCCGTCCGCTCGCCGCCGTTCGCCCTCGTTCCGCGCGTCGTCGAGAAATTGACGATTGGCATCACTCCATCACCGAGCCGAGGCGGAAGATCGGGAGGTACATGGCGATGACGAGGCCGCCGATCACCACGCCGAGGAACAGGATGACGGCGGGCTCGAGCAGCGACATGAGGTTCGCCACCACGTTGTCCACCTCGTCCTCGTAGAAGTCGGCGATCTTCTGGAGCATGCTGTCGAGCGCGCCGGTCGTCTCGCCGACGTTGATCATCTGGCAGACCATCGGCGGGAACACCTTGCTCTCGATGAGCGGGTCGGCGATCGTGTGGCCGCTCGCGATCGAGCTGCGCGCCTGGACGATCGCCCGCTCGAGCACCTTGTTCCCCGCCGTGCGGGCCGTGATGGCGAGCGCGTCGAGGATCGGGACGCCCGAGGAGACGAGCGTGCCGAGGGTCCGCGTGAAGCGCGCGACGGCGGCCTTCCGGATGAGCGGGCCGAAGACCGGCAGCCGGAGCGACGTGCTGTCGATCCAGTGCTGGCCCCCCTCGGTCCGGTACGCCTGCCGGAGGCCCGCGAAGAGGAGGACGGGCGTGCCGAGGATCATCCAGACGTGGTTGATCGTGAACTCGGAGATGCGGATCACGATCTGCGTCGGGAGCGGCAGCTCCGCGCCGAAGCTCTTGAAGACGTCCGCGAACACGGGGATGACCCAGACGAGGAGCACCGTCGTGACGAGGATCGCGGCGATCACGATGCACGACGGGTAGATCATCGCGCCCTTGATCTTGCTCTTCAGCTTCGCGGTCTTCTCGAGGTAGTTCGCCAGCCGGACGAGGATCGTGTCGAGGATGCCGGCGATCTCGCCCGCCTGGACCATGCTCGTGTAGAGGTCGCTGAAGACCTTCGGGTGCTTGCGGATCGCGTCCGCGAGCGTCGTCCCGCTCTCGACGTCGTCCTTGATGGTCGAGATCACCTTCCGAAAGGGCTTCGAGTCCGTCTGCGCGGCGAGGATCTGGAGGCACTGCACGATCGGCAGGCCGGCGTCGATCATGGTCGCGAACTGCCGCGTGAAGATGATGACGTCGCGCGGCTTCACCGGCGAGCCGAACGTGGGGAGGTTGATCTCGGCGTCGAGCGCGCCCTTCTCCTTGATCTTCGAGGGCTGCGGCTGGATGCGCTGGCTGCGGAGCCGGATGATCACGGCCTCCCGGCTCGCCGCCTCCATCTCGCCCCTCAGCGTCTCGCCCTTCGGCGAGACGCCCTGCCACTTGTAGACCGGCATGGCGCGTCAGGCCGTCCGTGCGGTGCGGTTCAGGCCGAGCATCTGCCGCATCTCCTCGATCTCCGTCGCGTGGCCGAGGGCGTCCTCGGCGGAGATCAGGTTCCGCTGCACGAGGTTCACGAGCGCCTGGCTCATGGTCTGCATCCCGAACTTCGACTGGCCGACCTGCATCTGGGAGTAGATCTGGTGGACCTTCTCCTCGCGGATCAGGTTCCGGATGGCGGCGTTCGGGATCATCACCTCCGCCGCGAGCACGCGCCCGCGGCCGTCCTTGCGGGCGATCAGCTGCTGCGAGATCACGCCCTGCAGCACGAGCGAGAGCTGGGCGCGGACCTGCGGCTGCTGGTGCGGGGGGAAGACGTCGATGATGCGGTTGATCGTCTGCACGGCGGAGTTCGTGTGCAGCGTCGAGAAGACGAGGTGGCCCGTCTCGGCGACGACGAGGGCGGCCTCGATCGTCTCGAGATCGCGCATCTCGCCGATGAGGACGATGTCCGGGTCTTGGCGGAGGACGTGCTTGAGCGACTGCGCGAAGCTGTGCGTGTCGGCGAAGACCTCGCGCTGGTTCACGAGGCAGCCCTTGTGCTCGTGGACGAACTCGATCGGGTCCTCGACGGTCACGATGTGCTCGTGACGCTCCCGGTTCACCTTGTCGATCATCGCGGCGAGCGTCGTCGACTTGCCGCTCCCCGTCGGGCCGGTGACGAGCACGAGCCCGCGCGGCAGCGTCGTGAGCGCGGGGACCGACGGCGGCAGGCCGAGCTGCTGGAGCTGCGGCGTCTCGTGGGGGATCATGCGGAAGGCCCCGCCGACGGCGCCCTTCTGGAGGTAGAGATTGCCGCGGAAGCGGCTCACCCCCTTGATGCCGAACGAGAAGTCGAGCTCGCTCTCCTCCTCGAACTTCTTCTTCTGTGCCTCGGTCAAGAGGCTGTAGCAGAGGTTCTTCGTGTCGGTCGCGGACAGCGGGGGCGCGGCGAGCGCGATCAGCTCGCCGTGAAGTCGGATCATCGGGGGGCTGTTCGTCGTCAGGTGGAGGTCGGACGCCCCCCGCTCGATCATCTCGCGCAGGAAGGCTTCGATGGACGGCATGCGCCCGTCAAAAGCAGACGGCGTGCCACGGTGCGCGACGCGACGACCGGCCGTCCCTGGGGCGGGGGCCGGCGCGGAGCGTCGGAGCCTCGCCGCCCTGAAACGCGGCTGGAACAAATCCGTACGGCGCGGGCGCCGGGCGTCGCGGCGCGCGCCCGGGAGGACGCGGCGGCGGACGCTTCGGGCGGGTCAGAGCTCCCAGGCGGCGGCCGCGGCGGGTGCTGCGGCGTAGCGGCAGGTCGCGCCCGTGCGCACGCTCGCCGTCAGGTGATGGGCGAGCGCGGGGTCGTGCTCGCCGATGCGGCGGATCGCGTCGCGGATCGTCCGCGTCACGTTGATGCGCGCGCGCTCGGCGAGCGCGCCCGCCGGCGCGCCACGCCGCGTCCGCCGGACCGCGTCCCGGACGTCGGCGGCACGGCCGCGGGCGAGCGACGCGAGCTCGAGCGCGCCGACGTCGACGTTCGCCCGCCGGATCAGCAGGGCGAGGCAGCGGAGCCCGAAGCCGTCCTTCAGGCGGAAGACCTCGCCGCGCCCCCGGACGGCCCACGAGTCGCCCTCGCGGCGGAGGAGGTAGCGGCCGGCGGCGGGCGGCCGGACGTCGGCGGCGCGGAGCGCGTACGCGATCGCGCGCGGCGCGCCGCCGTTCACCGCGCAGTGGAAGTAGTGGTGCGCGATCTCGGCCGCATGCTGGTCGAGACTCGTGACGTGGACCACCTCGAGTGCCTCGCCGATCCGGCGGTGCAGCTCGATCCGCTGCGACGGCGCGAGCGGCTCCTCGAGCGTACCGGCGACGAGCGCGTGCGTGAACCGATACCGCCCGACGGTGTCCGGCACGGGCGCGACGATGCGCGCCGTCGCCGCCTCGTCGAGCAGCGCGAGCGCGGTGTCGACGTCCACGGCGAAGGCGCGCGCGAGGACGCGGGCGTCGAACTCGCGGCCGAGGAGGGCGGCGACCGTGAGCAGCTCCCGGCACGCCGGCGACAGGCGGTCGAGCCGGCGGCCGATGACGGCCTGCACGCGCTCCGGCACGATACGGTGGATCGTGCGCGCGGGCACGGTGAACGACCCCTCGGCGAGCGCGAGGTGGACGGACTCCGTCATCGACAGCGGGTTCCCCTCCGTCCGCCGGTGCAGCGCGGCGACCACGTCCGCGCGCGGCGCCGTCCCCGTCCGGAGCGCGAGGAAGCGCGCGACGTCCTCTTCGGTGAGCGGCGGCAGCGCCATGCGGACGACGGGCGTGTGCCGCCCCGCCTCGGCGAGCGTCTCGCCGACGGGGTACCGCTGCTCGATCTCGTTGTCCCGGTACGTGACGAGGACGAGGATGCGCGCGTCGCGCAGCTCGTGCGCCAGCACCTCGAGGAGGCGGAGCGACGCGCGGTCGGCCGCGTGGAGGTCGTCCAGCACGAGGAGGAGCGGGCGATTCCCGGCCGCGCGCTTCAGGAAGGTGGTGACGCTCTCGAACAGGCGCTGCCGGGCCTGCTCGGAGGCGAGGTTCGGGGACGGAGGGAGGTTCGGGAGCCGTTTGTGGATCGCCGGGACGATCTGCGCCACGTCGCCGGCCCCGGGGCCGAGCTCGGCGCGCAGGACGACGGGATCGCGCCGCTCGACCCAGGTCAGGATCGCCTCCGCCCAGGGCGAGAAGGCGGGCGCGTCGTCGCGCTCCGAGCAGGCGCCGAAGAGCACGTGATGGCCGCGCCGCCGCGCCTCGCGCGCGAGCTCCTCCGCCGTGCGCGTCTTCCCGATCCCGGCCTCGCCGGCGTGCGCCGCGAGGGTGCCGTGGCCCGCCGCGGCGTCCGCGAGCGCGGCGCCCAGCCGGGCGAGCTCCGCCCGCCGGCCGACGAACGGCGCGTGCTCCGCCGTCGCGGGCGGCGGCGCGGCGCGCGGCGTGGCGAGGAACAACGCCGTGGCGGACGTGACCGAGGAGGCCTCCCGCACGCGGCGAGGATCGGTGCGCCGCCCCCGAGCCGTCAAGGAGATCCCTGCGCGGCCGGCGACAGTAGTTACATCTACCGCGCCGTCAGTCCGCCATCGTCACGCGGAGCACTTCTTCGAGCGTCGTCACGCCCTCGGCCGCCTTCGTGAGCCCGCTCTGGCGGAGGGTCTTCATGCCCGCCTGGATGGCGGCGCGCTTCAAGTCGATGGACGTCGCCCCCGCGAGGACCTGCTCGCGCAGCTCGTCCCCCATCGGCATCACCTCGTAGAGCGCGACCCGGCCGCGGTACGCCGTCCCGCCGCAGGCCGGGCAGCCGGCGCCCCGCTGGGGGACGAAGGGCTCGCCGGTCCAGCCCATCTCGCGCAGCACCTCGGGCGCCACGGGCGCGTCCTCCCGGCACTGCGGGCAGATCACCCGGGCGAGACGCTGCGCCATGATGAGGTTCACCGAGCTCGCGACGAGGAACGGCTCGATCCCCATGTTGAGGAGCCGGTTCACGGTCGACGGCGCGTCGTTCGTGTGGAGCGTCGAGAGGACGAGGTGGCCCGTGAGCGCGGCCTTCACGGCGATCTCCGCCGTCTCGAAGTCGCGGATCTCGCCGACCATGATCACGTCGGGGTCCTGGCGCAGGAACGAGCGCAGCGCGGCGGCGAAGTTGAGCCCGATCTCGTCGTGCATCTGCACCTGGTTGATCCCCATCAGGTTGAATTCGACGGGGTCCTCGGCGGTCGAGATGTTGGTCGCCACCTTGTTCAGCTCGGCGAGCGCGGAGTAGAGGGTCGTCGTTTTTCCGCTGCCCGTCGGACCGGTCACGAGCACCATGCCGTAGGGCTTCGCGATCGCCGCTTGGAAGTCCCGGAGCGCCGTCTCCTCGAACCCGAGCTTCGTCATGTCGAGCTGGAGGTTCGACTTGTCGAGGAGGCGGAGGACGACCTTCTCGCCGAAGATCGTCGGCAGGCACGAGACGCGGAAGTCCATCTCCTTGCTGCCGGCGAGCTTCATCTTGATGCGGCCGTCCTGCGGGAGACGCCGCTCGGCGATGTCGAGCTGCGCCATGACCTTGATGCGCGAGGTGATGGCGTTCTTCAGACGCAGCGGCGGCCGCATGATCTCGTAGAGCACGCCGTCGACGCGGAACCGGACCCGGAGCATCTTCTCGTACGGCTCGATGTGGATGTCGCTCGCCCGCTTGCGGATCGCGTCGGTGAGCAGCGCGTTCACCAGGCGAACGACCGGCGCCTCCTCCGTCGACCGCTCGAGGTCCTGGAGGTCGATCTCGTCCTCGTCCTTCACGACCTCGACCGACTCCTCGCCCAGCTGCGAGAGCATCGAGTCGTAGTCGGCCTGCTCGGTGTAGTACCGCTCGATGGCGGCCTGCACGGCGCTCGGCGCGGCGACGGCGACCTTCACGTCGTAGCCCGTGATGAACTTGATCTCGTTGATCGCCATCAGGTTCGACGGGTCGGCCATCGCGAGCGTCAGCGTCGAGCGGACGAGGCTCGTCGGGATGACGTGGTGCTTCAGCACGAGCGCCTGGGGGACGACGGCGAGGACGTCCTTCGGGATGTCGAGCGAGAGCGGGTCGACGACGGGCAGGCGGTACTCGCGCTCGAGGTAGCCGAGGAGCGTCTCCTCGCTGATGAAGCCGAGCTTCACGAGGTGCGTCGCGAGGGCGCCGGAGTGCTCGCGCTGCTCCTCGAGCGCCCGGGCGAGCTGGTCGGCCGACAGGTCCCCGCGCCGCTGGAGAAGGTCGCCGAGCCGCGAGTTCATCGGGATCGGACGCGGCCCCCGGCGAGGCCGAGCGTGCAGCCCGCCGCGCGGAGCGCCGCCGCCATCGCGGCGCGCGGTGCCGGCCGCCCGGTCCACGCCTCGAAGGCGAGCGCGCCCTGGTGGAGGAGCATCTCGGCGCCGTCCATCGCGGGTCGGCCGGCGCGCGATGCGGCGGCGAGGAACGGCGTCGGCCGGCGCCCGTAGACGAGGTCGACGAAGAGGCAGCGGCGGGGCGTCGCGCCGACGCGGATCGCGAGGGCCCCGCCGGCGAGGCCGACGGGCGTCGTGTTGACGACGAGCGCCGCGTCGCGGAGCACCGCGGCGTCGCGGAGGGCGGCGAGCGGAACGACGTCGACGCGCGCCGCGCCCTGCCGGGCGAGCCGGGCGGCGAGCGCCTCGGCGCGCGCCGCAGTCCGGTTCGCGATCGTGAGCCGGGCGCACCCGGCCGCGACGAGCGCCGCGCCCGTGGCCCGTGCGGACCCGCCGGCGCCGACGAGGACGGCGTGGGTCCCCTCGACCCGCACGCGGCCGCCGACCGCGCGGAGGAAGCCGCGGCCGTCGGTGTTGTCGCCGACGACGCGGCCGCCGCGGAAGACGAGCGTGTTGACCGCGCCCGCGCGCTCGGCGTCCGGGGAGAGCACGTCGACCAGGGGCAGCGCCGTCTCCTTGAGCGGGACCGTGAGGTTCAGGCCGCCCATCCCGAGGCGGCGCGCGTCGGCGAGCGCGGCGGGAAGCGCCGCGGGCGTGACGCGGTAGCGGAGGTAGACGTGGGGCAGGCCGGCGGCCACGAAGGCCGCGTTCTGCATCACGGGCGAGAGCGAATGGTCGACCGGGTCGCCGAGGACCCCGAAGAGTCGTGCCTTTTCGCGGCTTTTCACCCCTGCCTCCGTGCGGGACGGACGCCGGCCTCGCCGGGCGGTCTCCTCCCCCGTCATCATCGGCCGGGAGCCCGGCGACCTTTAGCGCCGCCGGGCCCGCGGGCCGCGGGATTCAGGCTCCGAGCGCGGCGTGCGCGGCCGCGAGCCGGGCGATCGGCACGCGGTAGGGCGAGCAGGAGACGTAGTCGAGCCCGACGTCGTGGCAGAACGCGACCGAGGACGGCTCGCCGCCGTGCTCGCCGCAGATGCCGCACTTGAGCCCCCGCTTCGCCTTCCGCCCGGCCTCGACGCCCATCCGCACGAGCGCCCCGACCCCCGGGCGGTCGAGCACGACGAACGGGTCGTCGGGGTAGATGCCCTTGCGCACGTACTCCGGGAGGAAGCGTCCCGCGTCGTCCCGGGAGAGCCCCAGGGTCATCTGCGTCAGGTCGTTCGTCCCGAACGAGAAGAAGTCCGCGACGCTCGCGATCTCGCCCGCCGTGATCGCCGCCCGCGGGACCTCGATCATCGTGCCCACGGTGAACGGCACCTTCACCCCGGCCGCGCTCTGCACCTCGCGCGCCACCTGCTCGGTGTCCTCGCGCAGGATGCGGAGCTCGGCGGCGGCGCCGACGAGGGGGATCATGATCTCGGGGTGGACCTTCACCTTCTCCCGCGCGAGCTCGCACGCCGCTTCCATGATCGCTCGCACCTGCATGCGGTAGATCTCGGGGTACGTGACGCCGAGACGACAGCCGCGGTGGCCGAGCATCGGGTTCGCCTCGTGGAGCGCGTCGCGCTTCGCCCGGAGCGTCGCCGCGGAGACGCCGAGCTTCTGCGCGAGCTCCTCGAGCTCGCGGTCCGAGTGCGGGAGGAATTCGTGCAGCGGCGGGTCGAGGAGGCGGATGGTCACCGGCAGTCCCTGCATCTCGCGCAGGATGCCGACGAAGTCCTGCCGCTGCATCGGAAGGATCTTCGCGAGCGCGCGCTCTCGGCCCGCGAGGTCGTCGGCGAGGAGCATCTCGCGGACGGCGTCGATGCGGTCGCCCTCGAAGAACATGTGCTCGGTGCGGCAGAGGCCGATGCCCTCGGCGCCGAGCGCGCGGGCGATCCGGGCCTCCTCCGGGCGGTCGGCGTTCGCGCGAACGCGAAGGCGCCGGACCTCGTCGGCCCACTTCATGAACCGGCCGAACTCGGGACGGCTCGCGGGCGCGGGGCCGAGCGCGACGGCGCCCTCGTACACCTCGCCCTTGGCGCCGTCGATGGAGATGAGCTGCCCGGCGACGACGCGGACGTGCCCGCCGTCGGGCCGCGCGACCGTCATCTCCTGCTTGCCGTAGTCGACGACGAGCGCGCCGCAGCCGGCGACGCACGGCTTCCCCATCTGCCGCGCGACGATCGCGGCGTGCGACGTCATCCCGCCGCGTGCCGTGAGGAACCCCTGCGCGGCCTTCATGCCCGCGATGTCCTCGGGCGAGGTCTCGATGCGGACGAGGATCACCCGCTTGCCGGCCGCCGCGGCTGCGACGGCGGCCTCCGCACCGAACACGACCTCCCCGACCGCGGCGCCCGGCGAGGCGCCGAGGCCGCGCGCGAGGAAGACGCGCGGCGCGGCGGGGTCGAACGCGGGATGGAGCCACTGGTCGATCTGCTCGGGCTCCACGCGCAGCACGGCCGTCTTCGGGGAGATGAGCCTCGACTTGACGAGGTCGTGCGCGATCCGGACGGCGGCGATGCCGGTCCGCTTCGCGACCCGGGTCTGGAGCATCCAGAGCCGCCCGCGCTCGATCGTGAACTCGAGGTCCTGCACGTCCTTGTAGTGGCGCTCGAGGCGCTCGCCGTGCCGGACGAGCTCCTTGTAGACCGCGGGCATCCGCTCCTCGAGCGACGGCCGCTCGACGCGGCGCTCGGCCTCGGCCATCCCGTTCCGCTCCGCCCACGCCTGCGCGGCGCGCTTCGTGATCTGGAGCGGCGTCCGGATGCCGGCGACCACGTCCTCGCCCTGCGCGTTCGGCAGGTACTCGCCCGTGAGCCCCGGCTCGCCCGACGCCACGTCGCGGGTGAACGCGACGCCGGTCGCGCAGTCGTCGCCGAGGTTGCCGAACACCATCGCCTGGACGTTCACGGCGGTGCCCCAGCTCTCGGGGATCCTGTAGATCTGGCGGTACGTGATCGCCCGCTGGTTCATCCAGGAGCGGAAGACGGCGCCGATCGCGCCCCAGAGCTGCTCCTGCGGATCCTCCGGAAAGTCGACGCCCTTGCGCATGCGGATGAGCGCCTTGAACTCGTCGACGAGCTCGCGGAGCGCGTCCGCCTCGAGCTCCGTGTCCTGCACCACGCCGCGCGCCCGCTTCTTCTCCTGGAGCGCGATCTCGAACGGGTCCTCCTCGTCGTTCGACTCCGGCTTGAGCTCCAGGACGACGTCCCCGTACATCTGCACGAAGCGCCGGTAGGAGTCGTAGGCGAAGCGCGCGTTCCCGGACTGCTCGATGAGGCCTCCGACGGTCGCGTCGTTGAGACCGAGGTTCAGGATCGTGTCCATCATGCCGGGCATCGACGCGCGCGCGCCCGACCGCACGGAGACGAGCAGCGGGTTCGCCGGGTCGCCGAAGCGCCGGCCCACCACCTTCTCGACGCGGGCCAGGTGCTCGGCCACTTGGGCGCGGAGCGCCGCCGGATACGTCCGGCCGTGCGCGTAGTAATAGGTGCAGACCTCGGTCGAGATGGTGAAGCCCGGCGGCACGGGGAGGCCGAGGCGTGCCATCTCGGCGAGGTTCGCGCCCTTGCCGCCGAGCAGCTCCTTCATGTCGGCCCGGCCGTCCTTCCGGCCGCCGCCGAATGCATAGATGTAGCGGGCGGCGCGCGCGCGCGCGGGCCGCTCTACCTTTGCCTGCGGTCTCGCCACGAAAGCCTCCGAAGGTTACGCCGACGCGCCGCCGATGCGGGCGCGCAGCTCGTCCACCAGCCGGTCCTCGGGAATCCGCGCCTGGGTCATCGTGTCGCGGTCGCGGAGGGTGACGGTCCCGTCGCGCATCGTGTCGTGGTCGATCGTGATGCCGAAGGGCGTCCCGGCCTCGTCCTGCCGGCGATAGCGCCGGCCGATCGACCCGGCCTGGTCGTAGTCGACCGCGAAGTGCCGGCGAAGCGCGTCGTAGATCTTCCGCGCGCGCTCGGGCTGGCCGTTCTTGCGGAGCAGCGGGAAGACGGCCGCCTTGTACGGCGCGAGCCGCGGATGGAGCCGGAGCACGGTCCGGGGCTCGCCGTCGGCCTCGTCCTCGTCGTACGCGTCGACCAGGAAGGCGAGCGTCGAGCGGTCGGCGCCGGCCGACGGCTCGATCACGTACGGGACGTACCGCTCGCGGCGCTCCTCGTCGAAGTACGTCAAGTCCTTGCCGCTGAACTCCGCATGCCGCTTCAGGTCGAAGTCGGTCCGGTTCGCGATGCCCTCGAGTTCCGACCAGCCGAACGGAAACTCGTACTCGATGTCCGAGCACCCCTTGGCGTAGTGGGCGAGCTCGTCCCTCCCGTGCGGGCGGAGCCGCAGCCGCTCGCGCCCGAGCCCGAGGTCGAGGTACCAGCGCAGGCGCTCCGCCCGCCAGTACTCGTACCAGTGCTCGTCGTCGCCGGGGCGGACGAAGAACTCGAGCTCCATCTGCTCGAACTCGCGCGTCCGGAAGAGGAAGTTGCCCGGCGTGATCTCGTTCCGGAACGACTTCCCGATCTGTCCGATGCCGAAGGGCACCTTGAGCCGCGAGGTCTCGAGCACGTTCTTGAAGTTGACGAAGATGCCCTGCGCCGTCTCCGGCCGGAGGTACGCCAGGTGGGCGGTGTCCTCGACCGGGCCGACGAACGTCTTGAACATCAGGTTGAACTGCCGCGCCTCCGTCAGCTCGCCGCCGCACTCGGGACAGCGCGGACCGGTGACGTGGTCCGCGCGGAAGCGCTGCTTGCAGCTCTTGCAGTCGACCAGCGGGTCGGCGAAGCCCTCGACGTGGCCCGACGCCTCCCAGACGCGCGGGTGCATGATGATCGCGGCGTCGATGCCGACGACGTCGTCGCGGGCGGTGACGACGGCCCGCCACCACGCCTCCTTCACGTTCCGCTTGAGCTCGGTGCCGAGCGGCCCGTAGTCGAGACTCGCGCCGAGACCGCCGTAGATCTCGCTGCCCGGGAAGACGAACCCCCGCCGTTTGCAGAGGTTCACGACCTTCTCCATCGTCGGCGCGGCCATCGAGAAACCCGGGACCCTAGCGGACGCCGCCCAGGATATCAACGCGCGTCCGCGCGATGAACTCGCGCGTCCGGATGGGTCCCGACGTCGCGGCGCCGAGGAGATGCTCGGCGACCGCCGCCGCTTCCACGAGCGTCGCGGCGGGGGCGCCGGCGGTCGCCGTCGCGAGCGGCCCGTCGGCGAGGCGCGCGAGCTCGCGGGCGGTCGCCGCCGCGACCGGACGCACGGGTTCGCCGGGGCGGATGCACGCGCGGCACACGATGCCCCCGCGCTCGAGCGCGAGGTACACGAGCCCAGCGCTCGCCTCGCGCCCGCACGTGCGGCACCGGTCGAGCGCCGGCGCGTAGCCGCTCGAGGCGAGGAGGTGCAGCTCGAAGGCACGGAGCAGGGGATCGGGCGGCGTCCCGGCGTCGAGCAGGGTGAGCGCGTCCTCGACGAGGCGGTACACCTCGCGTCCCGCCTCGCGGCCGAGGACCATGCGGTCGACCAGCTCGAGCACGTAGCTCCCCGCGGCGAAGCGGTCGAGGTCGCGGGTGAAGGTCCGGAGCGCGGCGAGCAGCTCGCAGCGCAGCAGGAACACGAGGTCGCTCGCCGAGCGCTGGCGGAACACGACCCGCACGTGGACGAACGGCTCCAGGGTCCCGGCGAAGCGGCGGCGCGAGTTCTTGGCCCCCTTCGCGATCCCCGTCACCTTCCCCTGCTCGGTGATGAAGGTGACGATCCGATCCGACTCGCCGTAGGGGCGAGCATGGAGGACGAAGGCCGATGTGGCGATCTCCTGATGCACGTAGGCGCCCGATTCCGCGTAGCATTCGCATTCCCCACCCGCAACCTTGACAAACGGGGTTCTGATACTCAGTCTCCGCGCCCGTTCATCATGGCCGACGACGAGACCCGAGACCCGATCGCGGACCCCACCCCCGCTGCCGACCCGAGCCCGCCCCCCGACCTCGAGGCGCGCCTTCGCCACTGCGAGGCCGAGCTCGAGGCGGCGCGCGCCGAGGCGCGCCAGAACCACGAGCGCTGGCTCCGGGAGCGTGCGGACCTGGAGAACTTCCGCAAGCGTGCCGCGCGCGAGCGCGAGGAGATCGCGAAGTTCGGAAACGAGCAGGTGCTGAAGGACCTGCTCCCCGTCGTGGACAACCTCGAGCGCGCGATCGAGCACGCGCGCGGCGGGGGCAACGGGCAGCCGCTCGTCGACGGTGTCGCGCTCGTCCTGAAGAGCCTGCTCGCCGTCCTCGAGCGGCACGGCGTGACGCGCGTCGAGTCGAAGGGCACCCGCTTCGACCCGACGCAGCACGAGGCGATGGCGCAGATCGAGAGCGCCGAGCACGAGCCCAACTCGGTCGTCGAGGAGCACCAGGCCGGCTATCGGCTGAACGACCGCCTCATCCGTCCCGCTCTGGTGACGGTCGCCAAGCCCCCGTCCGGGCAGGGCAACCTTGCCAAGGACAAGTCGGGTGATTAAAGCGCCGCGAAGGGAGAAGAATCGACGATGGCAAAGGTAATCGGAATCGACCTGGGGACGACGAACTCCTGCGTCTCCATCATGGAGGGCGGCGATCCGGTCGTCATCACGAACTCCGAGGGGAGCCGGATCACGCCGTCGGTCGTCGCCTTCACCGAGAGCGGCGAGCGCCTCGTCGGGCAGATCGCGCGCCGGCAGGCGATCACGAACCCGGAGAACACCATCTTCGCGATCAAGCGCCTCATCGGCCGGCGCTACGACGACCCCGAGGTGCAGAAGGCCATCAAGGTGAGCCCCTACAAGGTCGTCCGTGCCGACAACGGCGACGCGTGGGTCGAGGTCCGGGGGAAGAAGTACAGCCCCGCCGAGATCTCGGCCTTCATCCTCCAGAAGATGAAGCAGACCGCCGAGGACCACCTCGGTGAGAAGGTCACGGAGGCCGTGATCACGGTCCCCGCGTACTTCAACGACAGCCAGCGGAACGCGACCAAGGACGCCGGCAAGATCGCCGGCCTGAACGTGCTCCGCATCATCAACGAGCCGACGGCCGCGTCGCTCGCCTACGGCCTCGACAAGAAGAAGGACGAGAAGATCGCCGTCTTCGACCTGGGCGGCGGCACGTTCGACATCTCGATCCTCGAGATCGGCGACGGCGTGTTCGAGGTGAAGGCGACGAACGGCGACACGTTCCTCGGGGGCGAGGACTTCGACCAGCGCGTCATCGACTACCTCGCCGACGAGTTCAGGAAGGACCAGGGCATCGACCTCCGCAAGGACCGCATGGCTCTCCAGCGCCTGAAGGAGGCCGCGGAGAAGGCGAAGTGCGAGCTCTCGACCGCGATGGAGACCGACATCAATCTGCCCTTCATCACCGCGGATCAGAGCGGGCCGAAGCACCTGAACATGAAGCTCACGCGCGCGAAGCTGGAGGCGCTGTGCGCCGATCTGCTCGAGCGGCTCGACGGCCCGTGCCTCACGGCGCTCAAGGACGCCGGTCTCTCGACGAAAGACATCGACGAGGTCGTGCTGGTCGGCGGCATGACGCGCATGCCCGCCGTGCAGGCGCGCGTGAAGAAGCTCTTCGCGAAGGACCCGCACAAAGGTGTCAACCCCGACGAGGTGGTCGCGATCGGCGCCGCGATCCAGGGCGCCGTGCTGAAGGGCGAGGTGAAGGACGTCCTTCTCCTGGACGTCACGCCGCTCTCGCTCGGCATCGAGACCCTGGGCGGCGTCTTCACGAAGCTCATCGAGAAGAACACGACGATTCCGACCCGGAAGAGCCAGGTCTTCTCGACCGCGGCGGACAACCAATCGGCCGTTACCATTCGCGTCTTCCAGGGCGAGCGCGAGATGGCCGCCGACAACAAGCTCCTCGGCCAGTTCGACTTGGTCGGCATCCCACCCGCACCGCGCGGCGTGCCCCAGATCGAAGTCACCTTCGACATCGACGCGAACGGCATCGTGCACGTGAACGCGAAGGACCTCGGGACGGGGAAGGAGCAGTCGATCCAGATCACCGCGTCGAGCGGGCTCTCCAAGGAAGAGGTCGACCGCATGGTGATGGAGGCGGCGGCCCACGCGGAGGAGGACCGCAAGAAGCGCGAGCTGATCGACGCCCGCAACCAGCTCGACGGGCTCGTCTACCAGACCGAGAAGACGCTCGGCGAGCACGCGGCGTCGCTCGACGCGCAGACGAAGGCCGGCATCGAGAGCGCCGTCGCGGACGCGAAGAAGGCGCTCGAATCGAACGACGCGTCCCAGATCCGGAAGGCGGCAGACGCGCTCTCGCGTGCGTCCCACAAGCTCGCCGAGGTCATGTACGCGAAGGCGTCGCAGCAGGGACCCGGCGCGGGCGCGGGGCCCGGCGACGGGGCGGCGGGCGAGTCCCAGCCGAAGGACAAGGAGGACGTCGTCGAGGCGGAGTTCGAGGAAGTCAAGGAATAGCCTTCGCGCTTGTGGAAGGCGGTGGAGAACGATAGGAGGGCCCTCATCCGCGCGCGGGTGAGGGCCTTTTTCGTCGGATGAAGCGCGACTACTACGAGGTGCTGGGCGTCTCGCGCGCCGCGACCGAGGAGGAGCTGAAGAAGGCCTACCGCAAGGCCGCGCTGAAGCATCATCCCGACCGCAATCCCGACAACCGGCGCGAGGCCGAGGAGCGCTTCAAAGAGATCACCGAGGCGTACCAGGTCCTCTCCGACCCCGAGCGCCGCAGCCTCTACGATCGCTTCGGCCATGCCGCGTTCGAGCAGGGCGCGGGCCCGGGGTTCGACTTCAGTGCGGGCTTCGAGGACATCATCGGCGACCTGTTCGGGGACTTCTTCGGGACGGGCCGGCGCTCCGGCGGGCGCGGCCGGGCGCGTCGTGGCCAGGACCTGCGCTACGACCTCGAGATCGCCTTCGAGGAGGCGGCGTTCGGCTGCGAGAAGACGATCGCCGTCCCGCGGCTCTCGGGCTGCGAGACGTGCGGCGGCCGGGGGGCGAAGCCGGGCACGACGCCGAAGACGTGCCCGCAATGCCGGGGATCCGGCCAGGTGCGGTTCCAGCAGGGCTTCTTCTCGATCGCGAAGACGTGCGGCCACTGCAACGGGCAGGGGACGATCATCGCGAACCCGTGCCCGGCGTGCGGCGGGAGCGGGACGCAGCGGAAGACGGTCCAGCTGAGCATCAAGGTCCCGGCCGGCGTCGACACGGGCTCCCGCCTGAAGCTCCGCGGCGAGGGCGAGTCGGGCGGGAACGGCGGCTCACCGGGCGACCTGTACGTCGTCCTCCAGGTCCGGCCGCATCCGCTCTTCGTCCGCGACGGCAACGACATTGTGTGCGACGTGCCGGTCAGCTTCGTCCAGGCGGCCCTCGGCGCCGAGCTCGAGGTGCCGACGCTCGAGGGGCCGGCCAGGGTGAAGATGCCGGCGGGCACGCAGTCGGGACACACCTTCAGGCTCCGCGGGCGGGGCATCGCCGATCTCAACGGGTACGGCCGCGGCGACGAGATCGTCCGGATCGTCGTCGAGACGCCCCGCAAGCTCTCGGCGCGCCAGCGTGAGCTCCTCGAGGAGTTCGCCCGCCTCTCGGGCGAAGAGGTCCATCCGCTCTCGAAGAGCTTCCTCGAGAAGGTGAAGTCGATGCTCGGCTGAGCGGGGCCGCGTGCGCCGCCTCCAGGATGTCGGAGAGCACCGATGGATCGCGCACCTGCTGGCGCGGCTCGGACGCGGGGGAGGCGACGGGCGGATCGTCGTGGGACCGGGTGACGACGCGGCGGCGGTCCGCGTCGGGCGCACGACGCTCCTGCTCACGACCGACACGCTCGGTGAGGGGGCGCACTTCCGCGCGGCCTGGGCGGCGCCCCGAGCCCTCGGCCGGCGCGCCTTCGCCGCGAACGCGAGCGACGTGGCGGCGATGGGGGGCCGCCCGCGCTTCGCGCTGCTCGCGCTCGAGGCGCCCGCGCGGACGCCGGTCGCCACGCTCGACGCCGTGGTCGCGGGCTTCGCGGCGGCGGCGCGCCGCGCCGGCGCCCGTCTCGTCGGCGGCAACGTGGCCGCCGGTCCGCGCCTCGCGCTCACGGTGGCGCTCGTCGGCACGGCGCCCGGCCGCGTCGTGACGCGTGCGGGCGCGCGGCCGGGCGACCTCGTCTACGTGACCGGCGCGCTCGGCGCCTCGGGCGCGGCGGTCCGCCGCCTCGCTCGCGGTGGGCGCGCCGCCCTGCCCGTGCCCCCGTCCCGCGTCGAAGCCGGCGTCGCGCTCGCGCGCGTCGCGCACGCGATGATCGACGTGAGCGACGGCCTCGTGCAGGACCTGGGACACCTCTGCCGCGCGAGCGGCGTCGCAGCCGAGGTCGCGCTCGCACGCGTCCCGGTCGCGCCCGCGTGTCGCCGCGCGCTCGGCGCCCGCGCGGCCGAGTTCGCCGCGACGGCCGGGGAGGACTACGAGCTCCTCGTCGCCGTTCCGCCGCGCGCGGCGCGCCGCCTGCCGGCGCTCGCGCGCCGGCTCCCGTGTCCGCTGACGCCGATCGGGCGCATCGTGTCCGGGCCGCCCGCCGTGCGCGTCCTCGACGCGGCCGGCCGCGCGGTCCGTCTCCGGCGCGGCGGGTTCGACCACTTTCGATGACGCTCCCGATCGGCCTCGCGACGCTCGCCGGCTTCCTCTCCCTCCTCGTCGTGCTCGCCGCCCCGCACGCGCCGCGGCTGCTCCGGCACGGTGCGCTGCCGCCGCGGCCGCGGCGCTACTGGCTGACGCTCGTCGTCGTCCGCGAGCTCGGAACGGCGGGCGCCGCGGCGGCGGCCGCGTGGATCGCGCTCTCGAATCCCGGCGGCCTCCCGGCGTGGGCGGCGGCCGCGGTGACGGGCGGCGTTGCGTATCTCGCCGCGGAAGTGATCGCGCCGGCCCTCGGGCTCTTCCTCCCCGACGCCGTCACGGAGCGCGTCGAGGCGTCGGTGCAGCGGCTGCTCGCGGTCCTCCGCCGGCCGCTCGAGCGGCCGGCGGTGATGGTCGCGCGCTGGATGGCGGGCGCGGCGGGCTTCGCCTCGGCGAGCCTCCTCCAGTTCGCCGCCGACGGAAGCGTCGAGGAGGACGAGGAGGCCGCGCTCGATGACCGGGGCCGCGAGCTCCTCGCGCGCGTCCGCGCCTTCCGGCAGCGCGCGGTGAAGGCGGTGATGACGCCGCGCGTGCGCATCGTGTCCGCGTCGATCGCGACGAGCGGGGACGCGCTCCTCGCGCTCCTCCGCGAGCAGCGGTTCACGCGGGTGCCGGTGTACCGCGGCGAGCGCGACAACGTCGTCGGCATCCTCTACGCGAAGGACCTCCTCGGGCGCGATCTCGGGTCGTCCGCCTTCCGGCTCGAGCCCCTCCTCCGGCCTCCGCTCTTCGTCCCCGTCGGCATGCGGACCGGGGAGGTGTTCCGCGAGCTCCGGCGGCGGAAGGTGCATCTCGCGCTCGTCGTCGACGAATACGGGGGCGTCGCCGGCCTCGTCACGATGGAGGACCTCCTCGAGGAGCTGTTCGGCGAGATCCGCGACGAGTACGACGAGGCGGAGGCGCCGTGACGCTCGTGGCCGCCCTCGCGCTCGTGCCGCTGCTCGCGCTCCGCGCGCTCGCGGCGTCCGCGGAGACGATCGTCGCCACGGGACCCGCGCTCCGCCGCCGGTCGGGATTCGGAGACGCGTGCTTGGCGTCGGCGGCGCGGGCCGCGGTGCAGGTGAGCGGGGCGGCGACCGTCGGGATCGTGACGACACTCGTGTGGCGCCACCTCGGCCGCGCCGCCGTCCCGCCCGTCCTCGTGATGGTCGTGCCGGCGCTCCTCGTCCTCCTGGACCTCGTGCCGCGCGGCCTGGCCGCCGACGTGCCGCCCCGCTCGCGCCGCGTGGTCGAGATCGTGCTCGTGGGCCTCGCCGTCGTGCTGGTCCCGATCCTCCTCGTGGAGCGGCTGCTCGCGGCGCTCCTCCTCGGTCGGCGCCGCGGTCCGCTGGCCTCGCTCTCGTCGCTCCGCCGGCTCGGGAGCTGGCTCGCGGCGCGCCCGGCGCGCGGGCCGCTCGACGTGTCGGAGGCGGGCCTCGTCGCGCGGATCGCGCGCTTCACGAAGAAGACCGTGCGAGACGTCCTCGTGCCGCAGGTGGACCTGTGCGCGGTCGCGGACACCGCGTCGGTCGGCGAGCTGGTCGCGCTCGTGCGCGAGCGGGGGTTCTCGCGCGTGCCCGTCTTCCACGACCGGCTCTTCAACATCGTCGGCATCGTCGCGAGCCTCGACCTGCTGGGAGTCGTCGATCCGCTCCGGCCGATCGCCTCCGTCGTCCGCGAGCCGTACTTCGTCCCCGAATCGAAGCCGCTGCCCGATCTCCTCGCGGCGCTCCAGACCGAGGGGCAGAACCTCGCCATCGTCGTCGACGAGTACGGCGGCGCGGTCGGCCTCGTGACCGTCGAGGACGTCGTCGAGGAGATTGTCGGTGAGATCGAGGACGAATATGATGCGCCGCAGGAGCTGGTCCGGCGCGTCGCGCCGGGCGTCTTCGTGATGAGCGCGCGCGCGTCGGTGGCCCACGTGAACGAACGTTTCGGCTGGAACCTGCCGCAGGGCGAGTACGAGACGATGGGCGGGCTCGTGCTCGAGCGGCTCGGCCGCGTGCCGAAGCCCGGCGACACGGTGCGCGTCGGCCGGGTCGACGTCGAGGTGACGCGTGCGACGGCGCGCGCCGTGCTGGAGCTGCGCGTCCGCGACGTCGGGCTCGGCTGGCGCGCACGGTGAGGACCCCGTGGATCGGAGGCAGCTCACCGACCTCTTGACCGCGGTCCGGGAGGGCCGGGCGTCCGTCGAGGACGCGCTCGCCCGCCTGCGCGTGCTGCCGTTCGAGGACCTGGGCTTCGCGAAGATCGATCACCACCGCGCCCTCCGGAACGGCTTCCCGGAGGTGATCCTCGGCGAAGGCAAGACCGCCGCGCAGGTGGTCGCCATCGCGGAGCGGCTCGCCGCGACGGGTGCGCCGGTGCTCGTGACGCGCGTCGTTCCCGACGTGGCGGCGGCGCTCGTGGCGAGGATCCCCGGCTTCGTCCACCACGAGACGCCGCGCCTCGCCGTCCTCCGGGCCGCGACGGAGCCGGAGCCGGGGGCCGGGACGATCCTCGTCGTCTCGGCGGGCACCGCCGACGTGCCGGTCGCCGAGGAGGCTGCGATCTCCGCGGAGGTGATGGGGAACCGGGTGGAGCGTCTCTACGACGTCGGCGTCGCCGGGCTCCACCGCCTCCTCGACAGCCGCGAGCGCCTCTGGGAGGCGGCGGTCGTCATCGTCGTCGCCGGCATGGAGGGCGCGCTCCCGAGCGTCGTCGGCGGGCTCGTCTCCCAGCCCGTCATCGCCGTGCCGACGAGCATCGGCTACGGGACGAGTCTCGGCGGGCTCGCCGCGCTCCTCGGCATGCTGAACACGTGCGCGGCCGGCGTCGTCGTCGTCAACATCGACAACGGATTCGGCGCCGCTGCAGCCGCGTCGCGCATGAACCGCCTGGTGCGCGCGGGCTGACGATGGCCGACATCACGTCCGGCCGCGCCCGGCGGATGCTGTCCGTCGGACGCCTCACCACGGCCGTCGGCGGGAGCTACCTCTGGCAGGCGCTCAAGCGGCCGTTCCAGTCGGCGTCGCGCGCCGATCGGGCGCTCCTCGAGGCGCACATCCGGAACGCGGAGCGGGTGGTCGGCTCCTCGAAGGAGCTCCGCGGCGCGTTCATGAAGCTCGCGCAGATCTTGAGCATGCGCCAGGACCTCTTCCCGACCGAGGCGCTCGAGGTGCTCTCCGTCGTCCAGTCGGCGGTGCCCCCGATGCCGTGGGCGCAGGTGCGCGCCGTCGTCGCGGCGGAGCTCGGCGCGCCGCCCGAGGTGCGCTTCCGTCGCTTCGAGCCCGAGGCGTTCGCGGCCGCGTCGCTCGGGCAGGTGCACCGCGCCGAGACGAAGAGCGGCGAGCCCGTCGCGGTCAAGGTGCAGTACCCCGGCATCGCGAAGACGGTGCGCGACGACGTGAAGAACGTCCGCGCGCTCCTCCGCATCTTGACCGCGATCGCGCGCGACATCCTGCGCCAGGACTTCGACCGCGAGGAAGTCGCCGCGGAGCTGGAAGCGCGGCTCGCCGAGGAGCTCGACTACCGCCAGGAGGCGCGGAACCTCGCCCGCTTCCGTGGGCTCCTCGCGGACGACCCCGAGGTCGAGATCCCGCGCGTCCACCCGAAGCTCTCGACGGCACGCGTGCTCACGATGTCCCTCCTGGAGGGGTATCCGATCCAGGAGATCATGGCACCCGGCGTCGACGAAGACCTGAAGGACTGGGTCGGCGTGAAGCTCTATCGGCTCTTCTGGCGTCAGGTGCTCGAGTTCGGCGTTCTCCACACGGACCCGCACCCGGGGAACTACCTGGTCACGCACCACCCCCATGTCGGGATCCTCGACTTCGGCGCCGTCCGCGTCTTCGAGCCGGAGATCCGCCGCGGGTACCTCGATCTCGCGCGCGGGCTCCTCGACCACGACGACGCGCGCATCGCCGACGCGTGTCGCCAGCTCGGGGCGCTCGGCCCGGGCGACGACGCCGACGCGCTCGTGCGCATCGTGCACATCGGCTGCGAGCCGCTCGAGCGCGACGAGGTGTTCGACCCGAAGGACTTCGACCTCGTCGAGCGGACGACGCGCGTGACGCAGCTCGCGATGCAGCACCGCCTGTTCCGCGCCCCGGGGCACCAGGTGTTCCTCGGCCGCGCCCTCCTCGGCGTCGACGCCTACCTCCGCGCCCTCGCGCGCCCCCGCAACTGGCACCGCCTCTTCCGCGACATCGTCGAAGCCGCCGCGACGTCAGGCGCGCCGCGGCGGCAGTAGGCCCGCGTCGCGGAGGAGCGTGCGCACCTGCCGGAGCGCGACGCCGCGGCGGAACTGGGCGAGGTGGCCGCCCGGGTACCAGTGCATGCGCGGACGGCCCCAGTGGCGCCAGAGCGCGTCCGCGTGCTCCGGTGGGCAGATGCGGTCGCCGAGGGCGGCGATGACGAGGCGCCGGTCGTGCGGCACGAGCGGCGGGCGCGCGAGGGGCGCGTGCACGCGGAAGAAGTCGCGCAGCGCGGCGCGGCTCCAGCCCGCGGTCATGGCCTCCTTGACGCGCGGGTCGCGCTCGCCGCCCGACCACATCATGTCGGAGAGCGACGCGAGCGGGATCATCGGCGCGACGAAGCCGAGCGTCGGCTCGACGCACGCGAGGAGCGCCGCGGTGTAGCCGCCGAGGCTCATGCCGAAGGCCCCGACGGGACCGGTGCCGCGCTCCCGGAGGTAGCGCATGAGCGCGCGCAGCTCGTAGATCGCCTGCGCGAAGGCCTCGTTCGTCGCTACGAGATCGACCCCGAAGAAGCCGTCGCCGGAGCGGCGCGCGCCCGCCACCATGCGGCCCGCATGGTAGGGAAGGACGTACAGCACGACGTCCACCCCCGCCCGATAGAAGCGATGCGCGTCGAAGGCGAGCGACTCGAGCCACGGCCGCCCGCCCGCGTAGCCGTGGATGCAGAGCATCGCGGGGTGTCCGGACGTCGCGTGACGCCACCAGCGCGCGCAGCCCGGCATGCTCGTCGGCGGCCACGGGCCGTCCGCCTGCGCCTCGGGGAAGACGGGCGTGAAGTCGGCGGCGTAGCAGACGTCCAGGAGCTCCCCGCCACGGAGCGCGCGGATGCGGCGCGTGACGGCGCGCAAGGGGCGCGGCGGTGCGAAGAACGTCTCGGCGTCGCGCATGAACGTGGGGTTCGCGTAGAACGCGTGCGCGCGGTCCAGCCGAGCCCGCAGCGCCGCCGGGCTCTCGGTCCGGCGGAACGCGGTCTTCCCGATGAAGTGCTCGAACACGAACCGGTCGACGCGCGCGCCCGCACCGAGGAGGAGCGCCTCCAGTCGGGAGACGGCGGGTGGCGTGAAGGGCGAGAAGAGGCCGTGGAAGGGAGCGTCTTCGGCGTCCATCATGTGGCCCCCTATCAGACCATTCTTTCCGCGACGCGCAATCCGCTTCCCGCGCCGCGCGCGGCGTGGTACTCGGGCTGATCAACGGAACGCGCATGCGACGCTGGTTCGCACTGTCCGCGATCGGCCGGGACCGCCCCGGCATCGTCGCCGACCTCGCCGAGCTGATCTACGAGTGCGACTGCAACCTCGAGGACTCGCGCATGACGATCCTCGGGTCGGAGTTCGCGGTGCTGCTCCTCCTCTCGAGCGCGGATCCAGACGTGGAGCGGCGCCTGGGCGCCGGGTGCAAGCGGCTCGAGTGGGAGAAGCGCCTCACCGTCTTCTTCCGCCCGCTCGACGGCGAGCCGTCGGCCGAGCCGGTCGCGCCGTACGGGACGCCGATGGAGTGCGTCGTGACCGGGGTCGACAAGGCGGGCATCGTCGCGCGCGTCGCGCGGAGCCTCGCCGACCACCGCGTCAACATCACGGACCTGCACGCGCAGTCGCGGCCGGAGCCCGAATCGGGCACGCCGATCTACACCCTCCGCATGCGGCTCGCCGTGCCGCGCGAGGTGGACCTGCGCGCGCTCCGGGCACGCCTCGAGCAGGTCGCGGCCGAGCTGCACGTCGACCTGACGCTCGAGCCGGCCTAGGACGGCGCCGGCTACGGCGCGGGAAGCCCCGCGGGCTTCGCGAGTGTGCTCGGGTCGAAGAGCGACGGCGGCGCGTCCGGCATCGGACGCCAGCGGAGCGTGAGCCGCGTCGTCGTACCCTTGCGAAGGTTCTCGAGCGCGATCTCTCCCGGGCGCAGGTGGCCGCCGACGTCGGTGAACGCGCTGCGGCGGAGAAAGCGCGTCAGGTTCCCGATCGACCCCTCGTACTCCTGCGTCTTCGTGACGATGCGGCGGTCGGGGTCGATCGTCTCGACGAGCAGCACGTAGGACGACGGTCCGCCGGGCGCGGCCGTGACGACGACGCCGGCGGGGCCGTCGTCGCTCACGAGCGGGGTCGCGAGGCTCGCCGGGGTGAAGGGCACGAGGTCCTCGAGGCGGACGTCCGTGCCGGCGAAGGCCGTGCCGGGCGGCGCGTCCTTCACGGCGCCGCCGGCGGCGACCCGAACGGCGCCCGGCCCGAGGAGCGCGCGCTCGCCGTCCTTCACCTCGACGTAGAGGGTGTCGCCGCGCCCGACGAGCGTCGCGGTCGAGTGGACGACGGGGCAATCCGGCGTGCAGGCGATCGTCACGTCGGCGCGCGCCGGCGGCTCGAAGCGTTCGTTCGCCGCGACGGCGGCGAGCAACTCGGCGAGGTTGCGGGCCTCGGCCGTTCGTCCCGCGAGAAGGACCGCGAGGCCCGCCGCCGCGACCGCTCGCGTCGTGCGTCCTCGCCTCCCGCGTCGCATCGGCCGCCGGATCTGGTAGGCACGTCGCGAATGAGAGGGCTCCGTGGCGGACACGGCGGGGAACATTGACACCCGCGCGCGCGCCGTACAAGCGCGCCTCCGCGCGTCGGTCCCCGGACCGGGGGGCCGCCGCGTCCTGGTGCGGCTCCTCGTCGTCGTGGCGCTCGTCGAGACGGCGTGGCTCCTCTACCCGGCGATTCGAGCGCGCATCCTCGCGCTGGAGGAGATGCCCGCCGTGCGGGGCCAGCGGCTCGCGGCGGCGCTCGGGTGCTTCGCGTGTCACGGCCCGGGCGGCGGCGGGGGGACGAAGAACCCCGGCAGCGAGGAGAAGACCGTGCCGGCGTTCACCGAGCAGACGCAGATGATGTACGTGAAGACGCCGGACGACCTCCGCGAGTACATCCTCGACGGGGCGCCGCGGCGCAAGCGCGAGGATCCCGCCTACCGCGCGAAGGTGGAAGCCGCGGCGCTCCGCATGCCGGCGTACCGCGGCAAGGTGACCGCGGCGCAGGTGGAGGACCTGGTGGCGTACCTGCGCGCAGCCTCCGGGCAGGTGTCCCCGGACGAGACGCTCGCGTCGCGCGGCGAGACGCTGGCGCTCGACCTCGCGTGCTTCGCCTGCCACGGGCCGCTCGGCGCGGGCGGCGTCGCGAATCCCGGGTCGCTCAAGGGCTACATCCCCGCGTTCTGGGGCGCCGACTTCGACGACCTCGTCCGCGACGACGACGAGCTGCGGCGCTGGATCACGGACGGCGAGATCGACCGCATCAGCCGCCACCCGATCGGCGGCTGGTTCTTCCGCCGTCAGGCCGTGAAGATGCCGGCCTACGGGAAGTGGCTCTCCCCCGACGACGTCACGGCGCTGGTCGCGTACGTGCGCTGGATCCGGGCGGGGACGTGGCGCCCGCTCGCGCGCTAGGCTCGGCCGGCGCGCCCGGCGCTAGTTCTGCGGCGCGCCCGCCTGGATCCACTCGAGGATCGTCGCGACGTCCGCGTCCGAGAGGCAGTTCGTGCTCCCGTTCACGCCGCAGTCCTGCGGCATCTTTGCCCCGCCGCGGAGCCCGCCCAGGCCTTTGCCCAGGACCTTCCGGGCGAGCCAGCTCTTCGCGACCTTGCGGGGCGTGACGAGCGGAAGGTTCGATTCGACGCCGAGCTTCACGTTGACGATGCTCGCGTACGCCGCGCCGCGCTCGAGGTTCGGTGGGTTGGTGACGGAGTTCGAGGCGTTGTGGCAGCCGTTGTTCGTCGCGCAGTGCTCGCCCCCCGGACCGCCGTTGAAGAGCGGCTCGACGTCGTTCGCGAAGCTCGGCGTGCCGGGGAGGCAGGTGAGCGTCAGCTTGTCGCTGTCCTTCTTGCGGCCCGAGGTCGCGGTCATACGGAGCTTCACGCTCGTCTTCTTGACGCCGGCGAGCGAGACCTTGAGCGGGAGGACGAAGCCCGGCTCCGTGCACGCGGCCTGGGCCGTGGTGAGTCCGCCGAGCGCGGCACCGAGCGCCTGCACCGCCGGGAGCTTCCGTGGCGTGAGCTTCGGCGGCGCCGACAGCGTACCGGCCGTGCAGCCGAGTGCGCTGCCGGGCATGTTGACGCACGCCTTCAAGGGGAACGTGCATTTGCCGTCGACCTTGCCGTCGGCGTCGCACGCGGCGCCGTCCGGGCAGCTCGTCGCGGCGGCGGTGATGCCGCCCCACTCGACGAAGCAGTCGGTCGCGGCGGGGCCGCCGCCGGGAAAGCAGTCGGGCGGGCAGTCGGCGCGGGTGACGGTCGCGGGGACGAGCAGGGTGAGGAGTGCAATCGCGAGACGCATCGAGCCTCCAGACGATGGTCGCCCGGCGCGAGGCACGGGCCGTTCGCACACCTTCACGGAGCCCCGCGCAGGAGTCAATCCGCGACGGCCGAACGGCCCGAACGGCGCCGTGAATGGCCGGAAACGCGCGTGCCGGCGGCGCACACGCCGGCGCGCTGCGGGGTGGCCCCGACGGCGAGTCGCCGTGGCGCCGTCCGCGGCACGGGATCGGGAGCGACGGCGCCGCGCGGCGCGTCCTCTCCGCCGCAACCCCGCTCAGACCTTGTTCACGTTTGCTGCCTGCAACCCCTTCGGTCCCTGCGTGACCTCGAACGACACGCGCTGCCCCTCGTCGAGACTGCGGAAGCCGGAGCCCGCGATCGCGGAGTAGTGCACGAAGACGTCCTCACCCTCGTCGGTCGTGATGAAGCCGTATCCCTTCTGGCTGTTGAACCACTTGACCTTGCCGGTTGCCACGGGTCTTGCCCTCCTTCACTGAAACGAAACCCACCGCCGGATCGAGAGGAAAGCGCAGGCCTTTACCCTCAACAGCCAGCGAGCGAGGGGCCGATAGCATAGCGCCTCGCCGAAAGGCAACCGCGGAACTACCATGCTTCGTCCGCGTCAGCCGCCTTGCAAAGGCGTCCTTCGTCTCGTAGAGAGACGCGCCATGGCGGCTCTGGCGGAGCGGGCGCCCCGGGCCGCCGCACCACCGCGGCGGCGGCGTCCGAAGGAGCGCCCGCGAGGGCGCCCGCGCTCGGCGCTCCTCGACTGGATCGCGTACGCCGCGCTGCGTGCCGTCGCCGGCGTCCTCGCGGTCGTGCCGCTCCGCGTCGCGATCGTGCTCGGCGAGATCGGCGCGACCGTCGTCTACCTCGTCCATCGGCCGCTCCGCCGCATCGGCATGCAGAACCTCGCCATCGCGTTCCCGGAAAAGCCGCTCGGCGAGCGCCGTCGCATCCTCTGGGGCTCCTACCTGAACCTCGGGCGGAGCGCCGCCGAGCTCGCGCACCTGCCTCGCCTCTCCGACGAGAGGCTGCGCGAGATGGTCCGCTTCGAGGACGAGGCGTGGTGGCGCGAGGCGATCACCTGGGAGCGCGCGACCGGCGTCCTCGTCCTGAGCGGGCACTTCGGGAACTGGGAGCTGCTCGTCTACGCCCACGGGCGGCGCGGTCATCCGGTGCACATGGTCCACCGCGCGATCGCGAACCCGTACGTCGACCGCTGGGTGAACGCGCTGCGCGCGCGGGCCGGGACGCGCATGATCCGCAAGAGCACGGCGGGCAAGGCGGTCCTGCGCGCGCTCCACGACCGCGGGCTCCTCGTCCTCCCCATCGATCAGAACTCCACCCGGGGCCTCGGCGTGTTCGTCGACTTCTTCGGGGTCCCGGCGAGCACGAACGCGGGCATGGCGCGGATCGCGCTCCGGGTCGACACGCCGGTCGTCCCCGCGTTCATCGTCCGCGAGGGGCGGAGCGCCCGCCACCGCGTGCACGTGCTGCCCATTCTCGAGGTCGAGCGGACGGGCGACTTCGAGGACGACGTCCGCCGCAACACGCAGCGGTTCACCGCGGTCTTCGAGGAGATGGTGCGCCGCCATCCCGAGCACTGGCTCTGGATGCACAAGCGCTGGAAGACGCGGCCCCTCGGCGCGCCCCGAATCTACTGACATGCCCGCCCGCAAGCGTCCCCGCGCCCGCGCGCGGCCGGCCCGGCCGGCTGGGCCGTCGCTCGCGAGCCTGAAGCGCGAGATCCGGCGCCTCACCGCCGCACGCGCGGCCGACGCCCGGCGGCACACGCGACAGCTCGCCGCGGTCCGGCGCGCGGCCGACCGCCGGCTCGCCGCCATGGTCCGCGAGATCGCCGCCCTCCGCCACCACGAGGCGCGGGCCGAGGCGCTGGAGCGGCTCCTCGCCGATCACCGGCAGCGGATCGCCGAGCTGGAAGCGCTGCTGGAAAAGGCGACACCGACGGCGATCGGGTAGCGTGCCGTGTCGGTGTCCGGGACGCGTGCTCCCGGTGCGACAGCAGCGTGCGCTCCCCTGTTGACAAGGCGCCCCCTTCCGCGCGCGTTATGCGATGAGCGCCGCGCCCGAAACACGTGACCCGGCGGCGTTCTTGCAGGGGGGCCGGACGTGACGTCCGTGTCGCGACGCCGGAGGAGTTGAGAGCATGGGCAAGATCCGCGTGCTGTTGGTCGACGACCACACGGTGGTGAGACAGGGGCTCCGGCGCATTCTCGAGACGGACGAGGAGATCGAGATCGTCGGCGAGACGGGCGACGGGCGGAGCGCGACCGAGATGGCGCAGCGCCTCCACCCGAACGTCGTCGTGATGGACATCGCGCTGCCCGAGCTGAACGGGATCGAAGCGACCCGCCAGATCATGAAGCGCAGCGAGGGCGCGAAGGTCCTCGTCCTCACCATGCACGCGGACGACGTCTACGTGCGCCAGAGCCTGAAGGCCGGCGCGCGCGGCTACCTCCTCAAGGACTCGGAGGACCTGGACCTCCTGAAGGCGGTGAAGGCGATCGGCCGGGGCGGCTCCTTCTTCAGCCCGGCCGTCTCCAAGGTGCTCCTCGAGGGCTACCTCGGCGACGCCGGCGGTCAGGAGGTCGAGGACAACCTGGCGCTCTTGACCGACCGCGAGCGCGAGGTGCTCCAGCTGATCGCCGAGGGGAAGACGAACAAAGAGATCGCGACGCTCCTCTCGGTCAGCATCAACACGGTCGAGACGCACCGCAAGCACATCATGGAGAAGCTCGACCTGCACAACACGGCCGAGATCGTCCGCTTCGCGGTGCGGAAGAAGATCGTGCACTGAGCCGGCCGCGGCACGGCATCCGCGCCGCGGTTTGAAGTCGGGCACGGGCGCGTGTAGCGTCCGCGGACGGTGTGGGGTGGCGGTCGGAGGAGGCTTCGGGCGGTCCGCCGGGCGCTCGCGCTCCTTGCCCTCGTCCCTTCGGCGCCGCTCGGCGCGACGACCGTCGTCGGGACGGCCGACCGTGCGCTCGTCGCCGCCTCGGATGCGGCGGTCGTCGGGCGCGTGGTGGCGATCGAGGCGCGTGGGCGGCGGCTCGAGACCCTGGTCGCGCTCGCGGTCGAGGAGGCGCTGCGCGGTCGCGACGTGCCGTCGCTCCTGTGGGTCCGCCTGCCGGGCGGCCGCCGGGGCGGCCGGATGCGGGTCGTCGAGGGGGCGCCCGTCGTGCGCGTCGGCGACCGGGTCCTGGTCCTCCTCCGCCGCGGCCGGCGCGGCGCGCTCGAGCCGAGCGGCCTCGGGCTCGGCTGGTACCGTCTCGACGGCGCGCGCGCCGTGCGCACGCTCGCCGGCGACGAGGGCCGGCGGCGGGCCGTCCCGCTCGCGTCCCTCCGCGCACGCGTCGCGGCGGCCGGGCCGGGGGCGTCGGTCGCCGACGCCGCCGCGGCGGGCGCCGCGCGCACGGCGCTCGGCGGCGCGGAGCCGGCCTTCGGCTACGGGACCGTCCCCGCGCGATGGTTCGAGCCGGACGACGGGCGGCCGATCGGCTTCGCCGCCGACGCCCGCGGCGACCGCGGGCTCGGCCTCCTGCCGAGCCTCGACGCCGTCCGTGCCGGCATGGCGGCGTGGAGCACCGTGCCCGCCGCGCGCCTCGTCGTCGTTATGGACGCGCTCGTCCGACCGCGCGACGCGGCCTTCGACGCCGCGCGGACGGTCGTCCTCTTCGACGACCCGCATCACGACATCCCCCGACCGTGGCGCTGCACGGGCATCCTCGCGCTCGGCGGCTACGTCGTGGACACGGCGCAGGTCCGCGTCGTCGGCGGCCGCGCGTACGCGCGCATCACGAGCGGGGAGGTCGAGTTCGCCGACGGGTGGAGCGGCTGCCGGTTCTGGCGCCCGGCGAACGTCGCCGAAGTCGCGACCCACGAGCTGGGGCACGCGCTCGGTCTCGGGCACTCCGCCGACCCGAGCGCGACGATGTTCGCGCGCGCGCACCTGGACGGCCGCGGCGCCGTCCTCGCCGCCGCCGACGTCGCCGCGGTCGCCGCGCGCTACCCGGCTCCTCCCGGCGCGCCGGCGGACGCGGATGGCGACGGTGTCGCCGACGGGCGTGACGACTGTGCGACGGCGTGGGACCCCGACCAGGCCGACCGCGACGGCGACGGGGCGGGCGATCTCTGCGATCCCTGCCCGACGATCCCCGGCGCCGCCGCGCCGGGCTGCGGGGCGCTCGAGGTCCGCCGGCTCGTCCTCCGCTACGGGGCGTCCGCCGTGCGGATCGCCGCCCGCGGCTTCGTCGCGGGGAGCCTCGTCCCCGGGCTCGCGCCCGGCGCGCGGGCGCGGGTGGAGGTCCGGGCCGCCGACGGCGCGCCGATGGCGCTCGACGCCGCGCGAGCGGATTCGGGGGGCGCGGTCCGGATCCGTCGGCGCGCGGATGGGTGGGCGGTCGCGCTCCGCGCCGAGCGTCCGCTCGGAGGCCCGCCCCCGGCCGCCGTCCTCCTCCTCGTGTCGCTCGACCGGGCCGCGCTGAGCGCCGTCGTCCCGTGCGGCGATGCCGGGCGACGCGTGCTGCGCTGCCCGCCGCGCGCCGCCCGTCCTTGACAGCCTCCCGCCGCGCGGAGTAGCGGTTTGGGTCGATCGCTTGAAGCGATCGAACGACGCCGGCTCCCCATGGCGAAGACCGCACTCGAGAAGGCGCGCGAGGCGCCGGGCTCCACGAAGGCACGCATCCTGGAGGCGGCGGAGGAGGTCTTCGCGGCGCGCGGCTTCCAGGGGGCGTCGACGCGCGAGATCGCCGCGCGCGCCGGCGTCAACATCTCGAGCCTGCACTACCACTGGGAGTCGAAGGAGACGCTCTACGTCGCCGTCTTCCGCAACATCTACGAGCAGCTCATCGCCCAGCTCCGCGAGGCGCTCGCGCCCCTCCTCGAGCACGCGACCAAGGGCGACCGGATGATCGACCACGCGATGGACGTGCTGTTCGAGTTCTTCGCCGGCAACCCGAACATCCCGAAGCTCCTCGTCCGTCGCCTGGTCGAGAACGACGAGATCGACGCGGGGATCGACCGCGACATCCTCGTGCCCGCCTGGGACGTCTTCTCGGGATGGCTGAAGACGTTCGGGCGGCGGACCTTCTCGGACGAGGAGTCCCGCCTCTTCATGCTGACGGCGCACTCGGCCGTGCTCGTCTACCTCCTCGACAGCCGCCCGTATCAGAACCTCCTCGGCGGCAGCGTGCTCGCGCCGGGCGGGCTCCGCGAGCGGGTCCGCGCGCACGTGACCGAGCTCGTGCACAAGCTCCTCGGGCCCTAGGACGCCCGCGCCCGCTGCCCGATGCGTGCCTTCATCACCGCCTCGTTCGACCCCGACGCGAAGGCGCGGCTCGGCCGGCACATGGACGTCGTCCACGAGGACTGGAAGGCGACCCGGACGATCTACTTCGACGGCGCGGCGTTCGCCCGGCGGATCGCCGAGGTCGGGGCCGACGTGCTCATCGTCGAGGCCGATCTCGTGCACGCCGAGGTGCTCGACGCCTGCCCGCTCCAGATGATCGGCTGCTGCCGCGGGGACCCGGTGAACGTCGATCTCGACCTCGCGACGCGGAAAGGGATCCCCGTCTTCCACACGCCCGGCCGGAACGCGGACGCGGTGGCCGACCTGACGCTCGCGTTCCTCCTGATGCTCGCACGCCGCCTCCCCGCGATCGCGGAGGCGTATCGCGGCGGTGGCGCGCGCGTCGAGAACGCGGGCGACTTCCTGAAGCTCTACACGGCGTTCACCGGCGTCGAGCTCGGCGGGCGGACGGTGGGCCTGGTCGCGCTCGGGGCGGTCGGGCGCGAGGTCGCGGCGCGCCTGGCGCCGTTCAAGGCGCGCGTCCTCGCCTACGACCCGTACGTGCACGACCCGCCGCCGGGCGTCACCCTCTGCGGCCTCGACGAGCTCCTCCGGACGTCCGACTTCGTCTCCCTCCACGCGCCCGTCACGCCGGAGACGACGGGCCTCCTCTCCGGCGAGCGCCTGGCGCTCATGAAGCCGACCGCGTACCTCGTGAACACGGCGCGCGCCGCGCTCACGGACGAGGACGCGCTCTTCGAGATGCTCCGCGACGGGCGGCTCGCGGGCGCCGCGCTCGACGTGCTGCGCGACGAGCCGCTCCAGCCGGGGAACCGCTTCCTCCGCCTCCCGAACGTCGTGGTGACGCCGCACGTCGGCGGCGCGACGGCGGACGTGGCGCGCCACCAGAGCGAGATCGTCGTCGACGCGATCGAGCGGTGGCTCCGCGGCGAGCGGCCGCGCTGGATCGCAAACCCCGCGGTGCTCGAGCGCCGGGCGTGACGCGCGCGCGCGACTACCTCCTCACCCTCGACGCCGGCACCGGGTCCGGGCGCTGCGTCGCGTTCGACGCCGCGGGGACCCCCGTCGCCGCCGCGCAGGAGGGCTTCACGTATCGGGTCTTCGAGGACCCCAACATGCCGTTCCTCCGCGGCTTCGACATCGTGCCCGACGCGTTCTGGGGCACGCTCGCGCGCTCCGCGCGCACCGTCGTCGCGCGACTGCCGGCGGGCGCCCGCATCCGCGGCGTCATCGCCACGAGCCAGCGCGAGGGGTGCGTCATCCTCGATGCGACCGGCGAGGTGCTCTACGCGGGGCCGAACCTCGACGGCCGCGCGGTCGCGGAGGGGATGGAGGTGCAGGAGAAGGTCGGCGCGCGTCTCCACGCGATCACCGGGCACGCGCCGCCGTACATCTTCCCGATCGCGCGCTGGCTCTGGTTCCGGAAGCACGGCGACGCGAGCCGGGCCGCGACGCTCCTCATGCTGAACGACTGGATCACGTTCCTCCTCTCCGGCGAGCGCGTGGCCGAGCACTCGAACGCGTGCGAGTCGATGCTCTTCGACGTGACCCGGCGGGCGTGGTCCGAGGAGCTGCTCGACGCCTTCGACATCCCGCGCGCGGTTCTGCCGCCCGTCCTCGCGCCCGGGGCGCCGGCCGGCCGCGTGACGGCCGCCGCGGCGGCCGCGACCGGGATCCCCGCGGGGACGCCCGTCTTCGTCGGCGGCGCGGACACCGAGAGCGCGCTCCTCGGATCCGGCGTCTGGGAGACGGGGGAGACGGCCGCCATCCTCGGCACGACGTCGCCGGTGCAGATGGTCCTCGACCGCCCGCTCCTCGACCCGGGGGAGCGGCTGTGGACGAGCTGTCACGTCGTGCCCGACCGGTGGGTCCTCGAGAGCAACGCCGGCGACACGGGCGACGCGTACCGCTGGCTCCTCGAGCTCTTCTTCGGCAGCACCGACGCCGCCGCCCACGCCGCGGCAGAGACGACGATGGCCGCGACGGCCCCCGCGCCGCGCCCGCTCTTCTGCCACTTCGGACCCGCGATCTTCGATCTCTCGAACATGAGCCCCTTCAAGCCGGCGGGGCTTCTCTTTCGCTTCCCGCTCATGCACGTCGACCGCCCGCTCCGCGGCGAGATCCTGCGGGCGTACGTCGAGAACGTCGCCTATGCGATCCGCGGCAACTGCGAGCAGCTCCGCGCGGTGAGCGGCCGGGACATTCCGCACTTGACGGTGAGCGGCGGTCTCAGCCAGAGCCCGACGCTCACGACCGTCCTCGCCGACACGCTCGGGATCCCGCTCCGCGTCGCCGACGTGCCCGAGAGCGCGAGCCTCGGCTCGGCGGTCCTCGCCGCCGTCGGCGCCGGGCTCCACGCGACGCTCGCCGAGGCGGTCGCGGCGATGACGCGGACCCGCGGCGTCGAGCCCGCGCCCGAGCGCGTCCCGGCGTACGACGAGCGCTACCGGAAGTGGCGGGAGGTCTACGACTTCCTCCAGACCTGGACGATGTAGTGTGATCCGCGCCGTCGTCTTCGACCTGGACGGGGTGCTCGCGGACACCGAGCGCCTCCAGTGCGCCGCCTACCAGACGGTGCTCCGCGAGCTCGACGTCGACGTCGACATCGAGGAGTACCGCCGGCAGTGGATCGCGACCGGCTTCGGCCCCGAGTACGCGTGCCGGACGTACCGCCTGCCGATCGGCCCCGACGAGCTCCGCGCGCGGAAGGCCGCCGTGTACGTGGACCTCCTCCGGCGCGGCGTGCAGGCGATCCCGGGCGCCCCCGGCGCGGTCGCGCGTCTGCGCGCGACGCACCGGATCGGGCTCGCGACGAACACCGTGCGCGCGGAGACCCGGATGATCCTCGGCCAGCTGGGGCTCACGCCCTACTTCGACGCGCTCGTCACGCGCGAGGACTACGCCGCGCCGAAGCCGGCGCCCGACGCGTACCTCGCGGCCGCGCGCGCGCTCGGCGTCGCGCCGGCCGAGTGCGCCGTCGTCGAGGACACGACGCGCGGCGTGCGCGCCGCGGTCGCCGCCGGCATGAAGGCGATCGCCGCACCGAACGAGCTCACCTTCGACAACGACTTCACGGGCGCGAGCCGCCGGATCGAGCACCTGGACGAGCTCACGCCCGCGCTGCTCGCCGCGCTCTAGGGTTCGGGGCGGCTCACGCGCCGGCCGCCGGGCGCCCCTCGCCGTCGGGACGCGCCGGCCGTTCCCGGCCCTCGGCCGGCACGAGCGCCTGCGCCAGCGCCTCCTCGGCGGTGTCGACGAGCGTGATCTCGATGTCGCGGCGCAGCTCCGGCGGCACGTCCTCCAGGTCGGGCTCGTTCCGCCGGGGCAGGATGACGCGGCGGATCCCGGCGCGGTGAGCGGCGAGGACCTTCTCTTTGATCCCGCCGACGGGCAGCACCTTCCCGCGGAGCGTGATCTCGCCCGTCATCGCGCCGTCGCTCCGGACGGGACGCCCGCTCGCGAGCGAGGCGAGCGCGGTCGCGATCGTGACGCCCGCCGACGGGCCGTCCTTCGGGATCGCGCCGGCCGGCACGTGGACGTGCACGGCCTTGCCGTCGAAGACCGCGGGGTCGAGGCCCAGGCGGGCCGCGTCGGAGCGCACGAAGGAGAGGGCGGCCTCGGCGCTCTCGCGCATGATCTCGCCGAGCATGCCCGTCAGCACGAGCCGTTCGTTGCGGCTCGGCATCATCGTCGCCTCGACGAAGAGGACGTCGCCGCCCGTCGGCGTCCACGCGAGCCCGGTCGCGACGCCCGGCCGGTCCGTGCGCTCCGGGACCTCGTCGTGGAAGCGCGGGCGGCCGAGCCACGCGGGCACGTCGGCGGCGCCGAGGGCCGCGGGCGTGCCGCGGCCCTCGGCGAGGCCGAGGGCGACCTTCCGCGCGATGGCGGCGAGCTGGCGGTCGAGGTCGCGCACGCCGGCCTCGCGCGTGTACTCGCGCACGATCCGCCGGAGCGCGTCGGGGTCGACGCGGAGCTCGTCGTCGCGGAGCCCGTTCGCCGCGCGCTCCTTCGGGAGGAGCCAGCGCTCGGCGATCCGCACCTTCTCCTCCTCCGTGTAGCCCGCGAGCCGGAGGATCTCCATGCGGTCGAGGAGCGGCGCCGGGATGGTCTCGAGCGTGTTCGCCGTGGCGATGAAGAGCACCTGCGAGAGGTCGAAGGCCAGGCCGAGGTAGTTGTCGACGAAGGTGTGGTTCTGCGCGGGGTCGAGCACCTCGAGGAGCGCCGCCGACGGATCGCCCCGCCAGTCGGCGCCGACCTTGTCGATCTCGTCGAGCATGAAGACGGGATCGCGCGTCTCCGCCCGGCGGATGCCCTGCACGATGCGCCCGGGCATCGCGCCGATGTAGGTGCGGCGGTGGCCGCGGATCTCCGCCTCGTCGCGCACGCCGCCGAGCGACATGCGAACGAACCGGCGCCCGAGCGCGCGCGCGATCGACTGCCCGAGGCTCGTCTTCCCGACCCCCGGCGGTCCGACGAAGCAGAGGATCGGCTCGTGTCCGGCGCCCGCCTCGACGCCCCGCTCCTGGCGCAGCTTGCGGACGGCGAGGTACTCGACGATCCGGTCCTTCACCTTGTCGAGATCGTAGTGGTCCTCGTCGAGCACGCGCCGCGTTCGCGCCACGTCGACCGCCTCGCCGGTCGCCTTCCGCCAGGGGAGCGCCGCCATCCACTCGAGCCAGGTCCGGATCATGCCGTGCTCCGGGGACGCGGCCGGCGTCGTGGCGAGGCGGTCGAGCTCCCGTTCGGCTTCGCGCGCGGCCTCCTCGGGCAGCCCCGCCTCGGCGATCCGACGCCGAAGCTCGGCCGTCGCGCCGTCCTCCTCCTCGCCGAGCTCCTTCTGGATCGAGCGGAGCTGCTCGCGGAGGAAGAGGTCGCGCTGGCTCTTCGTGAGGCGCTCCCGGGTCTCGTCGGTGATCCGCCGGCCGAGCTCGCGCACGGCGACCTCGCGCTGGAGCAGCTCGACGAGCCGGCGGAGCTTCGCCTCGACCGGCTCGAGCTCGAGGATCTCCCGGCGGACGCCGGCGTCGAGGGGGACGACGGTCGCGACCAGGTAGGCGACGTCGCGCGGGTCGGGAAGCGACTCCCCCGCCGCCGCCATCTCCTCCGGCACGTCGGCGACGAGGCCGACCAGCGTCCGGAAGACGTCGAGCACCGCGCGCCGTCGCGCTTCGGCGTCGGTCTGGGAGGCGATCCTCTCGGGCGCCGGCGCGATGCGCGCCGCCAGGTACGGCTCGGTCTGCACCGCGTCGCCGAGCCGCACGCGCTCGATGCCCTGCACGACGACGCGGAGCGTGCCGTCGGGGAGACGGGCGAGCTGGAGGATCTGCGCCGCGGTGCCGAGCGCGTGGAGGTCGGCGGGCCCGGGCTGCTCCGTCGTCTCGTTCCGCTGCGTAAAGAGCGCCACGAGACGGTCGCGGCGCATGACGTCGTCGACGAGCCGCACCGAGCGCGGCTGGCCGACCGCCAGCGGCGACACGGTGTGCGGGAAGACGACCGTGCGGCGGAGCGGCAGGACGGGGAGGACGTCGGGGAGCGCGGGCGGGCCGGGCGCGCGCGGCTCGGACGTCGCCATCGCCGCTACCGCTCCTGGCGCTTCGGCAGGCGGATCGTGAGGATCCCGTGCGCCTCCTCGGCCGTGACCGACTCGGCGTCGACGGGCGCGGGGAGCGGGACGTCGACGCGGAAGGGCCCCTGCGCGATCGTCGCCTCGCGGTACACGGCGTCCTCCTCCGGCGGCGGGAGGCGGCGGACGCCCTCGATCGCGAGCGCGTCGGTGAAGAGCTGCACGTCGAGGGCGTCGGGGTCGACGCCGGCGAGCTCGACGATGACGAGGAGGGCGTGCGGCGTCTCGTACACGTCGACGTTCGGCCGCCACCGGCCGCCCGGCACGACGCGCACGAGCCACGGGTCGGCGAGGTGGCCGACGCCGGCGCCGGAGACGAGCACCGTCGAGCGGTAGCGCAGGTATCGGTAGCGCACGGGCGGGCGGGGCACGCACGCGCGCCCCTGGTGGAGCCAGTCGTGCCCGACGCCGCCGGCCCGCCGCAATCCCCGGGGGTCCCGCATTCCTTCGTTGACGCGGGTCGGGCGCCGGGCGTGGCGTCCGCACCTCCCCGAAGGGCAAGGGCGTTGGACCCGGCCGTCCGCGCTCTCCTCGCTTCGGAGCTCGCCGCCCTCCGCAGCGATGCGGGGCAGCGTCGGGCCGCGACGCACCGATCGGCGTCGCGCGCGCCCACCCTTGCCGGCGTGCCGCGTGCCTTGGAAGAACGGTGCATGGCGCCGGCGATCGCGCTCGGGCCCGGGTGGGACGCCGCGTTCGAGCGGATCGCCGGCGACGTGGTCCTCGTCGTCGGGGCCGCCGACACGGGGAAGACCCACCTCGCCCGGCTCCTCCTCGCGCGCCTCGCGGGCCGCGGGGGGCGCCCGGCCCTCCTCGGCACGGACGTCGGGCAGCCGCCGATCGGCGCGCCCGCGTGTCTCGCCGTCGCCGTCGACCCGCCGTGGGAGCGGGCCACGGCGTCCTGGTTCGTCGGCGCGGTGACGCCCGCGAGGCACCTCCTGCCGATCGTCGGCGGCGGTGTCGCCCTCGCGCAGGTCGCGCGCGAAGCGGGCGCCGACGCGCTCGTCGTCGACACCGACGGGCTCGTCGCCGGCGGCTTCGGCCGCGCCTTCAGGTACCACCAGGCGCTCGCGCTCGGCGCGACCGACGTCGTCGTCCTCGAACGCGGCGGGGAGATGGCGGCGCTCCGGGCCCTGCTCGCCCGCCCCGACCGGACGATCCACCGCGTGAGGCCGGCCGACGCCGCGCACGCGCGGAGCCGCGAGACGCGCCGCGCCTTCCGGGAGGAGCGCTTCGCCGCGCACCTGGCCGGCGGGCGGACGGTCGCCCTTCGTCGCGCGCGGCTCCTCGGGCCCGAGTGGACGCCGGACGCGCCGGCCGCGGAGGCGCCGCCCGGCACGCTCGTCGGGCTCCTCGACGCGTCCCATCTCTGCCTCGGGCTCGGCGTCGTCCTCGATGCGCGGCCCGACGCGCTCGTCGTCCACACGCCGTGCGCCGCGCTCGACCGCGTCGCGTGGGTGCGGCTCGGCGACGTCCGTCTTCCTTGACTTCGGGAGCGGCGCGGCGAAGAACCGGGGCCTCTCACGCGAGGACGATGCCCGCCGAGCCCGCGATCGAGGTGCGCGATCTCACCAAGGTGTTCGGGGCCCTCCGCGCGGTCGACGGCATCACGCTCCGCGTCGACGCCGGGGAGATCGTCGGCTTTCTCGGGCCGAACGGCGCCGGGAAGACGACCACGATGCGGATCCTCGCCGGAATCTTCCCGCCGACGACGGGCACGGTGCGGATCGCGGGCCGCGATCCCGAGCGCGAGCCGCTCGCGTGTCGGCGAGCCGTCGGCTACTTCCCCGAGTACGCGCCGTTCTATCCGGATCTGGACGTGGAGCGGTACCTGGGCTTCGTCGCGCGCTTGAAGCGCGTTCCGCGCCGCGAGCGCCGCGCGCGCGTCGCGGAGGTTCTCGCCGCCTGCGGGCTCGAGGGCGTCGCGCGCCGCCGCGTCGGCAACCTCTCGAAGGGGTACCGCCAGCGCGTCGGGCTCGCGCAGGCGCTCTGCGGCGATCCCGAGATCCTCGTCCTCGACGAGCCGACGATCGGGCTCGACCCGGGGCAGGTGGTCGAGATCCGCGACCTCGTGCGCGCGCTGCGCGGGCGGCGGACCGTCTTCTTCTCGAGCCACATCCTCTCGGAGGTGGAGGCGCTCTGCGAGCGCGTCATCGTCATCGCGCGCGGCCGGCTCGTCGCGGCCGGCACGCCGCGCGAGCTCGCCGCGCAGCTCGGCGGGCGCGTCCGCGTCGTCGTCCGCGCCGACGGGCCGTCGGACGCGGTGGCCGCCGCGCTCTCTCGGGTCCCCGGGCTCGTGCGGCTCGAGCGCGGCGCCGACGGCTTCGTCCTCGAGACGACGGGCGAGGCCGACGGCGCGCGCGCCGCGGGCGACGCGGTCCGCGCGGGCGGCTGGGCGGTCCTCGAGCTTCGCGAGGAGCGGCTCGACCTCGAGGAGATCTTCCTCCGCCTCGTCGAGCGGGGGGGGCCGCGCGGATGACGGTCCTCGCGATCGCGGGCAAGGAGCTCCGCCTGTACTTCGGTTCGTTCGTCTTCTGGGCCCTCGCGGCCGTCTTCCTCGTGCTCTGCGGCTACCGCTTCGCGACGAACCTGAGCTTCTACGTCATCGCCGGCGGCATGAACCTCGGCCTCGGCCTCTGGCAGCAGCAGGTCTTCGACGTGGAGGCGTTCCTCCTCGTGCTCGTCCCGCTGCTCACGATGCGCCTCTTCGCGGAGGAGCGGCGGCTCGGGACGCTCGAGCTCCTCTGGACGTATCCGGTGCGCGACGTCGAGATCGTGGCCGGGAAGTACCTCGCCTGCGTCGCCGTCGTCGCGATCCTCCTGGCGGCGACCGCGCTCCATCCCGTCATGCTCGCGACGATCACGCCCGTCGACGCCGGGCCGCTCGTCGCGGGCTACCTCGGGCTCTTCCTCCTCGGCGCGGCCTTCGTCGCGTGCGGCCTCTTCGCGTCGGCGCTCACGGACAGCCAGCTCGTCGCGGCGGCGGCGGCGTACGGCCTCCTCTTCTTCTTCTGGATCGTCACCTGGAACGAGGCCGCGATGAGCGAGATCACCCTGCGCGTGCTCCTGCCGCTCTCGCTCTTCGACCGCTTCTACGCGTTCGCGCGCGGCGCGGTCGACACGCGCGACGTCGTGTATCTCGTCCTCTTCACGCTCGTCTTCCTCGCGTTCACCTTCCTCGCGCTCGACACGCGCCGGTGGCGCGGAGTGCGCTCGCGATCGTGACGCGCGCGACGCGACACTGGGCGCACCTCGCCGCGCAGGTCGTCCTGCTGGTCGTCGTCGCCAGCGCCTTGCAGACCGTCGCCGAGCGGACGAGCCGGCGCTTCGACTTGACGCCGGAGCGCAGCCTCTCGCTCTCGCCCGTCACGCGGAAGCTCCTCGCCGAGGTGACGAAGCCCCTCCGGATCACGGTCTTCTTCGAGCGGGGGCGGCGCGCGCGGTACGCGGACCTCCTCGAGCGCATGCGGGCCGAGCGGCCGACGCTCGCCTTCGAGCTCTACGACCTCGACCGGTACCCCGAGCGCGCACGAAGCTACGGCATCACGCAGTACGGCCGCGCCGCCGTCGAGTACGACGGTCGGCGCGTCGTCGTCCCGGCCTACCCCGAGGCGGAGCTCGCCGGCGGCATCCTGCGCGCGCTCCGCGGCCGGAGCCGCCGGCTCCTCTTCACGACCGGTCACGGCGAGCGGACGCCGGGCGGCTCGCCGGAGAGCTACGGGCGCTTCGCGAGCGCGCTCGCCGCCGAGAACTACGCCCCGGAGCCGCTCTCGCTCCTGGGCGAGCCGGTGCCGCCGGACGCCGATCTCGTCGTCGTCGCGGGACCGCAGCACGACTTCCTCGTCCCCGAGCTCGACGCGCTCGCGGCCCACCTCCGGAACGGGGGCGGCGTCCTCATGCTCCTCGACCCGGGGCCGCTCCCGAACGTCGCGCGCTTCCTCGCGAGCCTCGGGCTCCGGCTCGGCGACGACTTCGTCGTCGACCGCGAGCGCCGCGTCCTCGGCACCGACGGCCTCGCCGCCGTGGTCGAGCTGTTCAAGCGCGGGAACCCCGTCTCCGACCCGAGCGGGAGCCCGCTCGAGACGGGCGTCGTCCTGCCCTCCGCCCGGACCGTCGACGTCGCGCGCGCGGTCGCGGGCGTCGACGCGGAGAGCATCGCGCGCACGGGTCCGAGCGCGTGGACGATGAGCGACCCCGATCGCGCGCGGCGCGGCGCCGAGCCGTCGCGCGCGGCGCACGACACGCCGGGGGAGGCCTCGGTCGTCGTGACGGCGGAGGTGGGCGGCGGCGACGCCACGGGTCACCGGCGGGGACGGCTCGTCGTCGTCGGGGACGCCGACTTCGCGAGCGACGCCTACCTGGACCTCCTCGGCAATCGCGACCTCGCCCTGAACGCCGTCGCGTGGGCGGCGAACGAGGAGGCGCTCACGGGCGAGCGGGCGAAGAGCGTCCCCGAGGTGATCCGGCCGCTCTCGCCGCTCGTGCTGACGGACGGGCAGGCGCGCCGCCTCTTCCTCGCCGCGGTCGTCGCGGAGCCGGGGCTCATGCTCGCCGTCGGCGTCGCCGTGTTCGCCGTCCGCCGCCGGCGGGGCTGACGGTGCGGCGGACGCTCGCACTCCTCGCGCTCGCGGCGCTCGGGCTCGGCCTGCTCGTCCTCGTCCGCGCGCCCGCCCGGGTGCCGCGCCCGGACCGCGTGCACGGGGCGCGCGTGCTCCGGGTGCGGCGCGCCGCCGTCCGCGCGATCGAGCTGTCCGTCCGCGACCGCCGGCTCGGGGCGCGCCGGACGCCGGGCGGGTGGGACGTCGACGGCCGGCCGGCGTCCGCGGGGCTCGCGGCCGCGCTCGACGACCTCGTCGCGAGCCTCGCCGCGCTCCGCGCCGTCGACGCGTTCCGGCCGCGCGACCGGGCGACGTACGGCCTCGAGCCGGGCCGCGGCACGATCGTCGTCACGACGCGCACACGCGTCGTCCGCCTCGTCCTCGGCCACATGAACGCGGCGGGCAGCGCCGTCTACGCCCGACGCTCGGGCGACCCGCGCGTCTTTCAGCTGGGCGCGGGGCTCCTCGGCACGCTCGACGGCGTCTTCTACCGCCGCGACGTGAGCCGACGGGGCGGCGATCCCGTCCCCCCTTGACGCGGGCACCGCGACCGATGCCCCGCCGCGGGACGAAAACGAGCTCAAGACGCTGTGGTGGGTGCCGGGGACCGCGCCGCTCGCGGACGTGCGCGCCTCCCTGCGGGGTCTCGCTCGCGCGGAGCAGGCGCTCGAGGCGAACCTCGAGCGGTACCTGCCGCTCTGGAGGATCGCGGTCCCGGCCGGCTCCGAGCACACCCACCCGTGGGACTCGAGCCGCTTCGGCCGCGGCGAGCGCTTCGTCTGCCGGCCCCTCCCGCGCGCGGACTTCGACATGGTGATGGACCAGGTGAAGCGCTGGCAGCTCGACGGCTACCTCGAGGAGACGCAGTTCGAGAACCTCGTGTACCGCGCGCCCCGCGGAGCGGCGCCGGCTCCGCCGGCCGACCGCGCTCCCGGGTCGGGCCGGCGTCCTAGCCCGAGACGGGGAACTCCGGCTCGGCGACGCAGCGCGCGCAGCGGCAGAGGTCGCGCAGCTCGTCGAGCAGGAGGATCGTCTCGTGCCCGTCGGCCCACTCGAGGAAGACGCTCCGGTCGCCGAGCGTCTCGACGCGCACGAGACGCTCCGCCTCGGGCGGGACGGCGGCGTCGCCCCGCGCGACGCACGCCTCGCACGGGCAGGCGCGGCGGAGCGTCGCGTAGGGGAGGATGCTGTCGTGGCGGTCGGCCCACTGGACGCCGAGCGCGTAGCGCCCGACCTCGGTGAACCGCTCGACGTGGGTCGCCTCCGGCGGGCGGCTCGGCATAGGGACGTAACTAATGTAGGGGCGCCGCCGCAGCAACCCGCACGGCGGCTAGGGCGGTCGATTAGGGCATCTGATTGACAGGCGGGGTCACGGAGCGTTAACCAGGGACGAGCGCGAGGAGGCTACCCATGGCGAACGCAGCGAAGGGCTCCGCGTCGATCGACGTCCTGGCGGACGCCGACGGGCACGTCATCGAGCCCGGCGACCTCTGGGTGGAGCGTCTGCCCGCCGACCTCCGACCGCTCGCGCCGCACTACTACCGGGACGAGGAGGGCGTCTTCCACTCGCGGATCTACGGCATCGAGATCGCCACGCTCGACGTGATGCACGGCGGGATGCGCCCGAAGGACATGCTCGACAACATGGGACTCGCGTGCGCGATGGGCGTGCCGCTCGAGCGCGTCTTCACGGCGCCCGAGCCGGCGAAGCACACGATCCTCGATGCGCCGCGCTGGGCGATCGACGGGCGCGAGCGGCTCGCCTACAATACGCAGAACGGCGTCGGACGCGCCGTCCTCTACCCCACCTACATGCTCGCGGGCGGGTCGATGCAGCCGCACCTCGCTCCCGCGGTGTGCGCCGTCTACAACGACTGGATCATGAACGACTACTGCCGCGGCTCGGGCGGCCGGCTGATCCCCGTCGCGACGCTGCCGCTCACGAACCTCGAGGCGGCCGTCGCGGAGGTCCACCGGACGGCCGAGATGGGGTTCCCAGCGGTGTTCGTGCGCACCAACTCCGTCTACGGGAAGCCGTACTCCGACCCGAGCTTCGACCCGCTCTGGCAGGCGATCGTCGACACCGGCATGAAGCTCGGGCTCCATCCGCTCCCGATGTGGGACCAGGACGGGACGTCCCGCGGCTACCGGCTCCGCGACATCATGGCCGCCTCGGCGCTCGGCTTCCCGATGGACATGATGCACACGCTCTGGGACATGATGTCGGGCGGCGTCTTCGACCGCTTCCCGACGCTGCCCACGATGATCCTCGAGGCGGGCGTCGGCTGGCTGCCGTCGATGTTCGAGCGCTTCGAGGAGCACCGCCGCGCGTTCGGCCGCATCAAGGCCCCGGCGTGGAAGACGCCGCCGACGGAGATCTTCGCGCGCCAGATGATGGTCACGGTCGAGGCGTGCGAGGACATCGACTTGAAGATCGCGCTCGAGTTCCTCCCCGCCGACCACGTGGCACTCGCCTCCGACTGGCCGCACTACGACGGCACGCCGGACCTCGTCGCGGGATTCCGCAAGGCGAGCGCCGGGCTCGACCCCGCGGCGCTCGCGATGGTCGCGACCGGGACGATGGCGCGCTGGTTCCCGCCGGCGTCCTGAGCGGCGGCTGGCTCGTGCCTCGTCGGCCGCCGGCCGGAGGAGGATCCGCATTCGGGCGTCAGCCGAGCATCACCATGCCGCCGTCGACGACGAGCACCTGGCCCGTCATCAGGTCCGAGTCCGCCGAGGCGAGGAAGACCGCGGTGCCGGTCAGGTCCTCCGGCTGGAGGGGCTTGCGGAGCGCGCTGAACATGACGAGCGCGCTCGCCATCTCCTCGGGCACGATCTTCTTCGTCGCCTCGGTGAGCGTCACGCCGGGCGCGATCGCGTTCACGTTGATGCCCCACGGACCGAGCGCGCCCGCCATGTACTTCGTGAGGCCGGCGAGCCCGTTCTTCGCGACGCTGTAGTGGAAGGGCGGCATCGGCGTGTCGGGGTTCTCGGTGTCCACCAGGCCGACGTTCCCGAGGTACGCGGCCGTCGACGACTGGTGGATGATCTTCCCCTTCCGCTGCCGCTTCATCGTCCGCTCGACGGCGCGGCTCATGAGCCAGGCGCCGGTCAGGTTCACGGCGAGGACCTTGTTGAAGTACTCGAGCGTGTTCTGCGAGCGGTCGAGGTCGTAGTAGATCGCGGCGTTGTTCACGAGCACGTCGATCCGGCCGAACCGCTCGACGGTCCGGGCGGCGAGGGCCTGTGTGCTGGGCTCGCTCGCGACGTCGACGCCGACCGCGAGCGCCTCGGGCCCGACCGCGCTGCACTCCGCCGCCACCGCCCGCGCCGCCTCCTCGCGGATGTCCGCCACGACGACGTGCGCCCCCTCGCGCGCGAACCGGAGCGCGTACGCCTTCCCGATCCCCTGCGCCGCCCCGGTGACGATGGCGACGCGTCCCTCGAGCCGCATGCGCGCCCGTAACACCCCTCGGAAACGCCCGTCAAGGAAAGCGAGACGGAGAGGAGGCGAGGGCGCCGGCGCCGCCCGCCCGCCCGACCCCCGGGCCTAGCTCTCCTCCCGCTCCGCCTCGCGCTCGATCTCGTCCTCGAGCACCTCGAGCGAGATCGTGTGCATCCGATCGAGCCCGGCCGGTATGCGGACGATCGGCCAGTCCGTCCGGATCTCGCCCGCCCGCCGTGGCGTGCGGGGGCGGGGCGGGACGCCGTCGTGATACGCGGGGTCGAACGCCGGATCGACCGGCTCGAGCGGATAGAGCGAGCAGTTCGACACCATGCAAGCCTCCTCCTCCCCGGTGGAGCTGAAGGCGATGCTAGTGCTCGTCCGGCGGCGTGCGCAAGTAGGGGCTCGTGGCTTGCCGCTCGAAACGCTTCCGCGCTAAGGGGACGCCATGAGCGCGGGCCGCGGGCGCTTCGAGGAGATCACGGGCGCGCGCGACGCGGCGGCGCCGGAGCCCGTCGACGCGTACCTCGCCGGCCTCGACGCGCTCATCGCCGCACACAACCCCTTCGTCCAGGACCGGGTGGTGCCCGCGATCGGC
>DASRHG010000008.1:0-14975 GCA_035650655.1 Binatia bacterium | reverse complement strand
GCCACCGAGCCGTACGGGTTGATCGTGCGCGCCCGGGATCTCGGCGACCCCCGTGTCGTCCGGCTTTGCGAGGTGGCACAGAGCGCCGCCTTCCGGCGCGAGGCGGCCGCGGCCGGCTACGACCTCGCGGGCTCGGGCGACATCCGGTACGACGCCGCCGAGAAGGCGCCGCGGCGCTGACGCCGCTCACGGTCAGGCGAGGCGCACGGAGTGGCTCTTCACCGCGAGCCACACCGCGGAGCCCGGAGCGAGCGCGAGCGCGTCGACCGCCGACTGCGTGAGCCGCGCGAGCCACACGTGGCCGCCGTCCCGCGATTCGCAGCGGACGATCGCGTCGCCCGTGGCCGGCAGGACGGAGAGGACCCGCACCGGGAAGACGTTCCGCGCCGACAGATGCGGCGCCGGCGCGGTCGCGATCAGCACCTCCTCGGCTCGGACCGCGATCGTCACCGTCGCGCCCACGTCGAGCGTGCCGGCGAACGGGATGGACAGGTGGAGTCCGCCGGACAGCGCCACGTCGGTGATCCCGCCGGCGGCGTCGTGCGAGACGACCCGCCCGCGGAAGAGGTTCTCGAGCCCGCCCGCGCTCGCGCGCGAGATCTCCGGCGCGCCGAGCAGCTCGAGGGGTGGGCCGTGCGCCTCGACCGCGCCGTCGCGCATGACGATCAAGTCGCCCGCGAGCGTGAGGGTCTCGCCCAGGTTGTGGGTGACGTACAGGAGCAGGACGTTCCACTCGTCCCGGATGCGGAGGAGATAGGGCAGGATCCGTTCTCGCAGCTCGACGTCGAGCGCGGCGAGCGGCTCGTCGAGGAGGAGCAGGCGGGGATTGCTCGCGAGCGCCCGCGCGAGCGCGACCCGCTGCTTCTCCCCGCCGGAGAGCGAGACCGGGTGGCGCGAGCGCAGCGGGCCGATCTCGAGCGCCTCGAGTGCCGCCTCGACGCGCCGACGGCCGCCGCGGGCGCCGAAGCACACGTTCTCGAGCGCCGTGAGATGCGGAAAGAGCCCCGCGTCCTGCGGGACGTAGCCGACCCGGCGCGCCTCGGGACGGAGGCGGATGCCCGCGTCCGTGTCGAGCAGGACGTCGTCGCCGACGACGATGCGCCCGCGCGCGCGGGGACGCAGGCCCGCGATCGCCTCGAGGAGCGACGTCTTGCCGCACCCGGACGGCCCCATGACCGCCGTCGCCCGAGCGGGGAGGTCGAGGCGGACGCGCAGCCGGAACCGCGCGAGCGGCAGGTCGAGGGCGAGCCGGATCAGATCGCCGCTCGCCGAGTGCGCCGGCGGACGATCCACTCGGCGCTCCACAGGGCCGCGAACGCGAGGACCACGGTCACGGCGACCAGGCGGAGCGCGCGCTCGTCGTGCCCGGTCTGGTTGTAGCTGAAGATCGCGAGCGCCAGCGTCTGCGTGCGGCCCGGGATGTTTCCGGCCACCATCACCGTCGCGCCGAATTCGCCGAGGGCGCGGGAGAAGGCGAGGACCGCACCGGCCAGGAGGCCGCGCCAGGCGAGTGGAAGCGTCACGCGCAGGAAGGCCCGCGCCGGACTGCATCCGAGCGTGCGCGCGATCCCGACGAGGCGCGGGTCGATCTCCTCGAGCGCCGTCCGTGCGGAGCGTACGAAGAGCGGAAACGACATCACCATGGTGGCGAGCAGGACCGCCTTCCACGTGAACACGATCTCGATCCCGCGGGCCGCGAGCCACCGCCCGACGACGGCGCGCCGGCCGAGCGCCTCGAGCAGCAGGATGCCGACGGCGGTCGGAGGAAGCACGAGAGGCAGGGAGAGGACCGTCTCGAGCGCGCCCTTTCCCGGCCCCCGGTAGCGCGCGAGCACGAGCGCCGCGGCGATGCCGGGCCCGAGGAGGAGGAGCGTCGACAGCGCGGCGATGCGCAGCGTGAACGCGACCAGCTGGAAGTCTTCCGCGACCACCCTACTTCTCGAGAATCACGATGAACCCGTAGCGCTCGTATACCGTGAGTGCGGGCGGCGACACGAGATACGCGACGACGTCGGCCGTCTCCGTCCGCTTCGAGGTCGCGACGGGCGCGAGCTGGTAGACGATTCGCGGCCCCTGCTCGCGCGGCACCTCGAACGCGATCGCGACCTTCGGGCTGATCGCCGCGTCGGTGCGATAGACGACGCCGGCGTCCGCGTGCTCGTCGGCCACCGCGGCGAGGGCGGCACGCACGTCGACCGTCGGGACGATCCGCGGCTTCACCTTCTCCCAGAGCCCGAGTCCTTCGAGGTACTTCCGCGTGTAGACTCCGACCGGCACCGCGTCGGGGTTCGCGAGCGCGACGCGCTCGAACCCCGCCAGATCCGCGGGACCGCGCACCGTCGCCGTCGAGCCCTTGGGAACGACGACGACGAGCGAGCTCGAGAGCACGTTCTGCGTGTCCGCGGCCTTCACGAGGCCGGCGTCGACGAGGCCGTTCATCTGCGCCTCGCCTGCGGAGAAGAAGACGTCCGCGGGCGCTCCCGCCTCGATCTGCCGCGCGAGGTCGCTCGAGCCGCCGAAGTCGAAGTCGATCTTCCGGCCGGTCTCGCGCTCGTACGCCCGCCCGATGTCCTCGAGCGCGTCGGTGAGGCTCGCGGCCGCGAAGACGGTCGGGTTCTCGGCGCGTGCCTCTGCTGCCGCGACGAGCGCGACGGCGATCGCCACCGATCGAACGGGAATCCTGGGGAACGCCACCTCCGACTCCTCTCCCCCGGTGCCGGGCACCGCTCGGGGACCAGCTCATGTATCTGACACAATAGGGTGCATAAGGCTACAGCCGGGCTCGCCGGGGAGCGCACGGACGACCGGGCCTCGCCCGCACGGGATTGACGCCCGCGCGGCCTGCCGGCTCCGTCGAGGCATGCGTTCGAGGGGGGCCTCACGGGAGCGCGTCCCGGTGACCTCGACGGGCCGCGTGCGGGCCGCGGTCAACGTCGGCGTCGCGGCCCTCTTCGCGCTCCTCTGTGCCGCGCACTGGGCGGCGGGACGCGAGACGGGCGCGTGGGAGCGCGTCGTCCCGATCATGGTGCAGGAGGCGCTCGTCGTCGGGCTCGTGTTCGCCCGGCGTCCGAGCCGGGACACCTCGCCTCGCGTCGCGGACTGGGCGCTCGGGGTCGCGGGGACCGTCCTCCCGCTCCTCCTCCGCCCGGCGCCGCAGCCGGGCCCGCTCGCCCGGCTCGGCGACCCGATCCAGATCGCGGGCGTGCTGCTCGCCGTCGTCGCGATCGGCAGCCTCGGGCGGAGCTTCGGCGTCGTGCCGGCGAACCGCGGCGTGAAGACGCTCGGCCCCTACGGCGTCGTCCGGCATCCGGCGTATGCCGCGTACGTGCTGAGCGGCGTCGGCTACGTGCTGTCGCAGCCGACACCGGCGAACGCGGCGATCGTCGTCGCGACGCTCCTCGTCATGGACCTGCGCGCGACCGCCGAGGAGCGGCTCCTCTCGCGCGACGCGGCCTACGACGCGTACCGTCGCCGCGTGCGCTGGCGCTTCGTCGTCGGCGTGCGCTAGGGGGGCGCGCGCGAGGCGCGGGCTCTAGTCCATGCCCGCCGACGCGCCGCCGGCGGCGACGCGGGCGCCCGCGCCGCGGAGTGCGGCGAGCACGGCGGCGCCGCGCGCGCGCAGCTCGGCGTCGCCGAGGAGGCGCACGGCGCGCTCGAGCGCCGCGGGCGCGTGGTCGCCCAGGGCCGCGGCGGTCCGCGCGAGCGTCGCGTCGTCGAGCGTCGCGAGGAGATCACGCACCGCCGTGCGGAGCTCCGCGCTCGCCTGGAGCCCGCCGAGGACGACGCGCAGGGCTTCGGTGCGCGCGCGGGCGTCCTCGGTCCGGGCGCTCAGGCGCGCGAGCTCGCCGAGCGTCATCGAGCGGACGTCGAGCATCCAGGCGAGCCGGCCGCGCGCGGGGACGGAGAGCCGCCAGTCGAGGACCCGGCGCGCATCGGGCGCCGACGGCGCGGCCGCGACGGCGGCGTCGTCCGGCGGCGCGCCGCGCCCGGGGACCTGCGGCGCGCCGAGGAGCGTCACCGTGCGGAGCCGGTTCTGCGCGTCGTAGGCGAGCGTGAAGTTCTGCCCGCCGAGCAGCCGGCGCAGCGCCTCGGGCAGCGGGACGTCGTCGAACCTCGCGCTCACCGGCGCCCCGTCCGCGACCCGGCCGTGCACCGTTGCGTCGGTCCCGCGCGCGAGCTCCTCGAGGACCCGCACGCGCGGCACGCGCGTCAGGCGAACGCTCACGCGATCACGCTCGCAGCGGACGACGGGGGCGGGCGCGCCGGGCTCCGCGGCCGGCGGCGGCCGGCCGGGCAGCGGCTCGGCGGCGGGCGCGCGGGCGGGCGGCGGGGGCGCGACCGCGGCGATCCGGATCGCCGCCAGCTCGCGGTCCGCACGCTCCAGGTGGGCCGCGAGGTGGCGATTCTCCGCCTCGACGGCGTCGATCCGCGCGAACGTCTGCGTGAGCCCCGCGCGCGTCGCGGCGGCGCTCTGCCGGAGGTGCATGAAGCCCGAGGTGGCGAGGGCCACGAGGGTCGCGCTCGCGAGCGCGCCCGAGACGACCGCCCGCCGGCGTGCGGCGCGCTCGACGTCGGGGAGGACGAGACGCGGGGCTCGCGGCGCCGGGACGGCCGGGAAGGCATCCCGCAGGCACTCGCCGCATCCCGTCGCCAGATGGGCGAGCAGCGGCGCGACGTCCACGGTCTCGAGGCCCGCGACCCAGTCGGGCACGAGGCGCCGGATCTCCTGGTGCGTCACGGTGCCGGGCGGCTTATCCGACCCTTCTCCCCCGTTCCATGCGGCGGGGAAAAGGAGAGACCCAGACCACCGGGCGGTCGGCCTCGGACGAACGGGCGGGGCGGGTTGCGGAGCGCGGCGAAGCTTCGCTAGGGATCCAGTTCCTCTACGGCGCGACGGTCACGGCGAGCGCGATCGCCGGCCTGTACTTCCTGCGCTCGTGGCGCGACACCGGCGACCGCTTCTTCGCGATCTTCGCCGCCGCCTTCTTCGTCCTCGCGCTCAACTGGCTCGGCCTGGCGATCCTCGACGAGGCCGACGAGACGCGCTCCGTCTTCTACCTGCTGCGCTGGTTCGCGTTCTGTCTCATCGTCGCGGCGATCGTCGACAAGAACCGCTCGCGGCGGCGCTGGACGTGAGCCACCGGCGCCGGTCCGCCCGCGCTCAGACGGACGGCGTCAGCTGCTGGAGCCGCTCCACCGCCTCGAGGTACTCCTCGACCAGGCGGTAGACGACGTCCTTCACCGGGCGTACCTCGTTCATCCGCCCGACGATCTGGCCGACCGGGTTGAAGAGGACGTCCTTCGCCTTCGACGCGTAGCGGTGCCCGCGCGCGACGGCGTCCGAGGTCACCATGAACTGGAGCGGCATGCCGAGCGGCTTCGGCGCGTCGGGGGCCTCCCACGCCTCGGTCCAGTGGTTGCGCAGCATGCGACACGGCTTCCCGGTGAACGACCGCGAGCGCACGGTGTCGCGGCTCGTCGCGGCGAGGAGCTGTTCCCGCTGCTCGGGCGGCGCCTCGGCCTCCTGCACGGTGAGCCAGATGGAGCCCGTCCAGACGCCCTCCGCCCCCATGGCGAGCGCGGCGGCGATCTGCCGGCCGGTGCCGATGCCGCCCGCGGCGAGGACGGGCGTCGGCGCGACCGCGTCGATCACCTCCGGCCAGAGGACGACGCTCCCGATCTCGCCCGTGTGCCCTCCGCCCTCGGTGCCCTGCGCGATCACGATGTCGACGCCCGCCGCCTGGTGCGACCGCGCCTGCTTTTCCGAGCCGCAGAGCGCGGCGATGAAGCGCCCCGAGCCGTGCACGCGCTCGACGACGTCCGCCGGCGGCGTGCCGAGCGCGTTCGCGATGAGCCGCACCTTCGGGTGGCGGAGCGCGACCTCGATCTGCGGCGCCGCCGTCGCGGCGGTCCATCCGAGCAGCTCGTTCACGGGGCGCTCGCCCTCGGGGATGCGTGGGACCCCGTGGTCCGCGAGGAGCTTCTCGGCGAACTTCCGGTGCTGCTCGGGGATCGCCGCGCGCAGCATCTCCTCGAGCTTCGCGGGATCGACCTCGCCCATGCCTTCGTAATGGCCGGGGATGACGATGTCGACGCCGTAGGGACGGTCGCCGATGTGCTCGTCGATCCAGCGCAGCTCGATCTCGAGCTGGTCCGCCGGGAAGCCGACGGCGCCGAGGACGCCGAAGCCCCCGGCCTTGCTCACCGCCGCGACGACGTCGCGGCAGTGGCTGAAGGCGAAGATCGGGAACTCGATTCCGAGGCGTCGGGAGAGGGCGGTCTGCACGCGACCGTCATAGCAGGGCTCGCGCGCCGAGCGCCACAGGCGACGGCCGGCGCCCGGGCGCCGCGGAGGGGTGCGGCCGCCCGAGCGCCGGCGCCGTGGTTCAGCTCGCGGGCTCGCCCCGGAGGAGCTGGTGCATCTGGTCGCGGAGCTGCTGCATCTCGGCGTGGACGGTGGCGGCACGCCCGAGCTGATCGGGGGTGAGAACGTTCCGGACCGCGAGCTCGAGCTTCAGGCGCTCGCGCACGAGCGCGGCCCGGGCGTCGGACGCCCGCTCCGCGAGCGCGTCCAGGTCCGCGTCCGTGACGGCGCCCGGCGCGAGGAGCTTCGCGGCCAGCGCCTTCCGGGCCGCTCGGACGTTCGCCCGGAGCCGCGCGAGCGTCGGCCGGTCCGCGGATACGAGGTCGTGGATCTTCTGCTGCTGATCGCTGGTCAGGTCGAGCCCGCGAAGGATCCGGAACGGCGAGTGGTGCGGGCCGCCGCCGTGGGCAAGCGCGGACGAGCCCGTCGCGACTGCGACCCCGAACGCGGCGGCGGCCAGGATGCGCGTGAACGTCGATCCGCTCATGGCTCAGTCCTCCCCTCCGTCGTCGCCGTCGTTGCCCGGGTCGTCCCGTCGTCGTGCGGTGCGACGGTGGGTTCGGCGAGCGTCTCGCCGCCGTCGTGCGCGACGAGAGCGAATCGGCTGTCGGTCGGTGCGGCGACGCGGTGAGCCGCGGGCCCGGCCGCGGGAGCGACCCGCACGACTGCGACCGTCAGTGCGAGGGCGCCTCCCAGGATGAGTGCGTTGGCCATCTCGGCCTCCTTTCACCCGCTTCGACGCAGGAGGCGTCGATTCGGTTGACCGAGGCCGGCGCCCCGGGCGCGGCTACGGCTTCGTCAGGACGACCCCGCTGCGCGGCCCGAGGGTGACCGAGGTGACGGGCGTGCCGTGGTTCAGGTACGTCCCGCCGAGAGGCACCGTGAACGTGCTCGACGGCGTCGGGTTCGCGAGCGCGAGGCCCTTCTGCCACGCGCGCCGGTAGACCTTGCCGGTCGACGGACAGCTCGACGTCGGCGCGAAGCCCGCCCCCGGGTCGAGGCAGACGTAGCCGCCCGACGGTTGACCGAGGTCCATCGCGAGGTCGGGCCACCAGTCGGAGAGCGTGTTCAGCTCCGAGATGAGCGAGAAGCCCTCCTTCGTGAGCAGGTAGGTCGCGAGCATGAACATGCGCTTGGAGGGGTCCCCGATCGCGCCGGACGTCGAGCCGCTGCAGAGCGTCCGCACGCCGTGCCGGTTCGCGAAGTCGAGGTAGCGGAGCTGCGCGATCCACTCCGCCTCGGTGTGGGGCGTGCCGTCGTAGTTGTAGACGCAGTCCTCGATCTCGACCCCGTCCATGGTGAGCACCTCGTTCTGCACGATCGGGTCGGAGAACGTGTCGGGCTGCCACGCCTGCGAGTGGTTGCCGACGAAGAGCTTCCCCCTGGCGTGGAACTTCGCCTGGATCCGCTGGAGCGCCGCCAGGATGTCCCGCCGCCAGTCGGGGACGGTGTAGGGCTGGCGCGTCCGCGGGTTGATCGGCCACGCCGACCACTCGCTGAAGACGCCGCGCGCGACGTTGTCCGCGAAGACGCCGTCCCAGCCGTACTGGTCCATGCCCTTCATGGCCCAGTCGGCCCACGCGTCGACGAGCGCCGGGTTCCCGATGTCGATCGCGTAGACGCGGCCGATGCCGTTCACCGTCGACACCTGGTTGCCGTTCGCGTCGCGGAGGATCCACTCCGGATGCGCGCCGCGGAAGCTGTCGTAGAAGAACTGGTCGAAGCACTGGCAGCGGGAGTCCATGTCCGTCATGCTGAAGTAGTAGATGAACTTGACGTCCTCGTTCCCCGCGGCCACCGCCACCTTCCGCGCCTGCGCCAGCATCGCACCCTCGAGCGACTGCCCGCCGAGGATGATGCCGAGACGCTGCGGCCAGACCGGGATCGTCGACTTGTCGTAGGATCCGAGGTAGCCGGAGGCGTAGATCGACTTGTACGTGTCCGACCGCGGGGCGCGCGTCGTCGTCGTGACGGTCGTGCTCGTTGTGGTCGTCGTCGTGGTCGAGGGGAGGTCGCCGGCGACCGTGACGGTCAGGGTGGGGCGCGCGCCGGTCGTGCTCTCGCGCGTCGCGATCGAGACCTCGTCCGGCCGGCTCTCGTCGTCCTGCCGGACGAGGAGGGCGAGCCGTCCCCCGCGGCTCGTGATCGCGTCCTGGCAGAGCGCGGTCAGGTCCGGGAAGCTGAAGGCGCCGGGCGCGGACGGGGCGGGGTAGGCGACCGCGCCCGCGACGTCGGCGAGCGCGCCGGGCGCGGTCCACGGCCCGGCGCCGGTCGAAGTCCACGTGACGCCGCGCTCCGTCCAGTCCTTCGCGAGCGCGAAGACGTGGCCCGGGCCCGGCGTGCCGTGGACGTCCTGGACGGTGACGGCGAGGCGGCACTCGAGCACGGTCGCCGCGGGCGGGAGGCCCGAGAGGTCGAAGCCGAGGAGCGCGCGCTCCACGTTGACCCCGTCCCGCCCGATCCACGCCTGCGCCCAGCCGCCGTAGTTGCTCCCCGGGTTCGCAGGGCTCGTGATGAACGCGTCCTTCGCCGCGACGACGGTCGCCGTCGACCGGCGACGGGGCACCGTCGTGGTCGGCGTCGCGGTCGTGCTCGTCGTGGCGGTCGCGGGCGGCCGAGCCGTCGTGGCGGTCGTCGTCGTCGTCGGCCGCGTCGTCGTGGTGACGCTCGTGGTCGGCGCGGTCGACGTCGGCACGGTCGTGGTGCTCGCGGTCGTCGTCGTGCTCGGCGCGTCGCCCGCCACGAACGTCACGGCGAGCGCGCGCGAGGGGCGCGGCGTCCACGTGGCGCCGCCGTCGTCCGAGACGCTCACGTGGGCGGGGTCGAAGGCCGTCGTCGCGCGGCCGAGGGGCAGATCGGACGTGAGCCCGGGTACGCCGACGCAGTGACCGTCGGCCGCCGTCTCGAGCCGGAGACCGTAGGTCTCGCCGGCGACGAGGGTCGCGCCGCCGGCCGTGGCGGCCGCCGCCCCGCGCCCCGGCCTCGGGCTCGCGAGGAGCGCCGTGCCGTCGCGCGCGGTGAGCGTGAACCCGAGAGGATCGCCTTCGCCCGGGACGCCGCCGCCGACCACGACGCCCGTGACCGACATCGTCTTCGCGGGCACGATCGTCGCCTGCACCATCCTCGCGTCGCACACGGCGAGCATCTCGCGCCGCGTGTACGGCTGCCCCCACCACGTGCCGTCCGCGAACACGAGGGCGAACAGCGGCGTCGCGGGCGCGGGGCGCGCCGTGACCGCACCGCTCCGGATGGTCTCGACGCTCCACACGTCGGTGACGCCCGCGGCGTCGTTCACGTAGAGCATGAGACCGCTCTGCCCGCGGCAGCGCGTGACGAGATGGTAGAAGCGTCCCTCGGCGAGCGCCGCGCGAAGCGGCGTCGCGACCCAACGCGCCGCGCCGGCGATCGGCGCGGACGCGATCGCGTCGCCGAGCGCGCCGGCCGCGTCGGCCGCGAGCTCGAGCGTGCAGTCCGTCCCGAGCCGGCGAAACGGCAGCAGGACGGCGGCGAGCGTCGTCGTCGCTGGGGCGCGGAAGCGAACCGCCGTGGTCGCGGCCGACGCGACGCGCAGCGCGCGCAGGGCCATGGGGGACGACGGCGTGCCGGAGAGCGTGAGCGCAACGCTCCCGTCCGCCGCGCGTGCGGCCGCGCTCGTCCCGGCGAGCGCGATGACCGCCATCAACCATGCGCGAGCGCACCTCCCGTCACGTCCGCGCGCGCTCTCCCAACCCCACATGATGCACCTCCGGATTCGGGTGCATCGCCGCTACCGGAAACGGGGCGAAAAGTGCAAAGCGAAAAAGCAAGCTCGGCCAAAGGTCCGGGGCGCCGGCGCACGGCATGGAAGCGGGCAGCGCCGCATCCCGCTCGGAAGCGCGCCGAGCCGCGGAATCGTGGCGTTTTCGCGCGCGGCCGCGGGCAGCCTCACCGCGCCGCGTACCTCCGTCCCGCCCGCGTTGCGCCGGAGTCCGGACCGGACCGGGTGCCGGTTCGCGGCGCCGCACCGTCGTCAGGTTCGGAGGCGGGCGGCCGAGAACAGGGGATGGCGGGGTGCGCGGCGGCGCCCGATCGATTCTCCCGAGGGAGGATCAATGGCGCGATACGGAAAGAGGGCTGGCAAGTCCGTCAAATTCGTGATGCACAAGATGAAGCGCGGGAAGCTGAAGAGCGGACGGAGCGGCCGGCGCGTGAAGAGCCGCAAGGAGGCGATCGCGATCGGGCTCTCGGAGGCGCGCCGGAAGGGCGGGAAGGTGCCGGCCAAGAAGTCGTCGCGGAAGCGGACGCGAGGCGGGCCGAAGCGCCGGGAGCGCCGCGCGGGCCCGCAAGGCGATCTGCTGCGCCCTCCGGCATGCCGGGAGGCGCTCGGCTTCGGCGTGGGCGCCGTCGGCCGGAAGTGGCTGGCCGGGCGCCGGGTCCACGGACCCGACGCCCGAGAAGACCGGCCGACCTTTGGAAGGAAGGAGACCGGGCCAGCCACGGCTCGAACGCCCTGCGCACCTCCTTTCCGCCCCTGGCGCTGCGCGGTCGCGGGTTGGCGGCTTCAGACGGCGGCGACGCCGCGCTCGCCCGTGCGGATGCGGACGACGTCCTCGACGGCCGAGACGAAGATCTTTCCGTCACCGATGCGGCCCGTGTATGCGGCATGCCGAATCGCGTCGACGACGTCGGCGGCGAGCGCATCGTCGATCAACAGCTCGATCTTCACCTTCGGGAGGAAGTCGACGACGTACTCGGCGCCCCGATAGAGCTCGGTGTGTCCCTTCTGCCGGCCGAAGCCCTTCACCTCCTCCACGGTCATGCCCGTGATGCCCGTCTTGGAGAGCACCTCCTTCACCTCGTCGAGCTTGAACGGCTTGATGATCGCCTCGATCTTCTTCATCGCGTCTCCTTCGGCCGTCGGTGTCGCGCTGTTCAGCAACGGTGGTGCCACTCCACCGGCAGTTGGGGCGTCGCCCATACGAAGGATGGAGGGCGCCTCGGAGGTGCGCTGCCTCGCGGGGTGCGTCGGGTGCGCCGGGCCGCCGCCGGTGCTCGGCGCACGGGCTGCCGTGCGCGCTCCTCGGGCAGTCGCGGGACCCCGCGCCGAGCAGCCCCCGCGCGCTAGCCGACCTTCTCGTCGACGCCGACGAGGCCGGTGCGGATCGCGTAGAGCGTCAGCTCGACGCGATCGCGGACCTCGAGCTTCCGAAAGACGTTGTTCAGATGCGTCTTCACCGTCACCTCGCTGATCGAGAGACGGCGCCCGATTTCCGCGTTCCGGCATCCCAGCGCGACGTGCCGGACGATCTCCCGCTCCCGGGCGGTGAGGGCGCGGTCGGGCGTCGTCGACCCGTTCGTCAGCGCCCGTTGCAGCCCCGGCGGCAGCCACATCTGGCGCGCCCGCACCGCGTGAAGAGCCTCGAGCAGCGACTCGACGGCGAACCGCTTGAACACGATCGCCCGGGCGCCGGCGCGGACGGCCGCGAGCGCGTCGGCGGGCCGCTCGCTCGCCGTCACGACGACGATCGGGACGCGGCGCCCGAGCGCCTCGATCTCGGTGAGCGCGCTTCGCTCCATCTGGAGATCGAGGAGCAGCACGTCGCACGGCGTGCGCGCGAGGACGGGGGCGAGATCCGCGACACGCTCGATCTCGGCCACCACCGTGACCCCCGGATGGAGCTCCAGGATCGACCGCAGCCCCTGGCGGAAGAGCGCGTGGTCGTCGGCGACCACGATGCGAAGCGGGCCGCCCATCGCGCTCAGGCCTCCGCGAGCTCGATCTCGAGGTGCGCGCCGCGTCCGCTCCTCCCGCCGACGCGCACGACGCCGCCGAGCTCCGCTGCGCGCGACGCGATCGACCAGGGCGGCCCGGCGCCCGCTGGAAAGCCGACGCCGTCGTCGTCGACCGTGATGACGATGCGTTCGCCCTGCGCTTCCACGACGACGGCGGCGGACCCGGCGTGCGCGTGGCGGCCGACGTTGCGGGCGGCCTCGAGCACGATCTGGAGCGCGTGCTCCACGAGGCGGAGCGAGCCGTCGAAGCGCGCGCGCACCGTGAAACGCGCGGCGCCGGTGGGGGTGCGGTCGGGCGTGGCGTCGCGGTCGACGAGCGAATGGATGTACGCCCGGAGGTCGTCGTGCTCGCGGTTGATGCCGGTCTGGAGCTCCGTGAGCTCGACGAGCGCGTCGTTGCTGCGCCCGCGGCGGAGGAGCTCGCGGCACGTCTCGACGCGGAGGTTGACGGCCGCGAGCGACTGCACGCACCCGTCGTGGAGCGAGCGAGCGATCCGCTCGCGCTCGCGCGCCGTTTCGAGATCGCGGACGTGCGCCTCGAGGTGGCGCCGTTGCTCGGCGAGATCTCCGGCGAGCCAGGCCGTGATCGCGAGGTACGCCGGCCGCATCACGTAGAACCCGAGGCCCTCCGGGCGCGAGACGAGGATCAGCGCGAGGTAGAGCCCGATGCTCGCCGCCGTCACGCCGGCCGTCGCCCGAAAGCCCGTCCGAAAGCCCGCGGCGAGGATCGCGAACGCGAAGCACGGGAATCCGGGGCTGTTCGCGCCTTCGGTGACGAGCGCGATTGCGGCCGCGAACACGACGTCCACCCAGGCCGAGAGAGCGCCGACGCGCGTCGCGGGCGCCACCCCGCCGCGCAGCGTCACGGCGATCGCGAGGGCGTAGGCGACGTACGCGAGGAGGACCGCGAGCGCGCGCGGGTCGAGCGTGAACGGGCCGCCGGACCACCGCAGGAGCATCGGCCGTGTCGGGTCGACGAATGCCGTCACGAGCGCGGCGGCGGAGAGGATGACCCGGCAGCGGGCGATGTTTCGCTCGATGGCCATGCGAGGCCCGCCCTTCGGGTAACACGAAGCGTGCCACCGTGCAGGACGGCGAGACGTCAGGAGCCGGCGCGGCGTCTGCCTGCGGATTGGGCAGCGCTCGTTTCGTCGGCGGCGAACAGGGGCCGCGCGACGTCCTCGAGGGCCGTCCGCTCGGCGCGGACGCCGATCAACGCCTCGGTCACGCCGGCCTGGACCATCGCGAGCGCCGCGACGGCGTATCCATAGAAGAGCCGGGCGCGCTCGGGCGCTGCCTGGTCGCCGATCAGATGGCCGAAGACCCACGGCCCCGCGGCGCCGCAGAGCTGGGCCGCCGCGAAGAAGAGCGCGATCGCCTGGGCGCGGATCTCGAGTGGGAAGATCTCGCTGCAGGTGAGATACGCCGAGCTCGCCGCCGCCGACGCGACGAAGAAGACGATGCACCAGAGGATCGTCTGTGACACGGCGCCGAGCGCGCCGATCGCGAAGAGCCAGCCGGTCAGGGCGAGGAGGAGTCCCGAGCCGGCGTACGTGCCGGCGATCATCGGCTTCCGCCCGACCGTGTCGAAGAAGCGCCCGAGCGTGAGCGGCCCCAGGAAGTTCCCCGCGGCGAAGGCGAAGAAGAACCGCGGCACCGCGGACGGCGCGACGCCGTAGAAGTGCGTCAGGACGAGCCCGTACGTGAAGAAGATCGCGTTGTAGAGGAACGACTGGCTCACCATGAGGCTCAGGGAGAGCACCGAGCGGGCGGGGTAGGTCCGGAAGAGCGTCCTCGCGAGCGAGCCGTACCCGAGCGGACGGCGCGGCTCGATCGCGACCGCCGCCGTCTCGTCGACCGGCGAGAGCGGGTAGCCTGCCGCCTCGACCTCGCGCTCGATCGCCGCGACCGTGCGCTCGGCCTCCGCGACGTGGCCGTGCGTCAGGAGCCAGCGCGGGCTTTCGGGCAGGCGCCCCCGGAGCGTCCAGATCGCGAGCCCGATCAGCGGTCCGAGGAGGAAGCCGAGACGCCAGCCGACGTGCGGCGGCAGGAGGGCGGGATCGAGGAGCACCGCCTCGCCCAGCGTGCCGAGGATCGCGCCGAGCCAGTACGTGCCGTTGATCGCGAGATCCGTGTGCCCGCGGTAGGGCGCAGGGATGAGCTCGTCGATCGCCGAGTTGACCGCGGCGTACTCGCCGCCGATCCCCGCCCCGGCGAGGAACCGGCACGCGACGAAGCTCGCGTAGTCGAACGCGAACGCCGTGAGGCCGTTCGCGAACAGGTAGAGGGCGAGGGTCGCGATGAAGAGCCGTTGCCGCCCGAGACGATCGGACAGGTAGCCGAAGACGAGCGCGCCGGCGACCTCGCCGACGAGATAGATCGACGCGGCGCGCCCGACGGCGACGGTGCCGAGGCCGAGCGTCTCGCGGCTCTGGAGCGCCGGGCCGATGAGGCTCGCGATCGTGATCTCGAGGCCGTCGAGCGTCCACGCGACGCCGAGCGCGACCACGAGCCGCGTGTGGAACGGCGCCCACGGGAGGCGGTCGATGCGTGCGGGGACGAGGCTCGTGACGACGCGCGATGGCATGCGCGGCCCTGCCGTATCAGCGGCCGCGGGGCCCGCCCATCCTGCGGCGGCGGGAGGCGGCGCGAGGGCGGTGCCGCCCGGCCTGCGCACGGCCGCGGCGGCAGCGCCCATTCGCTGGGCACCCCGGTCCCCGCGCGGTGACGTCCTGCGGGCGCGGTCTCCACCGTTCGTATGATGGTATCGACCTTGCTCTCGGCGACGCCGTGCACCGGACGCGATGCGAGGAGGCGCCGTGAAGACGGGCGAGGCGAT
>DASRHG010000007.1:0-8163 GCA_035650655.1 Binatia bacterium | reverse complement strand
ATCGGAGGGAAGGGCGGCATCTGACCGATGCGCCCCTCCAGGGCAGCGAGGTGGAAGGCGAACTTGAGGAGCGAGACGCGCCGGTTGACCGTGGACGGCTTGTCGTCTTGGTTGAGGCACCGCTGACGGTACTGGCGCACGGCATCCGTGAACCCGATCAGGTCGCTCGCCTTCCGCTTCCCAAACGTCGCCTTGAGATGGTCCGCGTTGCGGCGGGAATCCTTGATGGAGCGGTTGCCCTTCTGCTCCTGAGCAAGGATCGCCGCGTCGAGGAGATCACCGACCGTGCAGGCGACCGGCGGCAGCGTCTTGCCGCGCGCCACGTCGCCCTCGACCACCTTGAGCTTCTTCTCCGCATCCTCACGGAGCGGGCTCTTGCTAGATTCGTAGCGCGGCTTGGGCTCGCCTGGAACTTGGTACTTGATCCACCAGAATTGGCTGCCCTTGCGCTTGTAGATGGTGCCCATCTGACTGTCACCTCCGACTGTCACCACTGTAACCGGAAGTCAGGAGGACGGGCAAGAGCGCACCCGCCACGGCGATTGCGTAATTACGCTGATAATTCGCAATACTAGGCGGTGACAGGTGCCGTTACGGTATCAGAGTTTATTGGTCATAACGGCGTACAGAGCACGCTAAGTACCTGATCTTACAGAGCCACCCGCCGGAGTCGAACCGGCGACCTACTGATTACGAATCAGTTGCTCTACCGACTGAGCTAGGGTGGCACCAAGTGCCCGGTGGCGAAGGCTCTTTGAAGTAGCGGCTCGCCCCTCCCCGGTCAAGGTCGCCGCGCTAACGCACACGACCTCACGGCGATGGCCCACACCCCGCTAGCCTAGCCCCGGCACCGAATCCGCCGGGCAGCTCGCCGGCACCACCTGCCCGAACCCGCAGTGCTCCCCGACCGTCGTCTGCGGATCCGGGAACGGCCCCATCGTCCCATCGATCGTGATGCCGATCGACGCCGCGTGGAGATGCGTGTAGTCGCAGAAGCCGGGGTTCGCCTTCGCGACGCACCCGCCGCTGATGCGGTCGAGGCACACCGCCGACCCGGCGGGCAGATCGCCCTCGGCGAAGTCGAGCACCACCGCCCGCCCGCAGAGGACCCGAAAGCGCACCTGCACGACCGCGAAGTCCGCGGTGAGCGTGTACAGGTCCTCGTCGTTCGGGTCCTGCGGACACGCGGGCGCGGTGTACGTGAGCACCCGATCCGGGGTGTAGACGTACTTCCCCGTCGACGTGTCGTAGTGCTACCGTCTTCTCGACGGCGGTCTCGCCGCAGCAGGCGTTGTCGTGGACGGTGATCGTGACGCTCTGCTGCGGGCCCAGGACCTCCTGGGTGGGCGGCATGTCGGTGTCGCCCCAGACGGCGAGCCCGTGCGGCGTCTGTACGGAGAGGTCGTTCCTCGTCACCTCCTGGCAGTAGCGGCCCTTGTGATTCTGGACGCACGCCAGCACGGGGTACTTCCGCGGGCCGAAGAGGGCGTTCGCGATCCGGCGGGTCACGTCGGCCTGCTCGTTCTCGCAGCAGCCCTCGTTCACCTTCTGGTGACACGTGCTGCCGAGGTAGCCCGTCACCTCGCCGTGCTTCCCGCCGAGCGGGCCGCCGTAGTCGAGGCAGACGATCTGCGTGCCGACCGGATACGTGCCGAGCGGGCCGTTCGTCTTCGTGGGGCCGGGCGGGTTCGTGACGAGCGGCTCGAAGGGCGTGTGCGCCGCGTGCGCGACCTGGCTCGTCGGGCAGTGCGCGGGGTCGTCCTTCGCGTCGAGGTTCATGCCGCAGGGGCCGTGGCTCGTGAAGACGAGCGTGATCGCGACCGGCGTCTCGCCGACGGGAACAGGTCGCCGAGACGGAACGGCATCGTCTCCGTCTGGCTGTCGCTCGGGTGGAAGAGCGAGCCGGCGAGCGGCGCGCCGGCGGGGACGTCGAGCGTGAAGAGGCCGTTCCGGTCCGTGCGCGTCTGGAGCGTGCCGAGCTGCACGAGCCAGCCGCCACCCGGGCGCGGCGGCTTCGACACAGCTTCCCGCTGAGCGTCCCGCATTCCGCGTCGATCGTCCCCTTGAACGTCGCGCGCCCCTTCACGCCGGCGCACGACGGCCAGCGCGCGCGGACGCGCGTCGCGTCCCGCGCGCTGCGCACGCTGCCCGCGACCGCCGGGCAGCTGCCGCCGCTCGCAGCTGCGGAGCGAAGCCGGGGCTCCCGACGCCGACGAGCTCCAACGCATGATGCGGCCGGCATCGCCCCTCTACATGGCGGAGTACGTTCGCGCTCCGGTCCTGCTCCTGCACGGAGCGGAGGATGCGATGGTGCTCCCGGAGGAATCGCGGCGCATGGCCGAAAGGCTGACGGAGCATCGGCCGACCGTCCTGCGCCGCGAGCGTGCCCCGCCTGCTGATCACCAGTCGCTCCTCGCGACGGATGCGGGAAGGGTCGAACGACGAACGGCTTGACGGACGGGTTCCGTCCGCAGGAGGGTGCGGCGAGGGATTCGCGATGGCCGCCACCGCCGACGCCCGCGCCTTCTTCACCGCCCGGCACGCGAGGTACGCGCGCTTCATCCGCGCCGTGCGCTACGCGCAAGGCCTCCGCGCGTACTTCCTCGCCGCGCCGGTCCTCCGTCCCGGCCTTCGCATCCTCGATGCGGGCTGCGGCACGGGGGCGCTCACCCTCGCCGTGCACGAGGCGTGCGTCCGGCGAGGTGCCGTGCCCGCGGCCTTCCACGCGTTCGACTTGACGCCCGCGATGCTCGACCGGCTCCGCGATCGACTCATGCGGCGCGGAGTCGAAGACGTCGAGCTGGCCGAAGCGAACGTCCTCCGGCTGGACGCGCTGCCGCCGACGTGGCGCGACTACGACCTCGTCGTGTCGGCCGGGATGCTCGAGTACGTTCCGCGAGACCGTTTCGTCGATGCGCTCGCCGGGCGGAGCTGTCGAACGCCTTTCGCCGCGCCGCGTTCGCGCACGTCGCCTTCCGCCGGTTCCCGCCGGCGGCGTGGCACCTCCGGCCGTGGGGACACGTCGTCGAGGCGGGACGCTGACGCGCGGACCCCGGGCCCGCGCGGCTCGCCCAGGTGCCCGGCCGCCCCGCGGCGCCGGTTGCACCCCGGGCGCGAGTCCGAGTAGGAAGGGCTCGCGCGCATTCGAGCGAGCCCGCTCCGATGTCGCGCGACCGGGCCGAGGCGGAGGTCTGTGAGCTCCGCCGGGAGGCGAGTTGTGTCGGAGAACGCCGTCCGGAACGTCGCGCATGCTTCCACCCTCGCCACGGCGGCTCTCGGCGGCCTCGCGCTGGTCGCCTGCGTCACCGGGCGACCGTGGCTCTCGGCGGTCCTCCCGGGGCGGCCGTCGATGGGGCCCAACATGGCGTTCGGCACCGCACTCGCGGCCGTCGGCGTCCACCTACAGGTCGTCCCGCCCGTCGCCCGCGGCCGCCGGATGGTCGCGGTCGCGTGCGGCCTCCTCGTGCTGGCCCTCGGCGTCGCGACCGGCGCGGAGTGGGTGCTCCGCGCCGACACCGGAATAGACCGGCTCCTCGTGCCGGCCGGGACCGCCGAGGCCGACGCCGTCCGTTCGTCGCCGCTGACGGCGCTCGCGCTCGTCCTCGCCGCCGCCGGGATCCTCGTCTTCGACCGCGTCGGGCGGCGCGGCGCCCGGCCGGCGGAATGGTTCGCGCTCGCGACCGCGTTCGTCGGCGTCACGGCAATCACCGGCCACGCGTACGGCGAGGGACGGTTCTACGAGCTCGCGCGCGGCGCCGTGGTCGGGATGTCGATCCCCGGCGCGGTCGCCGTCCTCCTCCTCGCCGCGGCGACGCTCCTCGCGCGGCCGGGCGCCGGCTTCATGCGGCGCGCGGTCGGGGCCACCCCGGGTGGCGTGCTCGTGCGGCGGTTCGGCCTCGCCGCCGTCGTCGCGCCGTCGGTCCTCGGGCTCCTCGTGCAGCTCGTCGAGCGCGCCGGCCTCCGCGACCGGTCGCTCACGTTCGCGCTGCTCGCGACGTCGACGATCCCGATCGGGCTCGCGCTCGTCTTCTGGACGGCGCGCGTCGTCGACCGGACCCACCGGGCGCTCGACGAGAGTCACGAGGAGGAGCGGAAGCTCCGCGTCCGACTCGAGACCCTCGGCCGCGCGACGGTCGCGGTGGCCGAGGAGGTGGCGGCGCTCCCGCGGGCGCCCGCGAACGCGCTCCTTCAAGCGATCCTCCTCCAGGCGCGCGCGCTGACCCACGCCCGTTACGGCGCGATCGGCATGGGGAACGATCCCGCGAAGCCGTTCGACCCCTGGGTGTTCAGCGGCGTGTCCGATGGCGCGGCGGCGGCGATCGGCCGTTCCCCGCGTCCCGTCGGGCTCCTCGGCCGCGTCGCGCACGACGGCGCGACCGTGCGCGTGGCGGACGTGATGCGCGAGGACTCGTTCGACGGCTTCCCCGCCGGCCACCCTCCGATGGCGAGCTTTCTCGGCGTGCCGATCCAGTTCCAGGGCATGATCGTCGGGAGCCTCTACCTCGCCGACAAGGAGACGGCCGCCGAGTTCTCGGGGGAGGACGAGCACCTGGTCGAGATCCTCGCCGCGCGCGCCGGCGCGGCGCTCGAGACCGCGCGCGCCTATCGCTCCGAAGCGTCGGGCCGGACGTGGCTCCAGAGCGTGATCGACCAGATGCCGGAGGCGGTCATCGTGACCGACCCGAGGGGGCGCATCGTCCACATGAACCGTGCGGCGCAGGTCTTCGCGCACCCCGGGGCGGGCGTCGGGACGGAGGTGCTCGGCGGCCGGTGGGCGCTCGACGTCCGCTGGCCGTCCGGGGCGGCCGTCGAGTCGAACGAGCTGCCGCTCACGCGGGCGATCGGCCGCCGGGAGACCGTGACCGGCCTCGAGCTGCTGCTCCGCCATCCCGACGGCCGGCTCGTGCCCGTCGTCGCGAACGCGAGCCCGATCCAGGGCCACGAGGGCGAGGAGGGCGTCGTCTGCGTCTTCCAGGACGTCACGCTCTTGAAGGAGATCGAGCGGCTCCGCGAGGAGTGGACGGCGGTCGTCGCGCACGACCTCCGCCAGCCGATCGGGGTCATCTCGCTCTCGGCCGCGAACCTCACGCGGCCCGGCCTCCTCACGGGCGACGCCGCGAAGGCGGTCGAGCGGATCGAGTGGGCGACGCGGACGCTCCGCCGCATGATCAGCGACCTCCTCGACGCGTCGCGCATCGAGTCGCGCCGCCTCCGCGTCGATCGCCGCCGGCTGGCACTGGGCCCGTGGCTCCGGGAGATCGTCGAGCGGGCCGCGATGACGGTCGACGGGTTCCGGGTGCGCGTGCGCGTCCCGGACGACCTACCCGACGTGTTCGCCGACCGCGGCCGCGTCGAGCAGATCGTGACGAATCTCCTCTCGAACGCGGGCCGGTACGGGACGCCGGGGACGGACGTCGAGGTCGTTGCCGTGCCCGCGGGCGCCGAGGTGGCGGTCTCCGTCACGAACCGCGGACCGGGGCTCACCGCCGACGAGATCGGTCACCTCTTCCGGCGCTTCCACCGCGCCGCCGGCGGGCGAGGCGATCGCGAGGGCCTCGGGCTCGGGCTCTTCATCGTGAGGGGGCTCGTCGAGGCGCACCGCGGGCGGATCGACGTCACGAGCACGCCGGGGGAGACGACGACCTTCCGGTTCACGCTGCCAGCGTGGAGGGAGCGCGGGCCGCTCCTCGCGCCGGAGGCGGCGAGCGGCACGCCGGCGGGGCGCCCCGCGGGCGGCGGCCGGCGTTGGTAGCGCCGCGTCGCGCGCCCGCGCGGCGCGCGCTCGACGACTACGCCGTCGAGGGCGGCGGCGTCTCCCACCGCCGCGCGCAGGCGACCGTCCACGACGCGACGACGCGGCCACCCTTCACGACGTGGCGCGGCGGCTCCTGGAGCCGGAGCAGGTCCTGGACGTTCGACGCCCGCCACACGTTCACGTCCGCGCGCGCCCCCGGCGCGACGCCGTAGTCGGGGAGACGGAGCGCGCGTGCGGCGTTCGTCGTCACCATGGCGAGCACCCGATCCAGCTCCGGCGGGTGCGTGAGATGCGCCGTGTGCGCCATGAAGAGCGCGACCTCGAGCTGGCTCCCGCGGCCGAGCGGATGGGACGGGTCCTTCACGTCGTCCTGACCCGACGCGACGTTCACGCCCGCGGCGAGGAGCTCGCGGATGCGCGTGATACCGCGGGGCACGGGCTCGCGGTCGGCGCGTCCGGCGAGGACGAGGCTGATGTGGGGGTTGCTCACGACCGTGATGCCCGCCTCGCGCACGAGCGCGCGGGCCCGACGGCGACGATCCGGCCGCCCGCCATCGCCACGTCCTGCGGGTCTTTCTCGGCGCCCACGCGCGCGCTGCGGATGACGAGGTCCATGATGGCCCGTCGCCTGGCAGACGCCGCGGCCGACGGCGATGCGGGGCCCGCCGGCGGCGACGGCGCGCCGCGCCCCGAGGGCACGTATTGACGCCGCGCCCGCATCGGGGGAATGTCACCCGACCGTCGGGGGGAACCTCGCATGCCGGACCCGATCCGCAGCGCCGCTGCACTCCTCGAGCGGATCTTCGCGCCGCTTCCCGTACCGCTCGGCTTCCGCCTGTGGGACGGCACGTCCGTCCGCGTCGGCGCGCCCGGCCCCGACCCGCCGTGCACGGTCGTCTTCCGCTCGCCGCGCGTCTTCCGCCGCCTGCTCCGCCGCCCCACGCCGCTCGCCTTCGGCGAGGCGTTCGTCGGGGAGGACATCGACATCGAGGGCGACATCTTCGCCGCCATGGCGGTCGCGAACGCGGTCGAGCGTCTGCGGATCCCGCTCCGCACGCGCCTCGCGACGCTGGTGAGACTCGCCACCCCATGACGGCGCGCTTCGACGCGATCGTCGTCGGCGGCGGGCCGGGCGGCAGCACGGCGGCGCGCGCGCTCGCCGCGGCGGGCGCCCGGACGCTCGTCCTCGACGCGGCCCGGTTCCCGCGCGTCAAGCTCTGCGCCGGATGGGTGACGCACGCCGTCCTCCGCGACGTCGCGCTGGACCCCGCCGCCTACCCGCACACGATCCAGCCCTTCGACACGGTGTCGATCGCAGTGGGCGGCGTCGAGCACGAGACGCGCTGGCCGGAGACCGCGAGCTTCGGGATCGTGCGCGCCGAGTTCGACACCTTCCTCCTCCGCCGCGCCGCCGCCGCGGGCGCGACGGTCGTCGAGGGCGCGCGCGTGCGCGACGTGCGGGCCGACGCGGGCGGCGTCACGATCGCGACCGACGACGCGACGTACGCGGCGGACGTCGTCGTCGGCGCGGGCGGGCACCACTGCCCGGTCGCGCGTGCGCTCGGCGCCGTCGACGCGGCCGAGGCCGTCGTCGTCACGCAGGAGAGCGAGACGCGCGTCGGCGCGGACCTCCTCCGCACCCTCACACCGCGCGCCGGCACGCCCGAGCTCTTCGCCGAGCCCGACTTCCGCGGCTACGGCTGGTACTTCACGAAGGGCGACTTCCTGAACGTCGGCGTCGGCGCGCTCGGCGGCACGCCGGTCCGCGCCCGGCTCGAGCGGCTCCTGCGAACGCTGCGCGCGACGGGCCGGCTGCCCGACGGCCTCGCGCTCACGCCCTTCAAGGGCCACGCCTACGCGATCCGGCGCGCGCGGCCGCGGTGCGTCGCGGGCGACCGCTTCGTGCTGGTGGGCGACGCGGCCGGGCTCGCGCGGGACGTGTCGGGGGAGGGGATCGGCCCCGCGACGCGGAGCGCGCGGCTCGCCGCGGCCGCGATCCTCGCCGGCCGGCCGCGCGACCACGCCGCCGCCGTCGAGGCGGAGTGGGGCCGGCCGCGGCCCGCGCTCGCCCGGCTCCTGGCCCTCGTCCCGCACTCGCTCGTCGTCTTCGGCGCGCGGCTCGCCTGCACGCGTCCCGGGCTGCGCCGCCGTCTCGTGCTCGAGGGCGCGTTCGGCATCGGAGGACCCCCATGCGCATCCGGACGAAGCACCGCGACCGCCAGGCCATCGCCTTCCACTACGACGTCTCGAACGACTTCTACGCCTGCTTCCTCGACCGGCGGATGGTCTACACCTGCGCCTACTACCGGTCGCCGGACGGCGATCTAGACCAAGCGCAGGAGGACAAGCTCGACCTCGTCTGCCGGAAGCTCCGGCTGAAGCCCGGCGAGCGCCTCCTCGACATCGGG
>DASRHG010000006.1:0-19070 GCA_035650655.1 Binatia bacterium | reverse complement strand
CGCGACCGCGATCGCGATCGGCGTGCTGGTCTGGGTGCGGCGCGGCGGCAGCGTCGAGAGCGGCGCGCACGTCGCCGCGCTCGCCTTCCAGGGACTCCTCGCCTACCTGCAGTTCCACCTCGGCGGAGTCGATTCGCCCGGCCAGGGATGGATCGCGACCCCGGCGATCTTCGCCGGCCTCGTGATCGGCTTCCGCGCCGCCCTCCTCTACGGCGGCCTCGCGATCGCGCAGATCTCGGCGTACGGAGCGCTGCACGCGGCCGGCGTCGCGACCGCAATGGTCCTCCCCGAGCCGTTCCGGGTCCCGTACTCGTTGACCGTGCAGATCCTGCTGGTGTGCGCGTGCGTCGCGCTCGTGTACGCGTTCCTGTCGGCGCAGAGCGCCGCCGAGGAGGAGCTCCGGTCGCAGGCGGCGCGCTTTCGGGCGATGAGCGAAGCGTCGCCGTTCGGCCTCTTCATGACCGACGAGCAGGCGCTCTGCACGTACGCCAACCCGGTCTTCGAGCGCATCACCGGGCTCGCGGCAGCCGAGGCCGCGGGCCGCGGCTGGCGCGGCGCGCTCCATCCCGAGGATGCCGACCGCGTGGAGCGCGCTTGGCTCGAAGCGGCGCGCGACGCGGTGCCGTTCGAGGTCCTCTGCCGGGTCGTACGGCGCGACGGCGGCACCCGTTGGGTGAGCGTGAAGGCGGCGCGCGTCGTGGACGGCGGCCGGCCGCTGGGACACATCGGGACGCTCGAGGACATCACGCGCCGGCGCGAGACCGAGGAGGCGCTCGCGCGCTACTACGCCGAGGTCGAGAACGCGAACCGACTCGCGGAGAGCCAGGCGGCGGACCTCGTCCGGCAGGCGGCCGAGCTCGCGCACGCGCGCGACCAGGCGCTCGCCGCGACGCGCGCGAAGAGCGACTTCCTCGCGACGGTGAGCCACGAGGTCCGGACTCCCCTGAACGGCATCATCGGCTCCGCCGGCATCCTCCTCGACGGAGAGCTCGACCCGGAGCAACGCGAGTTCGCGAGCATCGTGTGGAGCTCCGCGCACGCGCTCCTCACGATCATCAACGACATCCTCGACTTCTCGAAGATCGAGGCGGGCCGGATGGAGATCGAGCCCCTGCCCTTCGACCTGCCGCACGCCGTCGAGGAGGCGGCCGAGCTCTTCGCGGCGCGCGCCGTGGAGCGAGGTCTGCGGCTGGAGCTCGACGTCGCTTCCGACGTGCCGCGCCGGGTCGTCGCGGACCCCGGGCGCATCCGCCAGGTGCTCGTGAACCTGGTCGGGAATGCCGTCAAGTTCACCGAGAAGGGCGGCGTTCGAATCGGCGTCGACGTCGAGGAGCGCGGCGCGGCGACGTCCGCCGTGCGGTTCTCGGTCCACGACACGGGGATCGGCGTCGCGCCGGAGAAGCTGCCCGAGCTCTTCCAGCGCTTCACGCAGGCGGACCCGACGATGACCCGCCGCTTCGGCGGCACGGGGCTCGGGCTCGCGATCTCGAAGCAGCTCGTCGAGCTCATGGGCGGCGAGATCGGCGCGTCGTCGCGCGAAGGCGTCGGGTCGTGCTTCTGGTTCCGGCTGCCGCTCGCGCACGCGGGTCCGGAGCCCTGCGCCGCGCCCGACCTCGCGCGCGAGCCCGTGCCGGACGTCGCCGGCCGCCTGCGCGTCCTTCTCGCCGAGGACAACGTCGTGAACCAGCAGATCGCGAGCCGCATGCTCGAGAAGCTCGGATGCCGCGTCGACATCGCCGCGAACGGCCGCGAGGCCGTCGCGATGACCAAGCTCATGCCGTACGACGCCGTCCTGATGGACTGCAACATGCCGGAGATGGACGGCTACGAGGCGACCCAGGAGATCCGGCGCGACGAGCGCACTTTCGGCGGTCGCGTCCCGATCATCGCGATGACCGCGAACGTCGCGCCCGGCGACCGCGAATGCTGCCTACACGCCGGGATGGACGACTACCTGGCGAAGCCGGTCGCGCTCGAGAGCCTCGCCTCGGCGCTCGCGCGGCACGTGCGGGCCGGGCGCGCGGCTCAGGCGGGCGCCATCCCGTAGAGCCGGCACCAGTTGTCCCACAGCACCTTCCGTCGCGACGACTCGGAGAGCGGCAGCTCGCCGAACGCGGCGACGGCGCGCGGGTACTTGGAATCCGCGTGCGGGTAGTCGGTCGAGAAGACGAGGTTGTCGTCGCCGTACCAGGCGACGTAGTCCTTGACGGTCGACTCGTCGGCCTCGACCGACAGGAAGCAGCTCGCGAGGAAGTACTCCGAGGGCTTCCGCTTCAGGTCCGGCGCCTCCCATTTCCCCGTCCATTCCCAGTGCTCGTCGAGGCGCTGCAGCAGCCACGGCGCCCAGCCGCAGTTGCCCTCGAGGAAGCCGACGCGGAGCTTCGGGAATCGCTCGAGGACGCCGCCGCCGCAGATGCTCACGACCGCCGTCATGATGCCGAGCGGCTGGTTGAAGACGTGCCACATCATGAGCTTGTCGAAGACCTCGAGCGAGAAGTCGGGCCGCAGGAACGTCTGGCCGCCGCCATGGAACGTGAGCGCGATGCCGAGCCGCTCGCACTCCGCCCACAGCGGATCGTAGTAGGCGTCGTGCCACGGCCTGCGATTGACGCAGCCGGGCGCGAGGAAGATCGCCTTGAAGCCGTACTCCTCGGCGCAGCGGCGCGCCTCCGCGACCGCCGACGTCACGTCGTGCGGCGCGACCATCGCGGCGCCGTAGAAGCGATCCGGATACTCGCCGCAGAAGTCGTGCAGCCAATCGTTGTAGGCGCGCGCGATCGCGGCCGCGAAGTCGGGCTCGAGGCCGTCGACGCCCATGACCTGGCGCGAGTCGAGACCGAGCACGAAGAGCCCGCGGCTCGGGAAGAGGACGGCGACGTCGAGCCGCTCGACGTCCATCGCGTCGCGCTGCGAGGTCGCGTCCCAGCCGCGCGCCTCCGCCGCCTCGTAGGCGTTCTCCGCCTGTGCGCTCCACGCGCCCGCCTGTCCCGGGCGGATCGGCCGCACGGGCCCGATCCGGAGCATGATGTGCGATTTCACCTTGACGCGCATGTCGCGCGGAAGCTCCGTGAGCCCGACCGGCGCGACGTGGCGGAAGGCGGGATCGATGTAGCGCTGCCAGAGGTCGGCCGGCTCGAGGACGTGCATGTCGCTGTCGGCCACCTTGATGCCGTTCGTCGTCACGGGCACCTCCGAAAATCGCTCGTCGCGGGACGTACCGCCGTCGCTGCACGCAGGCAAGCCGTCGGTCGGATGCGGCCGGGTGCCCGCAGTGCCTGTTGCCACTCACCGGCGAGCCGAATACCGCAAACGATGGGGCTGGAGGAGGTCGATCATGATCCGACCGCTGAGCCGCGTGCCCTTCGCTCTACTCACGCTCGCTTTCGCTTCCGCGCCCTTTCTGCCGTCCGCCGCTGCGGCCGTCGACGCGTTCGACTTCAGCGGCTCGATCACCGACGTCGGCGTGCAGCGCGGCCCGGGTCAAGTCGGCGGCGTCGAGTTCCGCATCCGCGGCAAGTTCGCGCTCGATCACCCGCTCGATCTGAGCCGCGCGACGGTCGTGCTCGAAGAGCTCTTCGTCGACGACGCCGAGGGCGGTCTCGGCGAGCTCATGACGACCGTCGACGACATGCCGACCGTCCCGCTCGAGCTCGTCGCGCGCGCGGGCGACCCGGACAACAACGTCTTCGACCAGCCCGGGAACTACCGGCCACACGTCCGGCTGCAGATCCAGGAACGCAAAGGCGCGTTCGAGTTCCGCCTGAAGCTCGACCGCGGGCTCATGCGAAGGCGCCCGCGCGTCTGCGAGGAGAACACCGACGCCTCGAACCTCCCAGACACGCCGATCTCGCAGCGCATCTCGATCGACGACGGCGTGAACCCACCGGTCGACCTCGCGATCACGCGCCTCTGGACCTGCACGAAGCCCGGCCGCTACCACATGCGCTCGGTCCCCGAAGGCGAGCCGCCGGCGCCGACGCCCGCGCCGACCACACCCGCGCTCAGCGGGACGCCCGGCGCACCGCCGACCCCGACGCCCGTCGCAACGCCGATCCCCACGCTGACCGGGACGTCCGTGGAGGGGAACTCGCCGCCGATCGCCTCGCTCAAGCAGAACGCGATCGCCGGCGACGGCGGCGTCCGGAACGTCATCGAGCTCGATGCTCGCGATTCGCACGATCGCGACGGCACCATCGTGCGCTACCGCTTCGATTCGGGCGACGGGCGCGTGCAGGACGGCTCCGATCCGGTCGCTCGCTTCGCCTATGCGAGCGGCGACCATCGCGCCTTCCTTCAGGTCTTCGACGACCGCGGCGCCGCATCGGACGTCGTGGCGCGCGGCTTCTCCGTGAAAGACTGAGGCGCTCGCTCGCGTCTCCGCTCGATTGACCGACCACGCGGGACGGCCTACGACGACCTCCGGCGTTCGAGAACGGAGGAAGCGATGGGCCAGCCGAGTCGCGCAGAAGTGGAGGCCGCGTTCCAAAAGTACTTGAAGCTCGGGGCGGAGGAGCGGAACTGGAACGCGTGGGCGGATCTCTTCGCGGAGGACGCCTACTACTACGAGGTCCAGTACGGCGAGTTCCACGGGCGCGAGGCGATCCGGAAGTGGATCACCACGACGATGGCCGGCGTGCCCGACATGTTCTTTCCGGCACCGAAGTGGGTCATGATCGACGGCGACCGCGTCGCCTTCTGCATCGACAACGCGTATCCGAACCCGAAGGACCCGGCGGCGCCGCCGATCGCGTTCCCGACCTACACGATCCTGCGATACGCCGGCGGCGGGCTTTGGAGTTCGGAGGAGGACGTGTACGACGTGCGCGCGAGCCTCGAGGCGCGCGCCGCGTATCGTGCCATGGGCGGCAACGCCGTCGCGCCCCACGGCAAGTACACCTGATGCGGCGGCCATACGAAGCGCGGACGACGGTCACGGTGGAGCAGATCGGCGCAGGGCGGCGGGCGGAAGGTCAAGGATGAGCAATCGCGGCTACATGGTCTTCACCGCGGTCGGGCCCGACCGGCCCGGCCTCGTGAACGAGATCTCGTCGATGATCCACTCCGGCGGCGCGAACCTCGAGGACAGCCGGATGGCGATCCTCGGGGGCGAGTTCGCGCTCATCCTCCTGCTTTCGGGCACGCCGGAGGCGCTCGCGCACGTCAAGCAAGCGGGCGCGGAGCTCGAGACTAGGCTCGGCCTCCGCTGCATCCTGAAGGAGACGTCGACGGCGAGCGGCCTCGGCGACCACCTGCTCTATCGCATCCGCGTCACCGGCGTGGATCGCCCCGGGATCGTGCAGGCGATCGCCGGCCTGCTCGCGAGCCGGGGGATCAACCTCGCCTCCTTCGAGTCGCGCGTGAGCTACGCGCCGCTCAGCGGAACCCCGATGTTCGTGCTCGAGGCGGACCTCCACGTCCCGTCCCGGCTCGACCTCTCGGGCCTCCGCGCCGAGCTCGCCGCGCGCTGCGACCAGGAGAACCTCGACTTCGTCCTCGAAAGCCGGGTTTAACCCAATGAGGGGATCGCTCCCCTCGCCCCGTTCGGCCGAGCCGAACGGGGCCTCACTCCCTGCGAGGCCGCGGGCTCGCTTCGCTCGCATCCTGATTCAGGCTTCGAGCCCGCCTGCACGCCGAGCGCGCTCGCCGGAGCGCGCTGTTTCGGTTTGACCGACTCTGGAGGCGGGCGTACGGCTGGTCCATGACCAGCCGACACCTCGGGCTCCGGATCTTCTTCGCCGTCGCGGCCGCCGTCGCCCTCGGCGGCTCCCGGGTTTCGGCGGACGGCTCTCCCCCCGTCGTCCGCGACGCGCTGGGCGAGACGGTGGGGACGTATCTCGGCGAGGCGACCGAGGTCACGAGCGTCTATGGCGCGTCGGCGCCGCTCGTCTGGGTCGCGCGCCCGGTGCCGGGGACCGAGGTCCGGCTCCTGGTCGGCGAGGAAGGCCCCTGGGACACGAAGAGCATCGAGCCCCTCCTCTACGAGAGCGAGGACTGCACGGGCCTCCCGCTGCTCGAGTCGCCGGCGAAGGCCGACGAGATGCGCTCGGCCGTGATCTTCGGGACCGACGTCTTCTGGCCCGAGCAGGCGGGCACCGGGTACGTCATCCGCTCGGCGGCCACGCTGGTGCGTGCGGCGAGCGACTGCGCCGACACGCTGGTCGCGGCCCAGGTCTGCTGCGAGCGGCTCGCGAAGGCGGAAACGAAGCTCGCCGCGCCGGTGACCGGCGTGAGCCTCGCGAGCCTCCGCCTGAGCCCGCCCTTCCGGATCGACCGGGACACCGCGACCAACTGAGCGCGGGCCTGCCGGTCGTACCACCGCGTCTCCTCGCAACGACGCGACGCATTGACAGCGGCCGAGCACGACTTATCTCCGGACGTGCGCGGCTGCCGTCGCGACTTCGACGGCGGCCCCCGACCGAATGCCGCCAGCGCGGTTGCTTCGCCGACCGCTACCGCGCGACGCGCGACGCATCCGCACCCGGCTCGGGTGGCACTGCCACGAAAGGAGATCCCGTGATCCAGGTCCGCCGCAGCGAGGACCGCGGCCACGCCGACCACGGCTGGCTCGACACCCGCCACACCTTCTCGTTCGCCGACTACGACGACCCGCGCTACCGCGGGTTCCGCGACCTGCGCGTCATCAACGAGGACCACGTCGCCCCCGGCGCCGGCTTTCCGACGCACGGCCATCGCGACATGGAGATCCTGACGTACGTGCTGAGCGGGGCCGTCGAGCACCGGGACAGCCTCGGCAGCCGGGCCGTCGTCCGACCGGGCGAGGTCCAGCGCATGACGGCCGGCCGCGGCGTCATGCACAGCGAGCTCAACCCGTCGCGCGACGAGCCGCTCCACCTCCTCCAGATCTGGATCCTGCCGGAGGGCGCGGGACTCGAGCCGGGGTACGAGCAGCGCGCCTTCCCGATCGACGCGGAGCGCGGCCGGCTGACGCTGGTCGCGTCGCACGACGGGCGCGACGGGTCGCTCACGATCCACCAGGACGCGTCCGTGTACGCGGGCGCGCTCGGCGCCGGCGACCGCGTCGTCCACCGGATCGCGCCCGGCCGCCACGCGTGGCTGCAGGTCGCGCGCGGCGGCGTCGAGGTCTCCGGCCACGCCCTCGCCGCCGGCGACGGCCTCGCCGCGAGCGAGGAGAAGGAGCTCGCGATCGCCGCCGGCGGCGACGCCGAGGTGCTCCTCTTCGACCTCGCCTGAACGGCGCGCGAGCGGGGCCGGCGGACGAGAGAACCGATCCTCGCCGCCGGGCCTGCGCTATTGCGTGGGGCGGGTCGTTCGCCTAGTTCGCCGGCATCGATGGATCGCGACACCGCCGGGTCTTCTTTTTTCGTCGGGCGCGATCACGAGCTGCGGGCGCTCGCGCAGGCGGTCGAGGCCGCGCACGCCGGCCGCGGTCGCCCCGCCCTTCTCGTCGGCGAGCCCGGGATCGGGAAGACGAGCCTCGTCGAGGAGTTCGCCCGGCGCATCACCCTCCCCGACGACCGCATGCCGTGGGGACGGGCGCCGGAGCAGGAGGGCGCTCCCGCCTACTGGCCGTGGCTCCAGATCCTCCGCCGCCGTCTCGAGCGGTCCGATGACGCGAGGGTCGCGGTCGAGTTCGGTCCCGACGCCGAGGTGCTCGCGCACCTCCTCCTGCCGGCGCTGCGGGAGCGCGTGCCCGGCCTCGGCGCGCCGCCGAAGCGCGACGCGGACCAGTCGCGCTTCCTCCTCTTCGAGGCGGTCGTCGCGACGCTCAAGCGCGCGGCGGCGCACGAGCCGCTCGTCCTCGTGCTCGAGGACCTGCACTGGGCCGACGAGACGTCGCTTCGCCTGCTGCTCTTCGTCGCCGAGGAGATGCGGGGCGCGCGCTTCGCGATCGTCGGGACGTGCCGGCCGGCGGCCGCGTGGCGCACGTCGCCGCTCTACGCCGACCTCGCGCGCCGGAGCGACGTGCTCGAGGTCCGCGGCCTCGACCGCGATCAGGTCGCGCGCTTCGTGTCGCGCGCGACCGGCCCCGCGGCCGAGGCCCGCCCGGCGCCCGACCTCGTGAGCGAGCTGCACGAGGCGACGGGCGGCAACCCGTTCTTTCTGGGGGAGGTCGTGCAGCACCTCCGGCGCGAGGGGCGGATCGCGGACGCGCGCCTCGACCCGAGCTCGCTTCGCCCGTCGGACGGCGTGCGCGCCTTCATCCGTCGCCACCTGGAGCCGCTCGGAACGGCGGAGATGCGCCACCTGACGATCGCCGCCGTTCTCGGGCGCGAGTTCGACGTCGCGACGCTCGGCGCGGTCGCCGGCACGCCGGCCGCGGAGGCCCTCGCGACGCTTTCGCTCCCCGTGTCGCTCCGCCTGGCGGAGCCGGCGGAGAGCCAGGGGCGATTCCGCTTCGCGCACGCGCTCATCCGCGAGACCCTGTACGGCGACCTGTCGCCCGCCGAGCGCGCGCGCCTCCACCTCGACGTCGCGCGCCAGCTCGAGGAGCTTCACCGCGACTCGGCGGAGCCGCCGGTCGCGGAGATCGCGTACCACTACTATCATGCCGCGCCGCTCGGCTACGCCGACCAGGCGGCGCTGTACTCCGCGCGCGCGGGCGAGCGCGCGGTCCGGCAGCTCGCGTTCGAGGACGGCGTCGGCCACTTCGAGCGCGCGCTGGCCGCGCTCTCGCTGCGCGAGCCGCACGACCGCCAGCGCCTCGCGCTCCAGCTGGCGCTCGGCAACGCCGCGCTGCGCGCCGGCGACAGCGTCAAGAGCCGCGCGAGCTTCGAGATCGCGCTGAGGCTCGCGCGCGCGGTCGGCGACGCGGCCGCTTTCGCGCGCGCAGCGTACGGGCTCGGCGGCACGCGCGTCGAGGCGAACTCCGCCGACCCCGCGCTCATCGCGGCGCTCGAGGAAGCGCTCGCGATGGCCGATGCCGCGCCGAGCCCGCAGCGCGCCGCGCTGCTCGCCCGGCTCGCGACCGCCCTCTACTTCACGCAGGACCAGGAGCGCCGCGACCGCCTCAGCCTCGAGGCGGTCGCGATGGCGCGCGCGATCGGCGAGCCGACGACGCTCGCCGCCGCGCTCATCACCCGCCACTTCATGCTGTGGGGCACGCCCGACGTGGAGGGCCGGCTTCCGCTCGCCGACGAGGCCATCGAACTCGCGACCCGCGCCCACCACACCGGGCTCGTCCTGGAGGCGCGCACGTGGCGGCTCGTCGATCTCTTCCAGCTCGGCGACCTCGCGGCCGCGGAGATCGAGCTCGAGCGCTACGCCCACGACGCCGGCGCGATGCGCTTTCCGAAGCACCGGCGCTACTCCGCGCTCGTGCGGGCGACGCTCGCGTCGCTCTGGGGCAGCTTCGCCGAAGGCGAGCGCCTCGCCGCCGAGGCGCGCGCGATCCCCGAGCGCCGTCAGGACACGAGCATCGAGCAGGTGTACCTCTCGAACGTCTTCCTGCTGCGGCACGAAACCGGGAACCTCGAGGAGATCGAGCCGGCGGTCGCGGAGCAGGCGCGCATCCAGTCGGCGGCTCCGGTCTGGCGTTGCGGCCTCGCGCTCGTCGAGCTGGACCTCGGACGGGCCGCGCGGGCGCGGGCGCTCCTCGACGAGCTCGCCGCGGACCGCTTCGCGGTCCTGCCGCGCGACGGAAACCTCTGCCACTCGCTCACGTACTGCGCGGAGACGACCGCACGCCTCGCCGACTCCGAGCGCGCGGCCGACGTCTACGAGCTGCTGCGCCCGTACGACGGCCGGACGGTGACGGTCGGATCGCCGCCGTGCGGCAACCGCGGCGCCGTCGCGCGCTTTCTCGGCATGACCGCCGCGACCTGCGGCCGGCGCGAGGACGCGCTCCGGCACTTCGAGGACGCGCTCGTCATGAACGAACGGCTCGGCGCATTGCCGGCGCTCGCGCACACGCAGGTCGAGCTCGCGGCCCTGCTCGCGGACGGGGGCGCCGCGGATCGCGAGCGGGCGCGCGCGCTCGTCGCGGCGGCGCGCGCGACCGCGGAGCGACTCGGCATGCGGCGGCTGCTCGCCGAGCTCGCGCCTTCCGGACCCGAGCGCGGCGACGCAGCGGCGTCGCGGACGGGCGGAGACGCATCGCCGGTCGCGCCCGCCGACGGCGCCGCGACGGCGGTGCGCGGCGAGCCGGCGGAGGAAGCGCGCACGTTCGCGGCCACGTGCCGGCGCGAGGGCGACTTCTGGACGGTCGGCCACGGCGGGCACACGGCGCGCATCAAGGACGCCAAGGGCCTCGCGCTCCTCCGGACGCTCCTCGCCCACCCGGGCCGCGAGTTCCACGTGCTCGAGCTCGAGACCGGGTCGCTCGACGCGGGCGACGCGCCGGCCGCGGGCGCTCCGAGCGCGAGCGCGGGTGCGCTCGCGGCCGCCGGGCTCGCGACCTCGCGCGGCGGCGACGCCGGCGAGGTCCTCGACGCCGACGCCCGCGCCGCCTACCGCCGCCGTCTCGCGGAGCTCAAGGCCGAGCTCGAAGAGGCGCGCGACTGGGCGGATCCCGAGCGCGCCGCCCGCCTGCAGCACGAGATGGAGTTCCTGACCGACGAGCTCGCGCGGGGGGTCGGCCTCGGCGGCCGGAGCCGCAAGGCGGCATCCGCCGTGGAGCGTGCGCGGCTGAACGTCACGCGCTCGCTCGGCCGCGTGCTGCGGCGGATCGCCGAGGTGAACCCGCCCCTGGGCCAGCACCTCGCGGGGACGGTGAAGACCGGCACCTACTGCTCGTACGCGCCCGATCCCCGCCTGCCCGTGCGCTGGGAGCTCTAACCCCGCGCTAGACCTGGGATTTTGGATTCCCGCCGCCCGGAAATCCGCACCGATCCGCGGGTGAACATCGTTCACCGGGAAGGAACGCCTCCTCCACGAACGGCGGCGCGGCCGCCCGACCCGGAGGTGACCCGTGCGGGGAATCGTGCTGACCGAGTTCGTCGACTTTGCCGATCAGGCCTTCGCCGGAGCCGGCAGCCGACTCGTCCCTCAGCCCGCCAACGGGCGCGGGCTGAGCCCGGTCGCGACCTACCCCGAAGACCGGCTGCGCGGCCTCGTCCGCGACCTGAGCGCAATCGCGGGGCGGTCCGAGGACGAGGTCCTGCGGCACTTCGGGACCCACCTCTTCCACCGCTTCGCAGCCATCTATCCGGTCTTCTTCGAGGGCGCGCGTGACTCGATCGCGTTCCTGGCCCGCGTCCACGAGCACGTCCACGGCGACCTCCGCCGATTCCACCCCGACGCCGAGCTCCCGGAGCTCCACTGCGCCCGCCTCGCCGAGAAGCACCTCGTCCTCGAGTACCGCTCGCCGCGCCCCTTCGCGGACCTCGCCGAGGGCCTCGTCACCGGCTGCGTCGACTACTTCGGCGACGACCTCGAGGTCGCGCGCGAAGACCTCCCCGGTCCCCCCGGCTGCGCGGCCCGCTTCACCCTCCGAGGCCGAGCCGACGCGCAATGATGACCTTCATGATCTCGTTCGTGCCGGCGTAGATCGTCTGCACCGCCGCGTCCGCGTAGTCCTGCGAGATCGGCACCTCGAGCATGAAGCCGTAGCCGCCGTGGAGCTGGAGGCACTCGCTCGTGAGCCGCTTCTGGAGGTCGGTGGTCCACCACTTCGCCATGCTGACCTCGGTCACGACGTCGTCGCCGCGAACGTGCGCCGCCATCAGCTTGTCGACGAACGCCTGCCCGATCTCGACCTCGGTCGCGAGCTCGACGAGCCGGAACTGCGTATTCTGGAAGGACGCGATCGGCTGACCGAAGGCGCGGCGCTCGCGCGTATAGGCGATCGTGTCGTGGAGCGCGCGTCGCGAGGACGCGAGCGAGCCGATCGCGATGCAGAGGCGCTCCTGCTGGAGCTGCTGCATCAGCATCTTGAAGCCCTCGCCCTCGACGCCGAGCAGGTTCTCGACCGGGATGCGGCAGTCCTCGAACGCGAGCTCGCTCGTGTCCTGCCCGCGGAGGCCGAGCTTGTCGAGCTTCCGGCCGCGCACGAATCCGGGAGTGTCGGCGTCGACCAGGAAGAGGCTCATGCCCTTGTGCGGCGGGTTCGCGCTCGGATCGCTCTTCGCGACGACGACGAAGAGGTCGCCGATCTGGCCGTTCGAGATGAACGTCTTCGATCCGTTCAGGACCCAGAAGTCGCCGTCGCGGCGAGCGCGCGTCTGGACGTTCGCGAGGTCGGAGCCGGTGCCGGGCTCGGTCATCGCGATCCCGAGGATCGTCTCGCCGGCGATCGCCTTCGGAAGGTGGCGACGCTTCTGCTCTTCGCTGCCGTAGTGGACGAGGTAGGGCATCACGATGTCGGAGTGGAGCGACATCATGAGGCCGTGCGCGCGGAGCCACGCCATCTCCTCCATGACGACCGCGTCGAAGAGGAAGTCGCCGCCGGCGCCGCCGTACTCGACCGGCGCGTGCGCGCCGAGGAAGCCGGCCTCTCCCATGCGCCGCCACGACTCGCGATCGCTCGTGCCGCGCGCGTTCCAGCCCTCGATCTTGGGGACGATCTCGCGCTCGGCGAAGCGGCGGAACTGCTCGCGGAAGAGCTCGTGCTCGGGGCTGAAGACGTCTCGGCGCATGCCGGACGCTTAGTCGTCGGGCCGCCGCCCGTCGACTGGCGCGTCCCGGCCCCTACGCCGGGCGGTCGCGGGCGGCGCTGCTCTCTTGCGCGAGGCGGTCGAGGGCGGCGCGATCTCCGATCACGACGAGGTAGTCGCCCGCGGCGAGCTTCGTGTCGGCGTCCGGGATCAGGCGGATCGACTCGCCCTCGCGCTTGAGGGCGACGACGCGCATGCGCGGGTTGGCGCTCTCGACCTCGGAGACCGTCCGGCCGGCGACCGCTCCTCCCTCTTCCAGCCGGACCTCCTCGAGATCGACGTGCTCGCCCTTCCCGGGCGTCGAGATCTCGAGGAAGTCGACGACGGAGGGGCGCACGATCGACGAGGCGATGCGCGAGCCGCCCATCTGGTACGCGGACACGGCCTGGTCGGCTCCGGCCAGGCGAAGCCGGTGGAGGCCGGCGTCGGTCTCGCCGCGCGCGTGGATGCGGAGCCGCGGGTTCTTCTCGCGCACGCTGAGCGTGATGAAGACGTTGTCGGGGTCGGAGCCGGTCGCGACGACGACCGCGCGCGCGCGTCTCACGCCCGCGCGCTCGAGCACGTCGTCCGCGAGCGCGGAGCCCGCGACGAAGAGTGCGCCGCTCGCCGCGAGCTGCGCCTCGACCGCCGGATCTGAGTCGACGATGACGGTCTCGACGCGAGCGGTCCGCAGCCCTTCGACGACCGCGCGCCCGAAGCGGCCGAAGCCGCACACGATCACGTGTCCCTCGATCTCGTCGATCCGGCGCTGCATCCTCGCCCTCCCCCAGGAATCGCCGATCGCCCCCTCGACGATCGCCTCGGCCATCGCGGTGAAGAGATAGAACGCCGAGCCGACGCCGAACACGATGAGGACCATCGTGAAGACGCGCCCGGCCGCGTCGAGCGGCTGGACCTCGCGATAGCCGACCGTCGACACCGTCGTCACGGTCATGAAGAGCGCGTCGAGGAGCGTCATGCCCTCGATCACGACGTACCCGGCCGTGCCGACCGCGATGACGAGGCCGAGGCACGCGAGCGCGAGCCGGAAGCGGCGACCAGCGGTCATCGTGGCCGTTCGGCGGCGGCTCTCAGTGCGGGCAGCCGGGCTCCAGATCCACCGTCCCCACGTCGAGGCAGTTCGCGAGCTCGCAGAGCCGCTCGGGCTCGTCGACCCGCTCGCCGACCGGGATCGGCGCGCTGCACGCGCCGAGCGGCGGCGCGACGTCGCAGCTCCCCGCGAGGACGTGGCGCGCGATGATCGGAAGCGTGTCCGAGTCGAGCGGTCGCCGGGCGTACTCGATGCAGAAGGCGCCGTCGTCGTCGGTCGTTCCGTCGCCGACGATCCGTCCCCAGGTCGACGGGTCCTCGGCGCCCGCAGCGCACGAAACGGCGGGCGGCGCCCCGAAGACGAAGACCGGGACCCCGGGCGGCACGGCGGTCGCGCCCGGGCCGCTCCCGGCGACGACTCGCCCGGCGACGCACGACGACGGCGGCACGATGCACGTGCCGTCGAGGCAGAACGCGGCGACCTCCCCGAGCCGGCACGCCGTGCCGTCCGCTCGCGTCCCGGCGGTGCAGTCGCCGGTCCTCCGATCGCACGTGGCGGCGAGCCGGCATTGGTCGACCGGCGGGCCGACGCACGAGACGCCGTCGCACTCGCAGGCGTCGCCGCGCCCGTCGCCGTCGGAGTCCTGCTGGTCGGGGTCGGCGGTCGCGGGGCAGACGTCGGCGGCGTCGCAGACGCCGTCGCCGTCGCGGTCGGGCTCCAGCGTGACGATCGTCAGGGTGGGCGGCGTGCCCGACTCGCGCGCGGCGAAGTCGACGCGGCCGCTGCCGGCGTCTTCCTTGACCAGGATCCAGCCGGCGTTCGCCGCCTGACCCGCCACGACGGCAGCGACGTCCGCGGTGACGTCGAACGCCACCGCTCCCGCGCGCCCGTTCGCCATCTGGACCTCGGCGGTCGCGGGCTCGACCCAGGGCGGCGCATTGGGGCTGCCCATCGCCCAGGCGTCGGGGCCCGTGCAGTCCGGCCGGACGTTCGCCGGGTTCGCGTCCGAGGCGCAGTTCCAGGTCGCGCTCGCCTCCGACCAGGGGCGCGTCAAGCGATGGACGCCGAGCCGCCGGCCGGCGAGGCCCCACGAGCTCGCGGCACCGGCGACGGTGAACGTGAGCTCGGCGCTCGCGACCGGCCCGGCGACGCCCGCGACGTCGAAGCGCACGAGCGCGCGGTTGCCGTCGCCCTCCCGCACGAAGAGGAGCGGCTCCGCGCCGGCCGGCGTGTTCGGCTGCCCGCGCCGGACGGTGGTGTCCGCGACCGCCGAGAGCGTCGTGCGGTGGCTGCAGGGCGCAGGCGGCGGGACGCCCGCGAACGCGGGACCGGCGATCGTCGCGGCCGCCAGGGCCGTCGCGGTGACGCTTCGTCGTCCCATCCACCCTCCCATCCGCGCGCCGGCGCGGCCGCCCCGGACGTCGACACGAAATCAGAAGGCGACGGCGGTCGTCAAGCGAATGCGCATGCGCGCGCTCGGCCGAAAGCGCGTTTGACACCGCCGCGCGCGCCGGAAAGAGGTTCGGGCATGGCTCATCGCGTGATCGTCTGGGGCACCGGCAACGTCGGCGCGTTCGCGCTTCGCGCCATTTTGCGACACCCCGAGCTCGAGCTCGCGGGCGTCTGGGTCCACGGCGCGTCCAAGGCGGGCAAGGACGCCGGCGAGCTCTGCGGGCTCCCGCCGGTCGGCATCGCGGCCACCAACGACGCGGAAGCCCTGCTGTCCTCGGACGCCGACTGCGTCTGCTACACCGCCACCGCGGACCTCCGTCCCTTCGACGCGATCGAGGACCTCTGCCGCATCCTCTCGGCCGGCAAGAACGTCGTCTCGAGCTCGGTCGTGCCGCTCGTGCACCCGAAGTCCTTCCTCCCGGACGCGCGCCGGATGCTCGCCGAGGCGTGCGAGAGCGGCCGATCCTCCTTCTTCACCTCGGGCATCGACCCCGGCTTCGCGAACGACGTCCTCCCGCTCGTCCTGAGCGGGCTCAGCGAAAGCTGGGAGGAGGTCCGGATCCTCGAGGTCATCAACTACGCGACCTACGCCCAGCCGCAGGTCCTCTTCGAGACGATGGGCTTCGGGCAGCCGCTCGACGCGACCCCGCTCCTCCTCGCGCCCGGGGTTCTCGAGTTCGCGTGGGGCGGCACGATCCGGCTCCTCGCCGAGGGGCTCGGGGTCGAGCTCGACGACGTCCGCGCGACCCACGAGCGCCGGCCGGCCATGAGACCGATCCGGATCGGCCAGCACACCGTCGAGCCCGGAACGATGGCGGCGCTCCGGTTCGAGGTGCAGGGCATCGTCGCCGGGCGGCCGGCGCTCGTGGTCGAGCACGCGACCCGGCTCGACGACGAGCTCGCCCCGGACTGGCCGCGCGGCAACGGCAGCTACCGCGTGCTGATCAAGGGAGTTCCCGCGATCCGCTGCGAGCTCGAGTTCGAGGACGAGCACGGCGACCACGCGGTCGGCGGCGTCGTCCTGACCGCCACCCGGATCGTGAACGCGATCCCCGCGGTGTGCCGAGCGGCACCCGGTCTGCTGTCGGCGCTCGACCTGCCGCTCATCACCGGCCGCGGCCTCCACCGGTCTTGACGCGGGGCGTGACGCTCGAACCGGTCGACCGTCGAAATTTGCCGGTGAAGTGGCGGTTTCGTCTCGTCACCCGTCGCCCTCCGTGATAATGGCCGCGCCACATTCGACCGCATCTCGCGGTCGGGCAACGGAGGGACACATGAATCGGAGGCACACCCGCACCGGCCCCATCCTTCCACTCTGCGCACTCGCGCTCGCCGCCGCGATGACCGCACAGTCGGCGTACGCGAGCACGGTCACGCAGAACACGTCGTGGACGATCGATCGCGCCGGCACGACGGCGAAGTATCGCGTCACCGCGTACGGCGACTCGATCTACGCCGGCTACTACGGCTCGATCTCGCGCGTCGCGAAACGCGCGGCGCCGCTCGTCGACGGCGAGTACCTGAGCGAGCTCTGGAACGCCGACATCGAGGTGATCCGGCGCACGAAGTCGGGTGCGGTCGCCTCCGACATCTACAACAACAAGATCGTCTCCGAGCGGTCGTACATGCAGACGGCCAACACGCGAGTGGTCACGTTCGAGATGTGCGGGAACGACGGCCTCCAGGCGCGCAGCAACTTCGCCGGCCAGAGCGGGACGTGCAACTACGGGCCGCTGAACACCGCGCTCACGAACTGCACGACCTACACGCAGGCGGCGATGCAGTACATCAACGCGAACGCGAACGCCGGAACGAAGCTGAAGGTCGTGGCGACGCTCTACTATCCGGGGTACGACGCCGACAACGGCCTCGCGAACTGTACCGATTCGACGACCGGCCAGCGGCCGAACAAGCAGCAGGTCTTCCTTCCCTATCTCGCCCGCATGAACTGGCGCGCGTGCAACTTCGCGTCGCAGTACGGCTTCGCGTGCGCCGACGACTTCGCGCAGTACATGGGGGCCGACTACGATGCGAACGGGGACGGCCAGGTCGACTCGGACGCGCTCCGCTACGTCCAGGGCGAGTCCGAGAATGCCTACGTGACGCGGATCACCTCGACGCTCCGCTCGACCATCCGCGACGCGAACACCCACTTCGTGAACGGCAGCACCAGCTACGACTACATCCAGTCCGACAACACGCACCCGACCTACAGCGGGTCGGCGACGGTGTACGTCGGCCTCTTCGGCGGGACCGGCTCGGGGACGAGCGGCCCCGACTACAGCGGCGCCCAGATCGTCGGCGGCAAGAACCCGGTCTGGAACCGGTTCGGACACGAGCGCATGGGCTGGGCGCTCTCGACGTTCAACCCGGCGACCCCCTGATCGCGTCGACGAGGGGCGCGCGTCGGCGCGCCCCTCGTCGCGCACTTCCCCCTACCCCGCGAGCGGGCAGATTCAGGCAGTACTGCAGCGCCTCGATCGGCTGAAGCGCTCGTCGAGGCGCTCCGACTCTGACGCCGCCGCGACCGCCGCTCACGGCCAGAAGCGGATGGCGAGCGCGATTGGAACGCCGGCGTAGTAGGCGATCGCGCACCCGACCTCGACCGCGCCCCGGATCCGAGCGCTCGCGCCGGGCGCGACGCGTGTCGCGGCAATCGCGATCGCTTCCGCGGGTGCGCGCCAGGCGGCGGCGAAGAGCACGAGGTAGATCGCCGTCGTCAACCAGTAGACCGCCAAGGTGCGCAGCCACGCGCCGGCTCCGACCAGGTAGTACTCGCCGAGCGGGCCGCCGAACGCGATGTGCTGGTGGGCATTGAAGAGCACGGCCGCCGGCAGGAATGCGAAGGCGACGAACTTGAGGAGCGCGTGCGCCGCGCCGCGCGGGCGACCCGCGGCGCGCGCCCGCGCGTACGCCGCGCGCCAGTCGCGGCGCGCCGCGTCCGCGCCCTGCACGCCGCCCTCGTCGGCGAGGGCCGCGAGGAGCGGCGTCGGGTCCTCGGCCCAGAGCCCGTAGCGGAACAGGCCGCCCGTCCGGAGGCGGAGCGAGAGCCCGTGGCCCGGGAGCGGCAGCCACCAGAGCTCGACGGCCGACACGAGCGCGCACGGCACGTCGGCGTGGAGATCGGCGCGCCGCACCTCCAGCGTGTCGATGACGACGCGCACCTCGGCGCGGAACGCTCGCCGCACGAGGGCCGCCGCGAGCGCCGGAAGGAGCGCGAAGACGACGACCAGCTCGACGAGCAGCGGCGGCGTCACGGGCGGGTCGTTCAACGTCACGACGAGCCAGAGGACGAGGAGAAGGGTCGAGCGGCTCGCCGCGATCGCCGAGATGGCGAACGCGCGCCAACCCGGCCGAAGGGCAGCCGGCGGCGTCGCGACGGCGCGCGCGGAGCGGGAGGGCGGGTCGGTCGACATCGGGCGTTGCGGGCGGCGCGCAGCTTCCCATACGATCGGCGCCGTCGGATGGCCAGGATGGGAAGCGTGCTCGGGGCGGCCGCGCGCGATGCGGTGCGCATCGCACCGACGCGCCGCGGCCGGCTGGCGCTCGCATCCCGGCTCGCGAGCGCGGTCGCGCTCGCCGCCGCGGCCCTCGTCCTCGCCCCGATCGTGCTCGGGATCGTGCCGCCGCCGAGCCTTGGCGGAGCGCGCCCGCCGGCCGACGTCGCGGGGAACCGCGCCGGCGGCGGCACCGGCAACGATCGGGCGCTGCCGGCGGACGCGACGAGCGGCCCGCACGCGGCCGCGCGGCGAGCGTCGGCGGCACCGGCGCCGGGTGCCGCGGTCTCCGGCGCCGACCGCGAGTCCGTGCCCGGCCTTCCGCCGATGCCGCCTGCCGGGACACGAGTCGACGCGCAGCCGATCGATCCTGCGGCGGCGAAGCAGCGGCGCGAGGAGCGCGCGGCGAAGCCCTGGCGCCCGGAGATCACGCGCGGCGACTTCCCGCCTCCCGAGGAGCTGCCGCCCGAGGAGCGGAAAGGCGTCGGCGTCTTCCCGCCGCCCGGCACGAGCCCTCCC
>DASRHG010000005.1:0-17447 GCA_035650655.1 Binatia bacterium | reverse complement strand
CGCCTCGCGGCGCGTCTTGATCGCCATGACGACCTCTTCCATGGCGGTGTTGCCGGCGCGCTCGCCGATGCCGTTCACGGTGCACTCGATCTGGCGCGCGCCGTTCTGGACGGCGGCGAGCGAGTTCGCGACCGCCATGCCGAGGTCGTTGTGGCAGTGCGCGCTCCAGATCACCCGCTCGCCGCCGGGGACGCGCTCCCGGAGCATCTTGAAGAGCGCGCCGTACTCGGCGGGGAGCGCGTAGCCCGTCGTGTCCGGGACGTTGCAGGTGACGGCCCCGGCCGCGACGACGGCGCTGAACACGTCGACCAGGAAGTCGGGATCGCTGCGCGAGGCGTCCTCGGCCGAGAACTCGACGTAGTCGAGGTGCTTCTTCGCCCGCTCGACCGCCCACACGGCGGCGTCGAGGGCCTCCTGCCGGCTCATCATGAGCTTGTGCTTCAGGTGGATGTCCGAGGTCGCGATGAAGATGTGGATGCCCGGCCGCTTCGCCCGCTCGACCCCGCGGATCGCCCGCTCGACGTCCTGCTCGCGCGTGCGGGCGAGGGAGAGGACGATCGGCCGCGAGAGGACCTCCGCGATGCGCCGGACGGACTCGTAGTCGCCGTCCGACGACGCCGCGAAGCCGGCCTCGATCACGTCGACGCCGAGGTGCTCGAGCTGCCGGGCGATCACGAGCTTCTCCTCGACGTTCATGGTGGCGCCCGGCGACTGCTCGCCGTCGCGCAGGGTCGTGTCGAAGATCTGTACCCGGTCCATCGTGACTCTCCCTTCCGCGGCCTCCGTCTCGTGGCCCAGAAACAAAAAAGCCACGAGCGGTCGGGCCGCCCGTGGCGTTCTCGCGGAGTGGCTGGGCTCGGCTTCCCTACACTCCTGCGAGGGCCGCGGGCGCGCTGCTAAGCAGCAGGCCCAGGGCCGAACGAAGCAGGAGCGAGGTCGCCTCGGTCATGTGGCTTTCGGGCTTACCGGCGTGGCGCCGGCTTGTCAAGCACGACGGGGTGAACCGACGCGGGCGGCGGCGGCGACGCGCCGCGGCGGCGGCGGTGGTCGAGCGTGCGCAGGGCGAGGCCGACGGGCCCGGACAGCGCGTACGTCATCGAGCCGAGGAACAGCATCGGCATCGGGTCCCCGATGGTCAGCATGAGGACCAGGATGCAGCCGAGGAGCGTCTGGAACGGGTGGCGCTGGTGGACCCGGATCTCCTTGAAGGAGAAGTAGCGGATCTCGCTCACCATGAGGGCCGCGACGGCGTAGATCACGAGCAGCATCGAGATGTGCTTCGTCGTGTCGCCCTCGAAGCCGAAGCGGTAGAAGAGGAGCACCGTCGCGGCGATCACGTCCGCCGCCGCCGGGATCGGGAGCCCGACGAAGTGCCGCTTCTCGACCGTCCCGATCTGCACGTTGAAGCGCGCGAGTCGAAGCGCGCCGCAGGTGACGTACAGCGAGGCCGCGAGCCACCCCCAGCGGCCCCACGGCCGGAGTGCCCACTGGTAGACGAGGATGCCCGGCGCCACGCCGAACGCGACCAGGTCGGCGAGCGAGTCGTACTGGACGCCGAAGCCGCTCGACGAGCGCGTGAGCCGTGCGATCCGCCCGTCCAGCGAGTCGCAGAGCTGGGCGACGAGGATCATGATCGCGGCGATCCGGTACTGGTGCCCGAGCGTCGCGATGATCGAATAGAAGCCGGCGAAGAGCCCCGCCGAGGTGAAGAGATTCGGCAGCACGTACACGCCGCGCCGGAGCGGCGGGATCCGGTGCCGGCGCCGCCCGGGGACGATGTGGATGTCGGGCCCCTCGTTCACGCGTCGATCTCCGCGATCACCGTCACGCCCGCGCGGACCCGGTCGCCGGGCTTCACGACCGGCCGCACGCCGGCAGGAAGGAAGACGTCCATCCGCGACCCGAACATGATGAGCCCGAAGCGCGCCCCGCGCTCGACGTGGTCGCCGGGCCGAAGCCGGCAGACGATCCGCCGCGCGAGCGCGCCGGCGATCTGCACCACGAGGTAGCGCCGTCCGCCGGCGACGAGCACGACGGCGTTCCGCTCGTTGTCGAGCGACGCCTTGTCCGCGAAGGCGGCGCGAAACCGTCCGGGCGTGTGCTCCACCCGTTCGACGGTGCCCGACACGGGGTTGCGGTTCACGTGCACGTCGAGCGGCGACATGAAGACGGTGACGCGCGTCGCGGGCGTGCGAAGGAAGCGCTCCTCGCGCTCCTCGGCGACCGCGAGCACGCGCCCGTCGGCCGGCGAGACGACGCCCCGCTCGCCGCCGGGCGGCGTCCGCTCGGGATCGCGGAAGAACCAGAAGAGGAAGCCGAGCCCGACGGCGAGCGGCGCGATCGCCGCCGGATGTCCGGCGAGCGTCCCGATCCCCGCCACCATCCCCAGCACCGCGCCCGCGGCCGCAATCACCGGCCAGCCCTCGCGCGCGATGCGCACTAACGGACCTCGAGCCCTCCGCCGCGGTGGGCCACTAGTTCCGGGAGCGATCGACGAGGCGGTCGCTCGCGAGCCACGGCATGAGGCTCCGGAGCTTCGCGCCCACCTCCTCGATCGGATGCCGCGACGCCTCCTTCCGCAGCTCGCGGAAGTGCGGCGACCCGCAGCGGTACTCCGTGATCCACTCGTCCGCGAACTTGCCCGACTGGATGTCGGCGAGGATCGCCTTCATCGCCTTCCGCGACTCCTCGCCGACGACGCGCTTCCCGCGGGTCATGTCGCCGTACTCGGCGGTGTTGCTGACCGAGTAGCGCATGTTCGCGATCCCGCCCTCGTAGATGAGGTCGACGATGAGCTTCACCTCGTGCAGGCACTCGAAGTAGGCCATCTCCGGCGAGTAGCCCGCCTCGACGAGCGTCTCGTAGCCGGCGCGGATGAGCTCCGTGAGCCCGCCGCAGAGGACCGACTGCTCGCCGAAGAGGTCCGTCTCCGTCTCCTCCTTGAAGGTCGTCTCGAGGACGGCCGCGCGCGTCCCGCCGATGCCCTTCGCGTAGGCGAGCGCCACCTGCTTCGTGTCGCCGCTCGGGTCCTGCGCGACGGCGAGGAGACAGGGGACGCCACGCCCCTTCTGGTACTCGCTCCGGACGAGGTGGCCGGGGCCCTTCGGCGCGACCATGAAGACGTTCACGTCGGCCGGCGGCTCGATCTTCCGATAGTGGATGTTGAAGCCGTGGCCGAACGCGAGGGACTTGCCCTTCCCGAGCGCCGCGGCGATGTCGCGGTCGTAGATCTCGGCGGCCTGCTCGTCGGGGACGAGGATCATGACGACGTCGGCCTCGCGGGCGGCGGCGGCCGTGTCGACGACGCGGAGGCCCGCCGTCTCCGCCTTGGGTCGCGACGCGCTGTCGGGCCGGAGCCCGACGCGCACGTCGAGGCCGCTGTCGCGCAGGTTGAGCGCGTGCGCGTGCCCCTGGCTCCCGTAGCCGATGATCGCGATCCGCTTGCCCCGCAGCGGATCGAGCGTCGCGTCCCGATCGTGGTAGATGTTCATGCCGCCCGCTCCTTGTCTGTCCCGTCGACGGTGAGGAGGCGTGAGCCGCGGAACATCGCCACCTTGCCGGTTCGTACGATCTCCTTGATGCCGATCGGCGCGAGCAGCTCGATCAGCGCCGCGACCTTGTCCTCGGTGCCGGTGATCTCGACGATGTAGGACCGGTGCGAGACGTCGATGATCTTCGCGCGGAAGATCTCGACGATGTTCATCAGCTCGCCCCGCGTCCGCTCGTCGGCGACTACCTTGATGAGCACGAGCTCGCGCTCGACGTGCTCGGTGTCCGCGAAGTCCGTCACCTTGATGACGTTGATCAGCTTGTTCAGCTGCTTCTCGATCTGCTCGAGGACCTGATCGTCGCCGCGCGTGACCAGCGTGATGCGGGAGACGGTGGGATCGAGCGTCTCGGCGACGGACAGGCTCTCGATGTTGAAGCCGCGGCCGCTGAAGAGGCCGGCGACGCGGGCGAGGACCCCGAACTCGTTCTCGACCAGGACGGAGATCGTGTGCCGCATGGCCGGCTCAGTGCGCGCGGTAGCGCGACAGGATCTCCATGATCTTGTCCTTGCCGGCGAGCTTCAGCTTCTGGAGGCGCTTCTTCTCCATCTCCTCCTCGGGCGTGAGGTAGAGCTTCTGCTGGTACAGATCCAGCTTCCGCTCGAGGTCCGCGTGCTCCTCGTAGTACTGCCGGAGCTCCGGCTCTCGCTCCAGGAGGGTCTGGATGAGCTCCTCGTCCTTTTTCTCCATGCCTACCCTCCGCGACAGCGAAGCGTCGACCTTAGTATGCCGAAATTCGCCTTGTCAATTGACGAGGGCGCGCGGCGCGGCCCGTGCGAGCTCGGCTTCCGGTGGACGAACGTAGACGGGCTCGAGTGGTCCCGGATCGGTGCCCTCGCCCGCGGCGAGGCGACGGGCACCCAGCCGCGCCACGACGCCGCCGCGCGGATGGTACGTCGCGAACGGACGGAGCGCGGCGCGCCCGGCGAACGCGTCCCGATACACCTCGGCGGCGTCGCCGACGAGGACGCACGGCGACGGCAGCTCGGCGGCGAGCGCCTCCGGCCGGAGCACGCGGTCCGGCCCGAGCCGCGCGAGCGCGTCGTCGCCCGCGCCGCGGCGGAAGCAGGCGGCGTACACTTCGTGCTTCCGCGCGTCGAGCGCCGCGCAGACCACCTCGCCCGGCGCGGCATCGGCAACGAGCGCGAGCGCCTCGAGCGTCGGCACGCCGACGAGCGGCAGGCCGCCCGCGAACGCGAGGCCCTTCGCGAGCGCGAGGCCGATGCGGAGCCCCGTGAAGGACCCGGGGCCGATCGACACGGCGAGGCCCTCGACCTCCTCGATGCGGCCCCCGGCGTCCGCGAGCACGCGCTCGACGAGCGCGGGGAGCGACACCGTGTGCGAGCGGGTCTCGCGCTCCGCCGCCTCGGCCAGGACCCGCCCGTCGCGCGACACGCCGACCGCCGCCGTCCAGGTCGCCGTGTCGATCCCGAGGACGAGCAGCGTCCTAGCCCTGCACGAGCCGATGGATGTCGTTGTAGAAGACGAACACCATCAGCGTGATGAGGAGGAGGAGCCCCACCTGCTGCGCCAGCTCGCGGTGGCGCTGGCGGAGCGGCCGGCGCAAGAGCCCCTCGACGCCGAAGAACGCGAGCAGTCCACCGTCGAGCCCCGGGATCGGCAGGAGGTTGATGACGCCGAGGTTCACGGAGAGGTAGGCGAGCGTCAGGAGGAAGTACCGGAACCCGGCGCGCGCCTGCGCGCCCGCGGCGCGCGCGATCGCGATCGGGCCGCCGAGCTCCTTCAAGGGCACGTGCCCGGTGAGCATGAGGTAGAGGCCCTTCACCACGGCGCCGGTCGCGAAGACCGTCTGCTGGCCGGCCATCCAGACGGCGCGCGGCGGGCTCACGTGCTGCCACTCGTGCGACTGCTCGATGCCGATGCGGTAGACCTTCCCCGCCGGCTCGTCGAACATCGTCCGGCTCTCCTCGAGGCTCGGCGTGATCGTCACCTCGACGAGCCGGCCGTCGCGCTCGAGGCGCACGGCGAGCGGCGTGCCGCCGGACCCGCGGACGACCTCCGAGAGCTGCTCCCAGGTCTCGATCGGCGTCCCGTCGATTGCGACCACGCGGTCGCCCGCCCGTACTCCCGCCTTCTCCGCCGGGAGCCCCAGCGACACGCCGGCCACCCTCGTCGTGTTCGACGGCATCTCGACGCCGACCGTCGCGAACAGCGCCGCGTACGCGACGAACGCGAAGACGAAGTTCATCGCCGGCCCGGCGGAGACGATCGCCCCGCGCCGCGTGATCGGCTGGGTGTGGAACGCGCGGGTCGGGTCGTGCACCGCCTCGGGCTCGGCCTCGTCCTCCTCGCCGAGCATCTTCACGTAGCCGCCGAGCGGGAGGGCCGAGAGCGCGTACTCCGTCTCCCCGCGCCTCCGCGCGGCGAGGATCGGGCCGAAGCCGATCGAGAAGCGGAGCACCTTCACCCCGACGCGCTTGGCGACCAGGAAGTGGCCGAGCTCGTGGACGAAGACGAGGATGCCGAGGGCGATCGCGAAGGAGAGCGCCGTGTACGCGAACGATCCGATGTCCATGGTCCCTTCGTCAGCCTCGGGGCACGGCGGCGTAGTAATAGGTGAACACCACCGGGAAGAGGAGGCTGTCCAGCCGATCCAAAATGCCACCGTGTCCCGGGATAATCCAGCCGGAGTCCTTCGCTCCGAAGGCGCGCTTCAGCGCCGACTCGCAGAGATCCCCGAGCTGGGCGAGGAGACTGATCGCGGTGCCGAGCACGAGCGCCTCGCGCGACCCGACCGTGTCGAGGAACGCCATGCGGCAGAGCCAGGCGACGAGCATGGCGCCCGCGACGGCGCCTACGACCCCCTCGCGCGTCTTGCTCGGGCTGATCGCCGGGGCGAGGGGGTGCCGGCCGATCGCGCGCCCGGTGAAATAGCCGCCCGAGTCCGAGCCCATCGCGACGAAGACGGTGAAGAGGAGCCAGCGCCAGCCGTCCGGCAGCGAGCGCACGAGGACGACGTGCGGCGTGAAGAAGCCGAGGTAGAGGACGCCGAGGAGCGTGAGCCCGAGGCGATGCACGCCGCCCTTCAGGTCGGACTCGTGGAGGAGGAGGAAGGCGAGCCCCCCGATGCCCGAGAGGGCGAGCCCGGCCCCCCACACCTCCTGGCGCCGCCAGAGCACGGCGGCGGCGACGACCGTCCCCCACGCGATGCCGAACGCCCGGTCGAGCGCGTGCTCCGGCATGGCCATGGCGAAGTACTCGAGCAGCGCGAGCATCACGACGGCGAGGATGAAGCCGTTGAAGAGGGGGGCCCAGAGGTACTGGACGACCAGCCACAGGGCGGGGATGGCGACCGCCGCGGTGGCGAGACGCGTGCGCAGCACGGGGCGACGCTACCGCGCCAGGACCGCCGAGCCGCGAGGGACGGAGAGTCCGGGAGCGGAGCGCTCCCCTCGGCCGTTCGATGCGCGCGCGCGTCCGTTGCCGTGCCCGTTGACGTGGGCGAGCGCGGAGGTCGCGCCGGGCGCGAGCTGGCCCGAGACGCGGCCGAAGCGCCGCTCGCGCTGCTGGTAGAAGGCGAGCGCCTGGAGGTACTCACGCTCGCGGAAGTCGGGCCACAGGGTGTCGGTCACGTAGATCTCGGTGTAGGCGAGCTGCCAGAGGAAGAAGTTGCTGAGCCGCATCTCGCCGCTCGTCCGGATGAGGAGGTCCGGGTCCGGAATGCCTTTGGTGTGGAGGTGCTCGGCGACCGTCGCGGCGGTGATCTGCCCGGGGTGCAGCTCGCCCCGGCGGACGCGGCGGGCGATCGCGCGGGTGGCGCGCGCGATCTCCTCGCGCGCCCCGTAGCTGATCGCGAGCGTGACGGTCATGCCGCGGTTCCGCCGCGTGGCCGCGATCGTCGTGCGGAGCGCCTCGCGGACGGGCGGCGGCAGGCGCCGGAGGCTCCCGACCGCCAGGAGGCGGATCTGGTGCTTCATCATCTTCCCGAGCTCGGTCGCGAGGTAGCGGCGGAGGAGCGCCATCAGCCCGTCGACCTCGCGCGGGGGCCGGTACCAGTTCTCGGTGGAGAACGCGTAGAGGGAGAGGTACGGGATGCCGAGCTTCCGGCTCGTCTCGACGACCGCGCGCACCGAGTCCTTGCCGACGCGGTGTCCGTGGAGGCGCGAGAGGCCGCGCTGCTCGGCCCAGCGGCCGTTGCCGTCCATGATGACGGCGACGTGCCGCGGCAGCCGGGTGGGATCGAGCTCGACCATCAGACCGCCATGATCTCGTCTTCTTTGCCCTTGAGCGTCTTGTCGACGCGCTCGACGTACTGCTTCGTGAGCGCCTCGATCTTCTCCGCCGCCTGCCGCCGGTCGTCCTCCGTGATCTCCTTCTCCTTCTCGAGGTCCTTCAGCATCTCGAGGGAGTCGCGGCGGTGGTTGCGGACGGAGACGCGGTAGTCCTCCGCGAGCTTGCGGACGTGCTTCACGAGCTCCTTGCGGCGCTCCTCGGTGAGCGGCGGGATCGGGATGCGGATGATCTTCCCGTCGTTCAGCGGGTTGAGGCCGAGCTCGGACGCCTTGATCGCCTTCTCGATCGCCGCGATCGACCCCTTGTCGTACGGCTGGACGACGAGCAGCGTCGCCTCGGGCGCGTTCAGCGTGGCGAGCTGGTTGAGCGGCGTCTTCGTACCGTAGTAGTCGACCATGATGCCTTCCAGCAGCGCGGTCGACGCGCGCCCCGTTCGCACGTGCGAGAGGTCCCTCTTGAAGGCCGCGAGCGTCTTCTCCATCTCCTGCCTGCTCGACTCGAGGACCTCGCCGGTCATGTCCGTCCTCCATGGACGAGCGTGCCGATGCGCACGCCGCTGACCGCCTTCACGATGTTCCCGGGCTGCATCATGTTGAAGACGAGGATCGGCAGCCCGTTGTCCATGCAGAGCGAGATCGCCGTCGCGTCCATGACCTGGAGCTGGCGGCTCAGCACGTCGATGTAGGTGAGCTGCTCGAAGCGCGTCGCCTCGGGATGCTTCATCGGGTCGGCGTCGTAGACGCCGTCCACCTTGGTCGCCTTGAAGATCACCTCGGCGCCGATCTCCATCGCACGGAGGCTCGCCGCCGTGTCGGTCGTGAAGAAGGGGTTCCCGGTGCCGGCCGCGAAGATGACGACGCGGCCCTTCTCGAGGTGCCGCGTCGCGCGGCGGCGGATGTACGGCTCGGCGACCTGCTGCATCTCGATCGCGGAGAGGACGCGGGTCGGCACGCCGAGCTTCTCGAGGGAGTCCTGGAGCGCGAGCGCGTTGATGACGGTCGCGAGCATGCCCATGTAGTCGGCGGTCGCGCGGTCGACGCCGCGCGTGCTCGCCTGGAGCCCGCGGAAGATGTTGCCCCCGCCGATGACGAGGGCGAGCTCGCACCCGAGCGCGTGAACGCCCTTCAGCTCCTCCGAGAACGCCGCGAGCACCGCGGGGTCGATCCCGTACCCCGCCGGTCCGGCCAGGGCCTCCCCGCTGATCTTGAGGAGGACGCGGCGATAGCGCCTCGCGCCGGGGGCGAGCGGCGCGGGCTCAGGCTCCGGGCGCGCCTCCAGCGGGGTTCTCCTTGCCCACCGTCTCCCCGAGCTGGAACCGGGCGAAGCGGCGGACCGTCACGTTCTCCCCCAATCGAACTCTCGCATCGTCGACGATCTCTCTGACGGTGCGGTCGCTCTGCTTGATGAACGGCTGCTCGAGCAGGCACGCGCTCCTGTAGAAGGCCTCGACCTGCCCGTCCACGATGCGGTCGATCACCTTCTCCGGCTTGCCCGCCTGGCGCGCCTGCGCGCGGTAGATCTCCCGCTCGCTCTCGAGCTCGGCCGCCGGGACGTCCTCGCGGCTCACCCAGCGCGGCATGGCCGCCGCCACCTGCATCGCGAGGTCCTTCACGAGCTGCTGGAACTCGGGCGTCTTCGCGACGAAGTCGGTCTCGCAGTTGACCTCGATCAGCACGCCGATCTTCGCGCCCGGATGGATGTAGGCGCCGATCGAGCCGTCCGCCGCGACGCGGGCGGCCTTCTTGGCTGCCTTCGCGAGGCCCTTCTCGCGGAGGATGCGGATCGCCCGCTCCTTGTCGCCGCCCGCCTCGCCGAGCGCCTTCTGGCAGTCGAGGAGACCGGCGCCGGTCTGCTCGCGCAGCTCCTTCACGAGCTCGAGAGCCATCCCGCGCTACGCCTCCGCTCCCGCGCCGACGCCCGCGGACTCCCCGCCGCTCTCGGCGGACGCGACGCCGTTCCCGGCCGCCTCGCCCGCGCCGCGCTGCCGCTCCTCGTAGAGGTTGCGGCCCTCGATGACGGCCTCGGCGATCGCCGCGCAGAAGAGGCGGATCGCGCGGATGGCATCGTCGTTGCCGGGAATCTTGTAGTCGATCAGGTCGGGATCGCAGTTCGTATCGACGACCGCGACGACCGGGATGGAGAGCTTGTTCGCCTCCTTGACCGCGATCTCCTCCTTCTTCGGGTCGACGACGAAGAGGGCGTCGGGCAGCTTGCGGAGCCCCTTGATCCCACCGAGCGAGGAGAGGAGCTTCTCGCGCTCGTGGCGCAGCCTCCCCGTCTCCTTCTTCGTGAGGGCCTCGACGATCTGGGGGTCCTCGAGCATCTCGTCGAGCTTCTTCAGGCGGTCGATCGACTGCTTGATGGTCTGGAAATTGGTGAGCATGCCGCCGAGCCACCGCGTGTTCACGTAGAACGCGCCGCAGCGCTCGGCCTCTTCGCGGATCGCGTCCTGCGCCTGCTTCTTCGTGCCGACGAAGAGCATCTGTCCGCCCTGCGCGGTCAGGTCGCGGACGAAGTTGTAGGCGTCGCGGAACATCTTCACCGTCTGCTGGAGATCGATGATGTAGATGCCGTTGCGCGCGCCGAAGATGTACGGCTTCATCTTCGGGTTCCAGCGACTGGTCTGGTGCCCGAAGTGGACCCCGGCCTCCAGCAGGTTCTTCATCGTCACGTCGGTCATACGGTCTGCCTGATCACCCCCCTCGGATAGCCCTCGACGAAAGGTGCGCCAATACCAGAAAGCGCCGGTAAGACGCAATGTAGGTGGGGTTTCCGCCTCATGTGTTCATCGAGTCGAGGAACTCCTGGTTGCTCTTCGTTCCCTTGATCTTGTCGTACAGGAACTCCATCGCCTCGACCGTATTGAGCTGGGAGAGCAGCTTGCGGAGGATCCAGACGCGGTTCAGCACCTCGCGCGGGAGGAGCAGCTCCTCCTTGCGCGTGCCCGAGCGCGTCACGTCCATCGCCGGGAACATCCGCTTGTCCATCAGCCGCCGGTCGAGGTGGATCTCCATGTTCCCGGTGCCCTTGAACTCCTCGAAGATCACCTCGTCCATGCGGCTGCCGGTGTCGACGAGCGCCGTGCCCATGATGGTCAAGCTGCCGCCGTCCTCGATGTTCCGCGCCGCGCCGAAGAACTTCTTCGGACCGCGCAGCGCGTTCGAGTCGACGCCGCCGGAGAGGATCTTCCCGCTCGGCGGGACGACCGCGTTGTAGGCGCGCGCGAGGCGGGTGATCGAGTCGAGGAGGATGACGACGTCCCTTCCGTGCTCGACGAGCCGCTTCGCCTTCTCGATCACCATCTCGGCGACCTGGACGTGGCGGGTCGCCGGCTCGTCGAAGGTCGAGCTCACGACCTCGCCCTTCACCGAGCGCTGCATGTCGGTCACTTCCTCGGGCCGCTCGTCGATGAGGAGGACGATCAGGACCACCTGCGGGTGGTTCGCAGTGATCCCGTGGGCGATGTTCTGGAGCATCATCGTCTTGCCGGTGCGGGGAGCGGCGACGATGAGACCGCGCTGGCCCTTCCCGATCGGCGTGAGGAGATCGATGATGCGCGTCGTGTACTCCTCCGGCTCGAACTCGAGCCGCAGGTGCTCGTCGGGATAGAGCGGCGTCAGGTTGTCGAACAGGATCTTCTCGCGGGCCTTCTCCGGCTCCTCGAAGTTGATCGTCTCGACCTTCAAGAGCGCGAAGTACCGCTCGCCCTCCTTCGGGGCGCGGATCTGCCCCGCCACGACGTCGCCCGTTCGGAGGTTGAAGCGCCGGATCTGGCTCGGCGAGACGTAGATGTCGTCCGGGCCCGGCAGGTAGTTGTAGTCGGGCGCGCGCAGGAAGCCGAAGCCGTCGGGGAGGATCTCGAGCACCCCCTCGCCGAGGACGAACCCGTTCTGCTCCGTCTCCGACTGGAGGATCGAGAAGATGAGCTCCTGCTTCCGCATCGCGGAGGCGCCCTCGATGCTGCGCTCCTTCGCGATCGCGGCGAGGTCGCCGATCTTCTTGTCCTTGAGCGCCTTCAGATTGAGCGGCCCCGACTGCTGCGGCACGGGGTCCTCCGCCTTCCGCGCCCGCGCGCTCGCCTCCGCGCCCCCGCGCTCTCGCGTGCTCACGAGATCTTCCTCCCCGCCGCTGCGGCCTCGATTGCGTGGCTCATGGCTGGATGACGCCGGGTGCTCGGGACCCGACGAGACTTCGAACGGATGGAACGGCTGCCTCGCTTGTGATGGGGAATCCCGGCGTGGCGGACTGGCGGCACAGTAGGCGAGCGCCCCCGGACTGTCAAGCGAGACGCGGGGATTTCCCTTTGCTCCCGGCCTCTTGGCGGAGCCGTCGGAGGAGCTCGTCGAGGTCCGCGGGGAGCGGTGCGCGAAGCGTGACGCGCCGCCCCGTGCGCGGATGGTCGAAGGCGATCGCCTCGGCGTGGAGCGCCTGCCGCGCGGCGCTCGGCCCGCCGCCTCCGCCGTAGACGCGATCGCCGAGGATCGGGTGCCCGAGAGCCGCCAGGTGCACGCGCAGCTGGTGCGTGCGCCCGGTCTCGGGGCGGAGCCGAACCAGGGTCGCTCCCGGGAGGCGCTCGAGGACGGTCCAGTGGGTCACCGCCGGACGGCCGCGGCGGCTCCGCACGCTCATTTGCTTGCGCGCCGTCGGGTGGCGGCCGATCGGGCGGTCGATGGTCCCCGAGGCGGGCTCGAGCGCGCCGCGGACGACGGCCAGGTAGCGCTTCTCGACGGTGCGAGCGCGAAATTGCCGCGCGAGCGCCTCGAGCGCGGCGGGGGTGCGCGCGACGAGGAGGACGCCCGACGTGTCGCGGTCGAGCCGGTGGACGATGCCGGGGCGGTCGGGCGCGCCGACGCCGGTCACGCCGAAGCGATGCACGAGGGCGTTCACGAGCGTACCGCGTCGTGCGCCCGGTGCCGGATGGACGACGAGCCCGGGCGGCTTGTCGATCGCGACCAGATCCTCGTCCTCGTGGAGGATCGCGAGCGGCAGCGGCTCGGGCGCGACCTCGAGCGGCAGGGGTTCGGGCAGGACGATCTCGACGCGCGCCCCCGCACGGAGCGCGAACGCGCTCTTCCGCGTGGCGCCGTCGACCGTCACGCGACCCGCGTCGACGAGGCGCTTCGCCTGCGAGCGCGTGCCGACCGCCGGCACGTCGGCGAGGAAGCGGTCGAGCCGGACGCCCGCCGCGCGGGGCGGTACGGCGAGCACGAGCCGCTCGGGCCGCTCAGCCACCGCCGGACGCGACCCGGTCGGCGGCGAGCACGCGGCGCGCGTGCTCGACGTCCGCGGCGATCTGCGCGCGCAGCGCCTCGGGCCCCGCGAACGCGCGCTCCCCGCGCAGGCGCTCGACGAACCGGGCCAGCGCCCACGCCCGGTAGAGGTCTCCGTCGAAGTCGAGGAGGTGCGCTTCGATCGTGCGCCGCCGGCCGTCGAACGTCGGCCGGACGCCGACGTTGAGGACGCCCGGGCGCCGCGCGCCGGCGACCTCGACCTCGACCGCGTAGACGCCGTCCGGCGGAAGGAGGAGCGCCGGACGGACGTGCAGGTTGGCGGTCGGGAATCCGAGCGTCCGCCCGCGCCGGTCGCCCGCGACGACGCGGCCGCGGAGCGCGTACGGACGGCCGAGGAGCCGCCGGGCGGCGGCGACGTCGCCGGCGCGGAGCACCTCGCGAAGCCGCGTGCTGCTCACCCGTTCGCCCGCGACCTCGACCGGCCCGACGAGGTCGACGCCGAAGCCGAGCGCCCCGCCGAGCGCCTGGAGCGTCGCCGCGGAGCCGGCGCGCGCGCGGCCGAAGCTCACGTTGTAGCCGACGACGACGTGCCGCAGCTCGAGCCGGCGAAGGAGGAAGTCGCGCACGAACGCCTCGGGCTCGAGCGCCGCGAAGGTGCGGGTGAAGCGCTGGAGGACGGTCGTCTCGACGCCGAGCTCGCGCAGCAGGACGAGCCGGTCGCGGAGCGGCTGGATGATGGGCGGCGCCTGCTCCGGCGCGAGCACGGCGAGGGGGTGCGGCTCGAAGGTGAGCGCTACCGCCCGGCCGCCGATGGCGCGCGCGCGCTCGACGGCGCGGCGGACGATCGCCTGATGCCCGAGGTGAACGCCGTCGAAGTTGCCGAGCGTGAGGACGACACGGCCGATTCGCTCGGGCTGGCGCACCAGGTGGCGGATGACGCGCATCGTCGTCACCCGTATACCGCACGCCTCGGGGCGATTGAAGGAAGGTCAGTTCTGCAGCTCGGCGAGGCGCTGGCGCGCGCGCGACGCCTCTTCCGACGACGGGAACTCGCGGATCAGCTTCCCGAGCACGATGCGCGCGTCGGGCGTGTTCCCCATGTCGATGAAGAGGTTGCCCTGCGCCCAGAGCGCGGCCGGGACCTTGTCGCCCTTCGGATAGCGCGTGACGACCTCGTAGAACTTCGAGATCGCCGCGTTCAGGTCATGCTGGAGCACGTCGCAGCGCGCGACCCAATAGAGCGCGTTGTCCGCGAGCGGCGACTCCCGGTACTTGGCCGCGAAGCTGTTGAGCGCGGGCATCGCCCGTGCGCACTCCTTGCGCGCGAGGCCGTCGAGGATGCCCAGGTACTCGGCGCGCTCCGGCACGTTCACCGTACCCGCCACCGCCTGCTCCTTCGCGACGTCGCGTCGCCACGCGTCGTCCTCCGGCGGCGCGGCGGGCGGCGGCGCGGTGGGCGGCGGCGTGGGCGGCGTCGCGACGGGCGGGGGCGGCACGGTCTCGGGCTCCTCCGTCGGCGGCGGAGGCGGCACGCCGCCGGCCTGCCCCGCCTCGAGCTGCGCGAGCCGGCGCTCCAGCTCGGCGATGCGGTCGCCGGCCGCGGACCCGCGGACCGGGCCGCCGCGCTCCTCGACGGCCGCGCGGAGCTGCTCGAGCTCCTTCTCGACCTGCTGGAGCTGGCGGCGCTGCTCGCCCACCAAGCGACGCAGCTCGCGATCTTGCTGCACCAGCTCGGCACGGCTCGCGCAACCGGCGAGCGCCAGCGTCGCGACGAGCGCGCCGCCGGCCGCGATCCGGGTCACTGACCCAGGACGACGGCGTGGACCCGCCGATTGCGAGCCCAGCAGGCTTCGTTCTCCTCGTGACAGAGAGGCAGCTCCTTCCCGTAGCTGATCGTCGAGATGCGGTCGGCACCGACGCCCTGCCCGACGAGGTAGTCCTTCACCGCCTTCGCGCGCTTCGCGCCGAGTCCCAGGTTGTACTCGATCGTGCCGCGGCTGTCGGCGTGGCCCTCGAGCTCGATCTTCGCGCGCGGGTTCTGCCGGAGCCAGGCGACGTTCTTCGCGAGCACGTCGCGGCCCCCGCCGTCGATGTCGGAGCTGTCGTACGCGAAGTGGACGTCGGCGAGGATGCCGTCCTCCTCGGGACCGAGGCCGCGCTTCGCGCGCTCGAGGCTCGAGCCGCCGGCGAGCCCCTGCTCGCCGAGGCCGGCGTTCCCGCCCTCGCCTATCTCGCCCGGCGCCGGTCCCTTCTTCCTGCACCCGGCCGGCGCCAGGGCGACCGCGACGACGAGAACGACGAGCGCCGTGCGCGTCCACGAGCCTCTCATGCCACCCTCCTCCTCGAGCGGGCCACGCGCGTCACTCGAGCCGCGGCGACCACGCGGGCGACGTATCATCCCCGCCCCCATGGGTCAATTCTTTCTGCGTCCGCCCGTCGCGGTCGGCGAGCACGAGATGCGCGCGACCGCCGCGCGTCGACGAGAAGACGAGGTAGCGCCCGTCGGGAGCCCACGACGGGTTCTCGTTGCTGCCGCCCGTCGTGATCGTCCGTGCGCCCGAGCCGTCCGCCGCCGCGACGACGATCTGGAAGCCGCCCGCGGCGCGCGACGTGTACGCGATGCGTTCGCCCTTCGGGGACCACGCCGGCGAGGTGTTGTAGTTGCCCGAGCGGGAGACGCGCGTGAGCCCCGAGCCGTCGAGGTTCATCACGTAAATCTGCGGCGACCCGGCGCGCGCCGAGCACCACGCGAAACGGCGCCCGTCGGGCGCCCACGCCGGGGCGACGTCGATCGCCCAGTGGTCCGTGAGCCGCTGGAGCACCTGGCCGCCGCGATCGACGAGCCAGATGTCGGAGTTGCCGCCCGCCTCGCGCGTGACGAGGAGCTTCGAGCCGTCGGGCGACCACGCGGCGTCGAGGATCGTTCCCGACGACTCCGCGAGGCGCGTCACCTGCCGCGTCCCGAGATCGACCTGGAAGAGGTGCGGCACGTGCTGGCGGTACGACGTGAAGAGGATCGCACGCCCGTCCGGCCGCCAGCGCGGATTCACGACGAGCGAGCGCTCGTCCGTCACGCGCACGGGCTCGGCCATGTCGAACGTCCAGCGGTAGACGTCCTTCAGCCGTCCGCTGCGGTTGCTCACGAGCGCGATCGACGAGTCGAAGGGGCCGCGCTCGCCGGTCAGGAATTCGAGGATCGAGTCCGCCGTCTTGTGCGCCATCCGGGCGACGTCGGCGCGGGAGCCCGTGTAGCGCCGGCCGACCTGCGGCACGTCGTGGCGCCCCGGGACGTCGAAGAGCCGCACCTCGAGCGTGACGAGGTCGCCGGCGACGCTGATCCCGCCCTTCACGAGGGCCTGCGCCCCGATCGCCGCCCAGCCGACGAAGTCGATCTCGGGCGCAGTGATGCCGGACGTCTGCGGGTTCTCGATGAACGTCTTCGGGTCGACGAGCTTGAAGTAGCCGGACAGGTCGAGGTCGCGCGAGAGGGCGGCCGCGAATCGCGCGCCGAGCGCACCGCCCGTGTCGCCGCCCAGGTCCTTCGGCGGCGAGACGGCGATCGCGAAGGACTCGCTGCCCGGACCGAAGATCTCGCCCGTCACGACCGCGTCGGCGCGGCCGGCCGCGCCGAGGACCGCGAGCATCGGAACGAGCAGCCGTGCCAGCCGATGAGTGAACCCCGTCATCCCGCTCCTTCGCCGCCGTGCTCCTCCGAGTGGAACTCGATCACGAACTCGCCGAACTCGTGCACGTACCGCGCCGGCGGCGGCGGCAGCTGTCCGACGTGCTGGACGGCGCGCACGGCCGACGCGTCGTACGCCGGGTTGCCAGAGCTGCGCGCGAGCGCGACGCCGCTCACGCCGCCGTCCGGCGCGATGGCGAACTTGACGGCCGCGACGAGCCCGGGCCGTACGATGACGTTCGTCCACTGCGCCTTCACCGTGTTGATGACCTGTTGGCGGTAGGCGAGGAAGTCGACCCCGACGAGCTCGCCGCCTCCCTTCCCCTCGCCCCCCGTGCCGATCGGCCCCGAGCCCGTGTCGCTCCCACCGAGGCCGCCGCCGGCCGCGCGCGCCTTCCACTTCTCCGCGAGCTCGGCGTAGGCGTCCCGCGCCGGCGCCTGGTCGTGGCCCGCCGGCGTGCCGGCCTTCGGGGTCGCGGCCGGCTTCGCGGGCTCGGGCTTGGCGGCCGCCTTCGCCTCGGGCTTCGGCTCGGCGGCCTTCGCGGTCGCCTTCCCGGCGTCGGGCTTCGGCGGCTCGGCCGTCTTCGGCTCGGGCTTCGCGGGCTCGGGCTTCGCGGGCTCGAGCTTCGGCGGCTCGGGCTTCTTCGCTTCCGGCTTCGGCTCGGGCTTCGGCGGCTCGGGCGCCTTCGCTTCCGGCTTCGGCTCGGGCTTCGGCGGCTCGGGCGCCTTCGC
>DASRHG010000004.1:0-2560 GCA_035650655.1 Binatia bacterium | reverse complement strand
GCCGCGTCGGTCGCGGGGCTGCTCCTCACGACCGAGGCGATGGTCGCGGAGAAGCCGAAGGAGGAGAAGCCGCCGGCGCCGGGCGGCATGCCGCACGGCGGCGACGACTTCTAGTCCGGAACGCACGAGCGGGGCGCGCCGGCCGGCGCGCCCCGCTTTTTCACCCCCCGCTCGGTTCGACTACGCCTCCGGCGGGACCACGATCGCGAACCGGTCCTGCTTCCCGAACTCCATCGCCTCCTGCTCGTTGGTGGCGAGGACGTCCAGCCGGAATCCCTTGATCGCCGAGCCGCAGTCCTCGGCGTGGAACCAGCCGAGGCTCTCGACCCACACCCACGACCCGTACGGAATCAGCTTCGGGTCGACGGCGATGATGCGCGCCTGCGGGTCCGCCTTGGTGAGCGTCGCCGTGATCCCGTGGTTGAAGCGTCCGTAGGCCGGGCTCATCGGCGTGTATTTGGTCACGGTGAAGCGCCGTCCCCACGAGCGCGTCCCGACGGACGGTGCCTGCTCGGTCGCCGCGAGGACCTGCTCGTGGCTGTGGGCGAGCGCCGCGAGCGCGCCGCTCGAGCGGGTCGCGGAGCGGCGGCATTCCTTCAACCCGTGCTCGACGTCGTCGAGCCGCCCGGCCGCGGAATAGAGGCGCCCGGCGGAGAGCAGGACCATGCCCATCGCGATGCCGAAGCCCCAGGCGAGCCGGCGGGTCCGTACGCGCAGGCGGCGATTGTCCTCGTCGAGCGCGGAGAGGGTCCGCGGATCGACGACCACGGCGCTTCCCCAGTCTGCGTTCATGGGGGACCGCCAGTGCGAGAGGCGTGCCGCGAACGGCGTTTGTCGGGCGAAGGCCGTCCGGCGTGGAGCTCCCCGCAGGTGCGGCCGCATCCGCCGCCCGGTCGGACGCCGCGTCGTCCGACGCGCCCGCTCCGGCACGTGCGGGCCCGACGGAACGACGGTCATGAGCGCGCGCCGCGCGCGTCACGCCCGTGTGCCGGGAGCGGCGCATCGTCCGCGAACCCCGCAGCGAGTGCGGGGCGATCGCGGGGTCTCCTTGCGGGGGCGAGAGCCGGGCGCCCTGTCGCCCCCGCGTCGGTAGCGCCGGCGTCCCCGGCGCGTCGCAGCGGTGCTGCGCCATCGGTGACACCGGCCGGACCGTTCTTGACGGGCTCTGATGCAGGCGCCATGGTCGCCTCTCTGACCCAGCTCCAAGCAGCATGCGCCGGGGGCATCACGCCGGAGATGCGCCGGGTAGCGCAGCGCGAATGCGTGTCGGCGGAGTTCATCCGCGAGGAGGTCGCGCGCGGGCGGCTCGTCATTCCGGCGAATGTCCGGCACCTCGCGGGCAGCGGCGGCGGAGCGCCCCTGCCGACGAACGGCCACGATCGGTCCTATCCCGACGTGCCGGTCGGGCATGCGGGCGCGTCGGCAGACGCACGCCTCTGGGTGAACCAGAGCGTCGCGCAGCGGGCGGCGGCGATCGCGGCGAATGCGTTGCGGGGCGACCGGGCGCCGCGGCGGCTCGATCCGACGGGGATCGGGCGCATGATCACCACCAAGATCAACGCCAACATCGGTGCGTCGCCGGTGGCGAGCGGCCTCGCCGCGGAGGTCGAGAAGCTCGAGTGGGCGCAGCGGTACGGCGCGGACACGCTTATGGACCTGTCGACCGGGGGCGACCTGGCGGCGTGCCGCCAGGCGATCATCGACAGCTCGACGATCCCGATCGGAACGGTGCCGATCTACAGCATGATCGTCGGGCGGCGGATCGAGGATCTCACCTACGACGTCATCCTCCGCGAGATCGAGCGCCAGGCGCGGCAAGGCGTCGACTACTTCACGATCCACGCCGGCGTGCTGCGGGAGCATCTCGCGCTGGTCGGGCCGCGGACGACCGGAATCGTGTCGCGCGGCGGCTCGCTGCTCGCGAAGTGGATGCTCCATCACCGGAAGCAGAATCCGATGTACGAGCTGTTCGACGAGATCAGCGCGATCATGTGCGAGTACGACGTCACGTACTCCCTCGGTGACGGGCTCCGCCCCGGCTGCCTCGCCGACGCCAGCGACGCGGCGCAGCTCGCCGAGCTCGCGACGCTCGGCGAGCTCGTCCACCGCGCGCGTGCCGCGGGCGTGCAGGCGATGGTCGAAGGGCCGGGCCACGTTCCGCTCGACCAGATCGGCTGGAACATGCGGCGCGAGCAGGAGGTCTGCGACGACGCGCCCTTCTACGTCCTCGGGCCGCTCGTGACCGACGCGTTCCCGGGCTACGACCACATCACGAGCGCCATCGGCGCGACGGAGGCCGCGCGCCACGGCGCCGCGATGCTCTGCTACGTGACGCCGAAGGAGCACGTCGGCCTGCCGAAGGCAGAAGACGTCAAGGCCGGCTGCATCGCGTACAAGATCGCGGCCCACGCCGGCGACGTCGCGCGCGGCGTCGCGGGCGCGCGCGAGTGGGACGACGCGCTCTCGCGGGCGCGCGCCGCGCTCAACTGGCCCCGCCAGTTCGAGCTCGCCTTCGACGGCGAGACGGCGCGCGCGCTCCACGACGAGGACCTCGAGGTCG
>DASRHG010000003.1:0-35621 GCA_035650655.1 Binatia bacterium | reverse complement strand
TGGGACGACGTCGGCCGCGAAGGATCCATTTTTGCTGGGCTTCGGGGCCGTGGTGGTGGCCGTTGGAGCGGGGCTGGTCATCCCGACGCTCCAGCAGCGGCTCGAGACCCGCGTGCAGCGGGCGCTGTTTCGCGACCGCTGGGATAGCCGCCGCCGGCTCCAGGACCTCACCGCAAAGCTCGTGCACATCCTCGACCGGGGGGAGCTCGTCAAGTACCTCGGCGACGCACTCGTCGAGATCCTCGAGCCGAAGGTGTGCGAGATCCTCCTCGTCGACGACCGCTCGCGTCGCGTGGGTGTCGCGTATCCCGCGGTTGGCGCGCCGCCGACGCCGGACTGCGCCGCCGACGCCCTGCACGCCGTCACGGAGCCGGTGCTCTCCGCCGAGCTCGAACCGAGCGGCGCGCTCGCGCGCCTCTTCGCGTGTCGCGGCTGGGAGCTCGGGGTCCCCCTCCGGGTGCGCAACGACGCCATCGGCCTCGTCGGGCTCGGCGCAAACCGGGATCTCCGGATCTATTCGGCCGAGGACATCGAGCTCCTCGCCCGTGTCGCCGCGGCCGCGAGCGTTGCGCTCGAGAACGCGAAGCTCTCGCGGCTTCTCCGTCAGTCCGAGGCCGGCCTCGAGCGGGCGAACAAGCTCTCGTCGGTCGGGCAGCTCGCCGCCGGCATCGCACACGAAATCCGCAACCCGCTCGTCGCCGTGAAGACCTTCCTCGATCTCCTGCCCGAGCACATCGAGGACCGCGCCTTCGTCGATCACTTCCGCGAGCTCAGCCTGAGCGAGCTGAAGCGCGTGACGACGCTCATCTCGGACCTCCTGACGCTCGGGAAGTCGACGCAGATCAAGCGCTGCCAGGTCGCCCTCCTGCCGACGTTGCAGCCGGTCGTCCGCCTCATGGAGTCGAACGCGCAGAAGCGCGACGTTCGCCTCACCTACGCCGCCGACCCGCAGCTGCCGGAGCTCTGGGGCGACCCGGACGAGCTGAAGCAGATCGTGCTCAACCTCCTCCTGAACGCGATCGAGGCGAGCCCGCCCGACGCCGAGGTGCGGCTCTCCGTCGAGGTCGGCGACGACGCCGGCGAGACGGTCGTGATCGAGGTGCAGGACGAGGGGCCGGGCATCCCGAAGGAGAGCTTCGAGGACATCTTCCACCCCTTCTTCACGACGAAGGAGACGGGGACGGGGCTCGGGCTCGCGCTCGTGCATCAGATGGTGATCGAGCACGCCGGGACGATCGAGGTCGAGAGCGCGCCGGGACGGGGCGCGGTGTTCCGCGTGACGCTTCCGGCGATGGCGGTCGAGCCGAACGCCGTCGATCGTCGGGTCGCGCGCACGGGGACGTGACCCGCGCGCGGCCGGTGTTGCAAGCGGTCCGCGTCCGGACTTATGAACGCGCGAGATGCCGAAGCGGCGAAAGCGCGTGTTCATCCTCGGCGGCGGCGCGGCGCTCGGCGCGCACCACGTCGGCGCGCTCAAGTTCCTCGAGGAGCGGGGCATCGTGCCCGACGCGATGATCGGAAGCTCGATCGGCGTCATCAACGCCTGCGCCTACGCGTCGGGCGGCGTCGAGTGCCTCGAGGAGGCGTGGCGGAGCTTCAGCTCGCTCCCGCGCATCTTCTCGCCGAGCCTCCGGCACAACCCGCTGGTCGGGCTGTCGCTCTTCTCGATGGACCGACTGACGACCGCCGTCGAGCGGTGGGTCGACTTCCCGAAGATCTTCGAGAGCCCCCTCGAGCTCGAGTTCGTCCTCCTGAACCTCTCGCGCGGGCGCGGCGAGGTGTATGGCCAGCGCGACTGCGCCGACTGGGAGGAGCTCCGTACCGTGTCGCGCGCGGGCTACGCGATTCCGCTGCTCTTCCCGCCGGTCCGCTTCCGGAATGACTGGTTCGTCGACGGCGGCTTCGCCTGGAACGTCCCGCTCGACCGCGCCGTCGATCTCGGCGCGACGGAGATCTACCTCCTCGCCCCCATCCCGAGCGAGCTGCCGTATCGCCGGGGCTTCCGGACGTTCGTCGGCTTCACCCAGCGCCTGGTCGACGTCATGTGGCGGACGATCGGCAACATGGGCTACCTCTACGCGCCGATGGAGCAGGGCCGCTTCCACGGCATCCCGGTCGTCGTGATCGAGCCCGGCGAGCAGTGGAGCGGGTTCGGCCCGCTCACGGTCTTCAACGCCCATCCGCGGAAGAACCGGAACCTGATGGCCGCCGGCTACCGCGACGCGAAGCGCGCGCTCGCGGTGCGCCGCCGGCTCGAGGAGTCGGCGCGGGCGCTCCGCCGGGCGCGGCGTGCGATGCGGCCGCCGGAGGGCGGGCCGAGCGCGGTGCAGGGCACGGCGGGCGACTCCCCTCCCGCCGGCAAGGTCGTCGCGCTCCGGATCGGGGAGCCCCGCGGGGAGTCCTAGTGTCCCCGACCGGACGTCCGTCACCAAACTCGGGGCCCTCGCGACCACGCTGACTGCGTTGCTCCTCCTCGGAATGGCGCCAACTATTCCTCGTCGTCGCGCCTTGTCAGCGTCGCCGATCCCGCCCCGACTTCGGCAACGGACTTCCGGTCCGGGACACTAGCGGGCGGGCGTCGTGCCCGAGCTGCCCGACGTCACGGTCTACCTCGAAGCGCTCGAGCGCCGCGTCCTCAGCCGTGCGCTCGACCGCGTCCGGCTCGCGAGCCCGTTCGTGCTGCGGACGGTCGAGCCGCCGCTCGCCGCCGTCGAGGGACGGAAGGTCCTCGCGCTCCGGCGCGTCGGCAAGCGGATCGTCTTCGCGCTCGAAGACGACCTCTACCTCGTGATCCACCTCATGATCGCGGGGCGGCTCCGGTTCGTCGAGCGCGGGACCCGCGTACCCCGGAAGCTCGGCCTCGCCGCGTTCGACTTCGCGAACGGGACGCTCGTCCTCACCGAGGCCGGGACGAAGAAGCGCGCGGCGCTCCACGTGGTCCGGGGTGAGGCCGCGCTCCGCACGCTCGACGCGGGCGGCATCGAGCCGCTCGAGGCCGACCTCGACGCCTTCGCCGCCGCGCTCACGCGCGAGAACCACACCGTGAAGCGCGCCCTCACCGACCCGCGGATCCTGGCGGGGATCGGCAACGCGTACTCCGACGAGATCCTCCACCGGGCGCGGCTGTCGCCCGTGAAGCAGACGCGGCAGCTCACCGCCGACGAGATGGTGCGCCTCCACGCGGCGACGCAGGCGACGCTCCGCGAGTGGACGGACCGGCTGCGCGCCGAGACCGGGAGCCGGTTCCCGGAGAAGGTGACCGCGTTCCGCGAGGGCATGGCGGTGCACGGGCGGTACGGCAAGCCGTGTCCGGACTGCGGCGCGCCGGTCCAGCGGATCGCGTTCGCCGACAACGAGACGAACTACTGCGCCCGCTGTCAGACGGGCGGCCGCCTCCTCGCCGACCGCGCCCTCTCGCGGCTGCTGCGCACCGACTGGCCGAGGACGCTCGACGAGCTGGAGGAGCGGCGCCGGTCGTAGCGCGTCGCGCGCGGCGAAGCGCCGCTTTCACTCCGCGACGCAGGGTGCGAAAATGCCACAGATTTGCAACGTCCCCGCTGCTGTAGTACCGGGTGCACTCTTCGGATGACGGAACGGACGGATCTTCCGAGCGCCGAGGTGGAGGTGCTCGACTGGCTCGCGCTCGCGCGGGTCGACGGGCTTCCCCCGACCGTGGCGCTCGGGCTGGTCGAGCGGTTGGGCTCGGCCGCCGCCGTGCTCGAGGCGGCGCCCGTGCGTCTCGCCGCCGCCGGCCTCGACGAGGCGCAGGTGGCCGCTGTGCAGGGCGCGCGGCGGCGCGCCCGCGCGGAGCTCGTGCGAGTCCGCGCCGCGGGGGCGGCCGTCGTCCCGCTCCCGTCGCCGCGCTTTCCGGTGCGTCTTCGCGCCATCGCCGACCCGCCCCTCGCGCTCGCCGTCCGGGGAGCGCTCGCGCCCGCCGACGAGGTCGCGGTCGCCATCGTCGGCGCCCGGCGCGCGAGCGAGTACGGCCGGCGCATGGCGGCGGCCCTTGGGCGCGACCTCGCGCGCGCCGGCGTCACGGTCGTCTCCGGGCTCGCGGCGGGCATCGACGCCGCCGCGCACCGCGCCGCGCTCGACGCGGGCGGCCGCACGATCGCCGTCCTCGGCACGGGCATCGACGTCATCTATCCGTCGTGGCACCGGGAGCTGACGGCCACGATCGCGGCCCGGGGCGCGCTCGTGAGCGAGCTCCCGTGCGGGGCGCCGCCGCGGGCCTTCCACTTCCCGCGCCGCAACCGCCTGATCAGCGGGATGACGCTCGCGACCGTCGTCGTCGAGGCGGCCGAGCGCAGCGGCTCGCTCATCACCGCGCGCTGCGCGCTCGAGCAGGGGCGTGAGGTGTTCGCCGTGCCGGGGCCCGCGGACGCGGCGTCCCACCGCGGATCGCATCGCCTGATCCAGGAGGGCGCGACACTCGTCACGTCGGCCGAGGACGTCCTCGGCGCGGTCGCGCCGGCGCTCGGCGCGCGTCTCGTGGCCGCGCGCGCTGCCGAGGCGGAGGCGGCGCTCGCGCCGATCGAGCGGCGCGTCCTCGGCGCCGTCGGCCCGCAGGGCGGGCACGTCGACGACGTCATCCGGCGCGCGGCGCTGCCCGCCGCCGCTGCGCTCGAGACGCTCCTCGCGCTCGAGCTCCGTGGGCTCGTCCGCCAGCTGCCCGGCAAGCGGTTCTGCCGGCAGGCGGCATGAGCGCTCGGCCCGCGTCTCGAGCCATGGCCAAGCACCTCGTCATCGTCGAGTCTCCTGCCAAGGCGAAGACCCTCGGCAAGTACCTGGGGAAGAACTACCAGGTGAAGGCGTCCATCGGGCACGTGATGGACCTCCCGAAGTCGAAGCTCGGCGTCGACGTCGAGCACGACTTCGCCGCCGAGTACCACGTGATCCAGGGCAAGGCGAAGGTCCTCGACGAGATCAAGAAGGCGGCCAAGGACAAGGAGAACGTGTACCTCGCCCCCGACCCCGACCGCGAGGGCGAGGCGATCGCCTGGCACATCGCACAGAAGCTCGGTTCGAAGCGGAAGAACGTGCACCGAGTCCTGTTCAACGAGATCACGAAGAAGGCGGTGCTCGAAGCCTTGAGGAACCCCGGCAGGCTCGACCGGAACCGTTTCGAGGCGCAGCAGGCGCGGCGCATCCTCGACCGGCTCGTCGGCTACAAGCTCTCGCCGCTCCTCTGGACGAAGGTGCGCCGCGGGCTCTCCGCGGGCCGCGTGCAGTCGGTCGCCGTCCGCATCATCGCGGAGCGCGAGCGCGAGATCCGGGCCTTCGTCCCCGAGGAGTACTGGACGGTCGAGGCGCGGCTCGAGTCCGGGACCCCGCCGCCCTTCGTCGCGCGGCTCGTCGAGGTCGAGGGGCGGAAGCTCGACCACAAGTCCTTCCGGCTGGACGCGAAGGCGCGCGTCGACGAGGTGCTCGCCGGGCTCGACGACGCCGTCTGGACCGTCACGAAGGTCGAGCGGAAGGAGCGGCGACGCCACCCGACGCCGCCGTTCATCACCTCGCGGCTCCAGCAGGAGGCGTCGCGGAAGCTCGGCTTCCAGCCGTCGCGCACGATGCGCATCGCCCAGCGCCTCTACGAGGGCGTCGAGCTCGGCGACGAGGGCGCCGTCGGCCTCATCACCTACATGCGCACCGACTCGACGCGCCTCTCGGGCGAGGCGATCGCCGCCGCGCGGGAGTGGATCGCGCGTCGCTACGGCGCGTCGTACGTGCCCGAATCGCCCCAGGTCTACCGCTCGAAGAAGGACGCCCAGGACGCGCACGAGGCGATCCGCCCGACGTCGATGGAGTGGGATCCGGAGCGCGTCGCCGCCCATCTCGACAGGGACGAGCTGGCGCTCTACACCCTCATCTGGAACCGGTTCGTGGCGAGCCAGATGGAGTCCGCCGTGTACGACGCGACCGCCGTCGACGTGGAGGCCGGGCGCTGCCGGTTCCGGGCGAACGGGCAGATCATGAAGTTCGACGGCTTCATCCGCGTCTACACCGAGGGTCGCGACGACGAGGCCCGCGACCCCGAGGAGGAGGGCGAGGGTCAGCTGCCGGAGCTCACCGAGGGCGAGCGCCTGACCCTCCGCGAGATCCTCCCCGAGCAGCACTTCACGCAGCCCCCGCCGCGCTTCACCCAGGCGACCCTCATCAAGGAGCTCGAGGAGCAGGGCATCGGGCGGCCGTCGACGTACGCGAGCATCATGGGCACGATCCTCAACAAGGAGTACGTCGTCGAGGACGAGCAGCGGCGGCTCAAGCCGACGGAGCTCGGCTTCCTCGTGACCGACCTCCTCGTCGAGTCCTTCCCCGACGTGCTGAACGTCGAGTTCACCGCGGGCATGGAGGAGGAGCTCGACCTCATCGAGGAGGGCAAGGAGTCCTGGGTGCGCGCGATGCGCCGCTTCTGGGAGCCCTTCGCGAAGGACCTCGAGAGGGCCGAGGTCCACATGCGCGACGTGAAGCGAGAGGAGCGCCCGACCGGCCTCAAGTGCGAGAAGTGCGGCAACGAGATGGTCATCAAGTGGGGGCGGCGCGGCGAGTTCCTCGCCTGCAAGGGCTACCCCGAGTGCAAGAACACGAAGAACTTCACGCGCGCCGAGGACGGGACGGTGAAGCCCGTCGAGGCCGAGACGACGAACGAGAAGTGCGAGCAGTGCGGCCGCCCGATGCAGGTGCGGTTCGGCCGCTACGGGAAGTTCCTCGGCTGCTCGGGGTATCCCGAGTGCCGGAACATGCAGCCGCTCCACAAGCCCGTCCCGACCGGCGTCAAGTGCATCGGCTGCGGCGAGGGCGAGATGATGGAGCGCCGCTCGCGGCGCGGGAAGACCTTCTACAGCTGCAGTCGCTACCCGGCGTGCCAGTTCGTCGCCTGGGACCGGCCGATCCCGGAAGCCTGTCCGAAGTGCGGCGCCGGCTTCGTCACCGAGAAGGTGACGAAGCGCTACGGGACCGTCCGTCGCTGCCCGAAGGAGGAGTGCGGCTGGCAGGCGCAGCTCGACACCGGGGACGGCGGGGACTACGCCCCGCTCCCCGAGCGCCGCGCCGCCGCGCAGGTCGGCCGCCGCCGCCCGCCGCGCAAGGCCGCCGCGAAGGCCGACGGCGACGGCGCCGCCCCGCCCGCCGCGGTCGCGAAGCGCCGGCCGCGCCGCCCGCCCCGGCCGCCGCGGCAGGCGACGGTGCCATGAGCGACGAGCGCGTCACCGTCATCGGCGGCGGGCTCGCGGGCGCGGAGGCCGCCGCGCAGCTCTCGCGCCGCGGCGTGCCCGTCGACCTCTACGAGATGCGACCCGTCCGCCGCACCGAGGCGCACCAGACCGACCGCCTCGGCGAGCTCGTCTGCTCCAACTCCTTCCGCAACGCCACGCTCGAGACCGCGGTCGGGCTCCTGAAGGAGGAGATGCGCCGGCTCGGCTCGCTCGTCATGCAGGCCGCGGACGCGACGCAGGTGCCCGCCGGCGCGTGCCTCGCCGTCGACCGGACGCACTTCGCCGCGCGGCTCACGGCCGCGGTGGAGGCGCTTCCCGGCGTCCGCGTCGTGCGCGAGGAGGTGACGGCGATCCCCGAGGGCACGACGATCCTCGCGACCGGCCCCCTCACGTCGCCCGCCCTCTCGCAGGCGCTCGCGACGGCGCTCGGCACGGCCCACCTCTACTTCTACGACGCGATCGCGCCCATCGTCGCGGTCGACTCGATCGACATGACGGTCGCGTGGAAGGCGTCGCGCTACGGGAAGGGCGGCGAGGACTACATCAACTGCCCGCTCGACCGGACGCAGTACTACGCGTTCGTCGAGGCCGTCGTCGCCGCCGAGAAGGTGCCGACGCGCGACTTCGAGCGCTGCATCTACTTCGAGGGCTGCATGCCGATCGAGGAGATGGCGCGCCGCGGGCCCGACACGCTCGCGTTCGGGCCGATGCGTCCCGTCGGCCTCGTCGACCCGCGCGACGGGAAGCGGCCGTACGCGTGCGTGCAGCTCCGCCAGGACGACGCCGAGGGGCGCCTCTTCAACATGGTCGGCTTCCAGACGAAGATGACGTACCCCGAGCAGCGGCGCGTCTTCCGCATGATCCCCGGCCTGGAGCACGCCGAGTTCGTGCGTCTCGGGAGCCTCCATCGCAACACCTTCGTCAACTCGCCGGCGCTCCTCCTCCCGTCGCTCCAGGTGATCGGGCGGAAGCGACTCTTCCTCGCCGGACAGCTCGTCGGGGTCGAGGGCTACGTCGAGTCCGCGGCGACGGGCATGCTCGCGGGCATGAACGCCGCCCGCCTCGTCCGGGGCGGGGCGGCGCTCACGCCGCCCCGCTCGACGGCCCTCGGCTCGCTTCTCGCGTACGTCACGCAGCGCGGGAAGAAGGCGTTCCAGCCGATGAACGCGAACTACGGGCTCTTCCCGCCGCTCGCGCGCACGCTCCGCGGCCGGGAGAAGAAGCTCGCGCTGGCCGAACGCGCGCTCGACGCGCTCGCGCGGTGGCAGGAGACGCAGGTCGGCGGCGAGGCGGCGAGCCAGTCGGTCGCGTGAGCGCGGAGCGGGCGCGGACCGCTGCCGTGATCGACGTCGGCAGCAATTCCGTGCTCCTCCTGACGGTCGAGGTGGACGTCCAGGGCAGCGTGCGCACGCGGGACGCCGCGCTCGCGACGACGCGGCTCGGGCGCGGGCTCCACGACGGCGGGGCGCTCGATCCCGCGGCGCGCGCCGAGACGCGCGCGGCGGTCCTCGACTTCGCGGCGCGCGCGCGTGCGGCGGGCGCGACCGACGTCTGGGGGCTCGCGACGGCCGCCGCCCGGCGCGCGCGGGACGGCGCGGCCTTCGTCGGCGAGCTCGCCGCGGCGAGCGGGGTGCCGATCGCGATCGTGTCGGGCGAGGAGGAGGCCCGCCTCGCGTACGCGGCCGTCGCGGCGGCGCTGCCCGCGACGAGCGCGCTCCTCGTCGTCGACGTCGGCGGCGGGACGACGGAGCTGACGCTCGGGCGGGGCGAGGCGATCGTCGCGGCGGGGAGCGTCCCGCTCGGCGGCCTCGGGCTCACGGAGACGTACCTCGCAGGCGATCCGCCGTCCGCGGTCGAGGTCGCGCGCGCGACGGCCGCCGTCGACGCCGCGCTCGCCGCGAGCGGCGTCGTCGACGCGGCCCGCGCTGCCGGTGCGGCGGTTGCGGCGTCGGGCGGCACCGCGACGGCCCTCGCGGCCCTCGACCTCGGTCTCGTGCGCTGGGATCCGCGCCGCGTGCACGGACACGGGCTCTCCGCGGCGGCGCTCGCCGCGCTCCGCCGGCGGCTCGAGACGACGCCCGCCGCCGTCCGCGCGACGTGGCCGGCGCTCGACCCCGGCCGCGCGGGCATCCTGCCCGCGGGCGCGCTCGTCCTCGCGCGCGTCCTCGCGGCCGTCGGCGCCGACGCCGTGAGCGTGAGCGAGCACGGCGTCCGTCACGCGTACCTGCGGCGGCGGCTCGCGGACGCCGGCGTCGCGGCCGACTTCGGCCGGCGCTCCGCATGACGCCCGAGGCGCTCTCCCGGGCCGTCGCGGACGCCGGCGCCGGCGACGCGCGCCGCATCGCGGAGGCGGCCGCGCCGCTCGCGCCTTGGCTCGCCGGGGCGCCCGCGGACGCCGTCGTCGCCGGGCTCGTCGCCGCCGCCGACCCGGCGGGTGCGCTCCACGCGGTCGCCCGCCTCCTCGAGGCGAGCGGCGTGCCGCCGCCGCCCGATCGCGTCGCGGGGGTGCTGCGCGTGCTCGGCGGCAGCCCGGCGCTCGCCGCCGTGCTCTACGGCGAGGGGGCGGCGTGGCCGGAGGTCTTCGCGCCGATCGTCGAGGTGCCCCGGCGCGACGTCGCGGCGCACGTCGGCGCGCTCGTGGGGGCGGGTGCGGCGGGCCCCGTGTCCCGGGCGGCGCTCCAGGCGGCGCTCCGGCGCCATCGGCGCCGGGAGCAGGTGCGGATCGGCGGGCGCGACCTCCTCGGGCTCGCGACCGTCGACGAGACGATGCGCGAGATCAGCGCGCTCGCCGAGGGCGTCGCGGAGGTGGCCGTCGCGGCGGCGCGCGCGCGGCTCGAAGCCGAGTGGGGCCCGGCGTTCGCGGGGGACCGGCCCGCGGGCTTCGCCGTCCTCGGCATGGGGAAGCTCGGCGGCGAGGAGCTCAACTACAGCTCGGACGTCGACCTCGTCTACGTCTACGAGACGGACGGCGAGCAGCAGGGCGGCCGCACGCTCGCGCAGTGGTTCACGCGGCTCGCGGAGGAGGTGACGCGTGCGCTCGGCGAGGTGACCGAGGACGGGCTCTGCTTCCGCGTCGACCTCCGGCTCCGGCCGGGCGGCGGCGAGGGGCCGGTCGCGGTCTCGCTCCCCGCGGCGCTCGGGTACTACGAGACGTGGGGCCAGACCTGGGAGCGGGCCGCGTGGCTGAAGGCGCGCCCGATCGCCGGCGACCGCGCGCTCGCCGCGCGGCTGCTCGAGGAGCTCGTCCCCTTCGTCTACCGCCGCTTCCTCGACTACGCGACGATCGAGGACCTCCAGGCGATGAAGCGGCGCGTGGACGCGTCGTTCCGCGACTTCGAAGCGGCGCGCCGCGACGTGAAGCTCGGGCGCGGCGGCATCCGCGAGGTCGAGTTCTTCGTGCAGGCGCAGCAGCTCGTCCACGGCGGGAAGGACGAGCGGCTCCGGCTCCGCCCGACGCTCGCCGCGCTCGCGGCGCTCGCGGGGTACGGGTACGTCGACACCGATCTCGCGGCGGCGCTCGCCGACGCGTACCGCTTCCTCCGCGACGTCGAGCACAAGGTGCAGATCGCGCAGGAGCGGCAGACGCACGTGATCCCCGCCGATCCCGAGGAGGCGACGGCGCTCGCCCGCCGGTGCGGCTTCCTCGCGGACGGCCTCGGCGCGTTCTGGACGGCGCACGCGCGCCACACGACGGTCGTGCACGCGGCGTTCGAGGCGCTCTTCTACGGCGCGGCCGAGGCGCGCCGGCGAGAGACCGAGCCGGAGCTCGAGACCCTCCTCGACCAGCTCGAGCACGAGGACGAGGCGCGGGCCCGCCTCGCGCGCCTCGGGTTCCACGACGTCCCCGCCGCGTGGCGCGACCTCCGCCTCCTCCGCGACGGACCGCCGCACGCGCCCGCGTCGGCGCGCCGCCGCCAGGCGCTCGCCGCGCTCGCGCCCGCCCTGCTGCGGGAGATCGCGCGCTCCGCGCACCCCGATCGCGCGCTCCATCACCTCGCGACCTTCGTCTCGACCGTCGGCGCGCGCTCGAGCTACCTCCATCTCCTGCTCGAGAACCCGGGCGTGATGCGGCTCTTCGTCCGCCTGTTCGCGACCAGCGAGTTCCTCTCGGCGTTCTTCCTCCGCCACCCCGAGCTGCTCGACAGCCTCGTGCGCGCCGACCTGGTCCGCGTCGTCCGCTCCCGGGAGGAGCTGGCCGCCGAGCTCGCGGGCCGGCTCGCGGCGGCCTCCGACCTCGAGGCGGAGCTCGACGTGCTCCGCCGCTTCCGTCACGAGGAGTTCCTGCGCATCGGCGTCCACGACATCGAGGGCGAGCTGCCGCCGGAGGGGATCTCCGCGCAGCTGAGCGCGCTCGCCGAGACCTGCCTCGACGCGGCGCTCGGCATCGCGTCGCGCGAGGTCCTCCGGCGCGCCGGGCTCGCCCTGGAGGGGCCGGCCGGCGGCGGTCTCGCCGTCCTCGGCATGGGGAAGCTCGGCAGCGGCGAGCTCGACTACGCCTCCGACCTCGATCTCATCTTCATCTACGAGCCGGGCGACGCCGCGTGGTGGGGCGGGCGCACGCCGCACGAGCTCTTCACGCGGATCGCGCAGCGCGCGATCAGCGCCCTCCAGACGCCGACGCGCGAGGGGATGGCGTACCGCATCGACACCCGGCTCCGGCCCTCCGGCAACCAGGGACCGCTCGTGTCGGCGCGCGAGGCGTTCGAGGACTATCACGCGACGAGCGCGCAGGTGTGGGAGCGTCAGGCCCTCATCAAGGCGCGACCCGTCGCGGGGCCGCCGGCGCTGCGCGAGCGCCTGGCGGTGATCGTCGAGCGCTTCGTGTACGGGCGCGGGCTCGTGCCCGCGGAGGTCGCGGAGATCGCGCGCATGCGAGAGCGCATCGCGCGCGAGCGCGGCGAGGACGAGGCGGGCGTCGTCCGCTTCAAGACGGGACGGGGCGGGCTCGTCGACGTCGAGTTCCTCGTCCAGATGCTCCAGCTCCGCCACGGTCACGCCCATCCCGCGCTCCGCGTCCGCTCGACGAGCGCGGCGCTCGACGCGCTCCGCGCCGAGGGCGTGCTTCCCGCGGCCGAGGCCGACGCGCTGGCCGCCGGCTACGCCTTCCTCCGGGCGCTCGCGAACCGCGCCCGCCTCGAGCGCGACCAGCCCGTCGAGGCGGTCGCCGACGACCCCCACGCGCTCGCCGCGCTGGCGCGCCGCCTGGGGTACGCGGGGGAAGACGCGGCGGTGGTCGCGGCCCTGCGCGCCGACCACGATCGGCACCGCGCGGCGATCCGCGACGTCTACGATCGTCGCTTCGCCGAGGCCGCCGGCTAGTTTGCGTTGCCGCGCGACTTCGGGGTAGCGTCGTCGGGATGCAGACGACGGAGCGGATCTGGTTCGATGGAGCGCTCGTGCCGTGGGATGCGGCGCAGGTCCACGTCTTGACGCACACGCTGCACTACGGGCTCGGCGTCTTCGAGGGCATCCGCTGCTACGCGTGCGACGATGGCCGGTCCGCGGTCTTCCGGCTTCGCGAGCACATCGACCGGCTCTACGGATCGGCCCACGTGCTCGACCTGCCGATCCCGTATCCCCGCGAGCGGCTCGTCGACGCGTGTCTCGAGACGGTCCGCGCGAACCGGCTCCGCGAGTGCTACATCCGCCCGATCGCCTTCATGGGCGACGGCGAGATGGGCGTCGCCGCGAGGACGCCGACGCGGGTCGCGATCGCGGCGTGGCCGTGGGGCGCGTATCTCGGCGACGAGGGGCTCGCGCAGGGCATCCGCGTGAAGACGAGCTCGTTCCAGCGCTTCCATCCAAACACCCTGCTCACGAAGGCGAAGGCGGTCGGGCACTACGTCAACTCGATCCTCGCGGCGCGCGAGGCGCGCGCGGCGGGGTACGACGAGGCCCTGCTGCTCGACGTCGACGGGTACGTCTCCGAGGCGAGCGGCGAGAACGTCTTCATCGTGGCCGACGGCGTCGTGAAGACGACGCCGCTCCCGACGGTCCTCGGCGGCATCACCCGTCAGGCGATCCTCCGCCTGCTCGCCGATCTCGGGACCATGGTGCGCGAGGAGCGCTTCACGCGCGACGAGGTCTACCTCGCCGACGAGGCGTTCTTCACCGGTACGGCGGCGGAGGTGACGCCGATCCGCGAGCTGGACGACCGCCGCATCGGCGCCGGCCGGCCGGGGCCCGTGACACGCGGGCTCCAGGAGCTCTTCTTCGCGATCGTGAAGGGCCGCGACGCCCGCTACGCGTCGTGGCTCACGTACGTCTGAGGCTGCCGCTGCGTCACGGATCCGACGGGGCGCCGGCCGGGCGCCCTCGCCCCGCCGCGGCTTCTTCCGGGCACGGAACCTGCAAGCCGTCTCACACCCGCGCATGTTTCACGCCGTCATCCATCGCGAGCGCGACCGGCTCCGGCTCTCGGGGCGGGTCGTCCCGTACGACGTCCAGCTCCTGCGTGAGCACCTGCTCGCCCGCCGGGGCCCTGCGACCCGCGTCGAGGTCCGCCTGCCGCCCCCGCTGCGCAGGGCCTTCCTCTCGGCGCTCGGCGACGTCGAGCGCCGCGGGGTGACGCTCACGATCGCGCGGTGACCGCCGCGGGTGCGCCGGCGCCTCGTCCGGTCCATCTTGCCTTCCTCGGGCCCCCCAGGTAGCTATGCCAGGTTTTCCGGCCCGCTGTCAGGGCGGGTGAGGGAGGAAGATATTGATGCGAGCAACCCTGCTGCTGGCCGCGCTGATCGCCGGCCTCGTCATGACGGGATGCGGCGGCTCCGAGAAGACCGCGACCACCCCGACCACGACCACGATGGGAAAGGCGACGACGCCCACCACGGAAGCGGGGAACGAAGAGGACGAGGATGAATACGAGCTCGACGTCATCGCCGAAGCGGAGCCGGACGAGGGAGCGCCGCCGCTGAAGGTCCAGTTCACGGCCTCCGTCGAGGAGGAGACCGGCGGCCCGTTCACGTTCGCGTGGGACTTCGGCGACGGCAACAAGAGCACCGAGCAGAACCCGGTCCACACGTACGAGAAGGTCGGCGAGTACACCGCCACCCTCACCGTCACGAACCAGAAGGGCAACAAGGGCACCGACGAGATCGACATCTTCGTCGAGACCGAAGAAGAAGGCGCCCCCGGCAACCAGACGGAGTAGGAGGCCGGACCGCGAGAGCGGTCCGTTTGGGCCGCTATCGGCAGGCCTCGTCGACCTGCTGCTCGCTCCACTCGAGCGACGTGAGCGACGGCGCGAGCGCCGCGGCCTCGGCCCGGCAGTGGTAGCCCCCGGCGGCGAGGCACCGGCCGAGCGCGTCGGTGCGTGCGTGGGCGGCCGCGGCGGCCTCGCGCCAGCGGGCGCGGGCGCGCGCGCAAGCGTCGACCTGAGCGAGCTGGCGGCCGACGGCCTCCGCGAGCCCGCGCGGCGGTGGCGTGGTCGCGGGCGGCGTCGCCGCGGGCGGTGCGGTTGCGGGCGACGTCGCCGCGGTCGGCGGCGTCGCGGCGCCCGGCGGGGTCGCGGCGACCGACGGGGCCGCGGTGACCGGCGGCGTCGCAGGAACGGCCGTGGGCGCGGCGACGGGCGCGGGCGGCGGGTGGGACGCCGCCGGCGAGAGTCCGGGCGTCTCGCCGGGCGGGGGCGCGGGCTCCCGCGGGGCGGCGGCGAGGCCGGGTGCCCCGCCCAGATCGACGACCTCGATCTGCGACGGGCCGCGGAGCACCATCTCGGGCCGGCCCTCGAAGCGCTGCACGCGGCCGCTCACGCGCACGCGCTTGCCGACGTAGAGCCGCTCGGGCTCAGGCGGGAGGCTCGACACGATCGGCACGACCAGGATCGCGCGGAACGCGGACGGGTCGTCGGTGGCGAACTCGAGGACGCACGTGCTGCCCGACGTGTGCGCACCCACGACGTCGCCCTCGACCGTCACGATGTCGCCGACGTGCGCGCCCGCGTCGCGCCACCCGACGACCGGAGGCGCGACGCCGCGCGCGACGGCGGCGAGCGCCGCGAGCAGGACGGCGGCGCCGAGGAGCCGCCTCACTGCGGTGCGGTGATCGGCACGACCTCGCGCACGACGCCATGCCGCTCGTCGGTGAGCAGCAGCTCGACCGTCGGGTACGTGCCCGCCGGGAAGTACACGTAGCCGCTGGTCGAGAAGTCGGGCTCGAGGACGCCCGCGTGCAGCGCGCGCTCCTCGAAGCCGGCGACGTCGGGCTCGGCGCCGTGGCCGCCGCCGACCGCGCCTCCGATGGCACCGATCGTCGTGCCGACGGCGGCCCCCGCGGCGGTGGCGAGGCCGATGCCCCCCTGGATCGCGCCGGAGATCGCCCCGCCGAGCGCGCCGAGGATGCCGCCCGCCGCCGCGCCCGTCGCCGCGCCGCCGAGCGTGCCGGGCAGCTTCCGGCCGCCCGCGCGACGCGCGGCCTCGCCGGGCGGCAGGGCCGCGATCCGGTCCCAGCCCCGTCCGGGGACGAAGACCTGCTGGGGGTCGACGCGCACGCGGTCGCTCAGGCCGTTCGTGATCGCGACGCCGATCGGCTGTACATCACCGACCCGCTCGATGACGACGGCGGCGGAGGAGATGCGCCCCTTCGTTGCCGGCGGGACGGGCACGGTCGGCGCCTTGTGCGACGCGCAGCCGAACACCGCGAGCGCGAGCCCAACCGCGATCCAGCGCATGCTGCTGCTTAGCGATCGCACGCCGCGCGCGCAAGCATGCTGCTCAGCCCCCGAAGTCCTCCGTCCACCAGAGGCGGCCGCCCGGGTCGACGACGCACCCGACGCCCGTGTCGACGAAGCCGCCGTTCAGGATGTTCGCGCGATGCCCGCTGCTCCCGAGCCAGCCACGGACGACGGCAGATGCGCTCGGGTAACCGTACGCGATGTTCTCGCCGAGGAGCCCGCCCGCGTACCCGGCCGCCCGGATGTGATCGAGCCAGCCGTCGTGCGAGAGATTCCGGCTCGCGGCCATGGCGATCGTGTGTGCGCGTGCCGCCCGCGCGAGCCGCGTGTCGGCGGCGAGAGCGCGGATGCCGTGATCCGCGCGGGCCGCGTTCACGAGCGCGACCACCTGCTCGACGGTGTCCGCCGGGCACTCGTGCTGCCCCTCGGCGAGCGGTGGACCCCCGGCACCGGAGCCCGGGACGGGTGCACCCGCCACCTCGACGGAGGCGACGTTGCTCCAGCCCGACGTGCCGGCGTCGCTCACGACCTCGACACGGTAGTGGACCGTGCCGGCCGGCGGGCTCGCGTCGAGCCACGTCTGCCGCCGCCGCGGCGCGGATACGGTGGCGAGCGGCGCGAAGTCACCGGCGTCCATCGCGCGCTCGACCCGCATCGTCGTCTGCGTGTCCGTCGTCCCGCGGAACGTCCAGCGGAGCGTGACGACGCCGGTCTGGCGGACGGTCGCGCGGAGCTTCGGCGGGGAGGGCGCGGCATCCGCCGCGCCGAGGGGCGTGATCGTCGTGACCAGCACCAGCGCGAGAGCCCGTCCGCACATGCCGACCTCCCCCGGTGCGTTCAGGCTACCCGGTGCGGGTCTTCGTTGCGAGCGAACGATCCGAGCGCGCGGGCGGCGAGAGGCGCACACACGGATCGACCCCGTGCGGCGCGGGCGTTTCCGGAGCGGACGCGGCCGATCGCGGCGGCGCCGCCTATGAGGGTGCGCTCAGACCTGGCGCTCGCGCCGGCCGAAGCCGCCGCGTCCCCCACCGCCGCCGCCACCAGGCGTCCGCTCGCGCGCCTCGCTCACGGTGAGCGGGCGGCCGCCGAACGGCTTGCCGTGCAGGGCCTCGACGGCCGCCTGTGCCTGAGCGTCCGTGGCCATCTCGACGAAGGCGAAGCCGCGGGGCCGACCCGTCTCCCGGTCGGTCACGATCTTCACTTCCTCGACCTGGCGTCCGTCCTGCTCGAAGAGCGCGCGCAGCTGGCTCTCCTCGGTTTGGTAAGGGAGGTTGCCGACGTACAGTCTCTTTCCCATTCTAGCTCCCATGTCAGCTTCACCCGGACATGCCCTCCATCCCCCCGGGCGTACATCAGGCCGCCTTCTAGCATGCACGTGTCGCCACCGTCTAGGCGGGGCGGGACGGAAGGAGGAGGCTAGAAAAAGGCATGGCGACGGCACGCGAGGCCCCGACGCACGAGCGCTTGGAGCTCCGACCGCACGGTCGCGACGTGACGCCCGACGACGTCCTCCGTCGGCGGTCCGTCGACGTGGATCGGCGCCCCGAAGTGCAGGCGGTACTTCACCGGGAGCGGGACGAAGAGGGTCGGCGCGAGCGGCGCGACGGGGGTCCGGAGCAGCCGCGCGAGCCACGAGGGATTCGCGAGGAGCGGAGCCTCCTCCTCGGCGCCGATGACGGCGACGGGCACGATCGGGGCGCCCGTCGCGAGCGCGACGTGCACGAATCCGTGCCCGAACGGCGCGAGCCGGTACCGCGCCCGGAACGGCTTGCGGAGCGCTTTCACGCCTTCCGGGAACGTGAGGACGACGGCGCTGCTGCGGAGGAGCGCTTCGCACGCCGCCCGGTTCCCGGCGACGGCCCCGATGCGCCGGGCGACTTTGCCGAGGATCGGCAGCGACATGAGGCGATGCTCCGCCATCCCATGGGCGAGGCGCGGCGTCTCGGCGTCCATCAGGCATGCGGTCACGATCATCGCGCCGTCCCAGGCGAGCACGTGCGAGCCGTGGTTCGCGACGAGCAGCACGGGGCCGGCGGGCAGCGAGCCGAGGCCGTGGCTTTCGACGCGGAAGTACCAGCGGTGGAAGAGCGCGGTCACGAAGAAGAGGCGCGAGGCGTCCACGAACCGGAAGCCGAACCGCTCCGGGGGCGCTGTCTCGAGTTTCGCGGCGGCGGCCAGGCGCCCCTCGACGCGCCGGCGAAGCGCCACCAGCCGGCGGACGCCGGGGAGCCGGTGCCAGCGCCGACGGCGGAGGCGCCGGACGGTCACGATGCGAGGCGGGGCCGGCGGATCGGGCGGCTCGGAAACGCTCCGGAGCGCGCGACGGGCCATCATTCGATGACGATCGGCTGCCGGGCCCAGTTCCGCGGGCCCGCGAAGCGGGCGAGCGCCGGCGGGTCGCCCGGCAGGACCCAGAACGTCGCGTCGGGCGCGAGCAGCCGGACGAGCGGGTCGATCGACCAGTGGATCGTCGGCCGGAGCGCGAAACGCGCCGTCTGGACGGCGATGCCCGTGCGGTCGATCCGCTCGCCGCCTACCCGCGTGAGGACCATGTCCAGGACGATCGGGCGCGGGGTGGGCGCAACCGTCCGGAAGACGACGCGGTCGCCTTCCGCGTTGGCGTCGAAGTTCTTGAGCACGAGGAACACGAGCGGCCCCCAGTACGTGCCTGGCGGCAGCCGCTCGCGCTCGTCGATGGCCGCCCGCGACGCGCCTCGGCCGACCCAGCCCGTGATGCGCCCGCCCGGCACGTCGATCGCGAGGTCGACGGTCGTCTCGCCGTCGGGGTCGCGGATCGTCGACCGCCCCGAGAGCGCGACGAGGCTCCCCGCCACCCGGGCCTCGGCACGATCCTCGTCGCTCGACCCGTCCGCGAAGCGCGCCACGCGGACGGTCGTGAGCACGTCGCCGCGACGGACCTGGTGGTACTCCATCGAGCCGATCGGCGTCTCGCCGGCGCGGTCCCAGATGGTGCTCATGCCCGCGACGTCTGCCTCGTCCCACACGAGGCGGATGGGATCGCCGCTCGTGCGCGCGGAGACGAGCGGGGGCCGCCCGCCGACGAGCGCGGCGACGACGGCCGCCGTGACCGCGCGCGCTCCGCATCGGACCGTCATTGTCACCACCGTGCCAACCGCGCCCCGAGGTGACGATCCCCCCTCGACCCGGACGGCGCTCGGCCGCACCGCGCGAGGGCGGGCGCGGCCCGCCGTCTCCTCGCGCCCTGGTGTGGCGTCGCACGCCGCGGGGCTCCGCGCTTGTAGGACAAGTGGACACGCCGCGCGGGCGCGGGGCGTCGGAACGGGACGTTCGCTCCCGGTCGCGAAAGGCACGCGGCTTGCGTGATCCCGTGAGGAAAGTCCCGAAGCGGGAGGAATTATGGACGTGCTCGAGCTGCTGAAGAAGGATCATCAGGCGGTGACCAAGCTGTTCCAGCGCTTTCAGGGCTCGCAGGGCCGGACCCGGCGCTCCGTCGCCGAGAAGATCTGCAAGGAGCTCGAGGTCCACACGCAGATCGAGGAGGAGCTCTTCTACCCGGTCGTCCGGGAGACGGACGAGGAGCTCGCGCGCCTGGTGGGCGAGGCCCTCGAGGAGCACCAGCGCGTGAAGCAGCAGATCCAAGCCGTCAAGGCGCAGCTCGCCGCGGGCAGCGGGGACGAGGGCGACCTCGAGACGCAGATGACGACCATCGAGCAAAATGTCGAGCACCACGTGACCGAGGAGGAGGGTGAGATCTTTCCCCGCGTCGAGGAGCAGCTCGACGAGCGCCGTCGGAGCGACATGGGCCGTCGTGTCGCGGAGCGGAAGCGCTCCCTGATGGGCGAAGAGCGGCCAGCGCGTGGCGGCCGGCGGGCGGCGGCGCGCACGGCGAAGCCGCGCCGCGGCGCGGCACGCGCGAAGCAGACGCGGCGCGGTGCGAAGCGCTCGACGGCGCGCAAGACGAAGGCGGGCGGCGGCAAGAAGCAGCGCGCCCGGGGCGCGCGACGCCGCTAGCCGGGGCGCCGCGACCGGCGCAGCGCGAAGGCGAGGACGCCGAGCGCTCCGACGAGGGCGCCGCCGCCGACGAGGAGGGGCACCCGACTGCCGCGCTCGGACGACGCGCGCAGCGTGGTCGTCGCGACGACGACCTGCGGGGCACCGCCGTCCGCATACTCGAAGAACGCGAACGCCGGGTAGTCGACGCCCACGCGCGCCTCGCTCGCGTCGAGCATGATCGGCACGGTCGTCGATGCGTGCGCAGCGAGCGTCGCCGCCTGGCTCTGGGGCTCGGTCGTGATCGCGGCCGGGAGGACGGCGACGACGCGGCCGGCGAGGAGCGTGTCGCCGCGGTTCACGAGCGCGAAGCGCATGCTCGCGACGCGTGCGAGCGGGGTCGCGACGAGCGTCGCGTCCACCGACGGTGCCGGGGCGTCGGCCGCGCGCAGGACGGCGACCACCGGGACGGAGCCGCGCCCCTCGCGCGCGCCCGCCCAGCGGACCTGCCCGATCGCCGGCACGGCGGCGCGGGCCGGCGGCGGGGGCAGCGAGAGGCGCCAGACGCGGCGTGCGCCCGGATCGAGGCGCGCGCCGTCCCCGGCGGCGGTCACGTGCTGCGAGACGACGACCGGCGTGACGCCGACCGCCGCCTCGTCGCCCGCGTTCGACGCCGTGATCTCCACGCCGGGCGCGTCGGGCGGTGTCGCGACGGTGTCGACGCGCAGCACGACGGCCGCGTCCGCGCGCGCGGCGGCGAGCGCGGCGAGGACGGCGACGGCGATCCGGCCGGCGAGCATGCGCGTGCCGTACCAGCGCCTCGTGGGCGTCGCAAACGCGGCGCGTTGCGCGCGGATCGGGAGCGGCGACGCGCCGGGTCCGCGCGCTCAGCGCGGCCGGCGGCGGCGGTACTCGGCCATCGCGTCGGCGACGGCGAGGAAGTCGATGGGGGCGTCGTCGGGCTCGCCGCGAAGCTCGCGATACGCCCGCGCGACGAGGAAGACGATGCGCTCGGGCTCCGCCCAGTCGGCGTACGGGCCGAGGTCGATCGCGAGCGCGGCGTCGAGGGGCGAGAGGCCGCGGGCGAAGCCGTGGCGGGCTTCGCCGACGACGTAGGCGAGGTAGGCGCGCTGCTCCTCGAGCGCTTCGACCCCGCCCACGGGGCCGTGTCCCGGGACGACGAGGGCGGGGCGGAGCGCGATGAGCGCGTCGAGCGCCTCGATCCAGCGCGCGAACGTCCCCTCCCAGCCGAGCGGCGCGCATTGCCGGAAGACGAGATCGCCCGTGAAGAGCACGCCCTCGTCCGGCAGCCACGCGACGACGTCGCCCGCGGTGTGCGCGGGCCCGAGCCAGCGGAGCTCGAGCGCGAGGCCGTCGACGTATGCGGTGAGCCGGTCGTCGAAGACGACCGTCGGCGGCACGAGCTCGATGCCGCGGAAGTCGAAGCGTGCCAGACCCTCCCGGAGGAGCGCCGCGCCGGGCCGGTCGGGGGGCACCGTCCGCAGGTGCTCGAGCAGCGCCGGTGGGAACGCGAGCATGAGCTCCCGGCACCGCCGGTGCCCGACGATCTCCGCTTCGCGGCACAGCTGGTTCCCCCAGCAGTGGTCGCCGTTGTGGTGGGTGTTGAGGACGCGCCGGACCGGCCTGCGGGTCGCCTCCGCGACGGCGGCGAGGAGCGCGCGGGTGTGTGCGAGGTCGAAGAACGTGTCGACGAGCGTCGTGCCGTCGCGCCCCGCGACCACGCCCGCGTTGCTCAGCCCGAGGCCGCCGTCGGGCTGGAGAAAGGCGCCGGCGTGCTCGGTGAGTCGGACCCAGCCGTGGACGTAGGGCGGGAGGCGCATGCGCGGCGATCTGCCACGGGACCCCGCTGCACGACAAGGCCGTCGGCCGCGCTCGGTCCGTCCGCTTGCGGGCCGGCCGCCATGGCGCGCGCGCAAACGGGCCGCGGTGCGTGGTTGACCCCGCACCGTCCGTGTAGCACCACCCCCTCCATGCGCGCCCTCGTCCTCCTCGTCGCCGGCGTCGCGCCGGTGCTCGCGGTGCAGGCGCCGCCGGGGTCGCTCGACGCGCGTCGGGCCCTCGCGCTCTGCGGCGAGGCCGACCACGCGGCGCCCGAGGCGAAGCGGGATCTGCTCGAGCGGTCGCTCGCACTCGCGGAGACGGCGGTCAAGGCCGACGACCGGGATCCGCAGGCGCACTTCGCCGTCTTCTGTGCGCTCGGCAAACAGACGGAGCTGAAGGGCCTCTCGCCGGGCACCCTCGGCGCGTACCGCCGCGTGCGGCGCGAGGTCGACCGCGCGCTCGAGCTCGCGCCCGACTACGTCGACGCCCTCACGGGGAAGGGCGCCCTTCTGATCGAGGCGCCGCGCTTGTTCGGCGGCGACCCCGGGGAGGCCGAGCGTCTCCTCCGCCGTGCGATCGCGCTCGACCCGGAATTCGTGCGCCCCCGGCTCGACCTCGCCCGCGCGCTCGACGCGCAGGGACGGCGGGACGCGGCGCGCGGGGAGGCGGCGGCCGCGCTCGCGCTCGCCGAGCGCAAAAAGGACTCGGACGACGTCGCGGCCGCGCGCAAGCTCGTCGCTCGCCTCGGCGGGGGCTCCGCTACGACGCCAGGCCGGCGCTGATCGCGCGGACGTGCTCGCGCACGATTTCGGGCGGGCACCACTGGACGAACCAGCGCGCCGCGAGAAGCAGGATCACGACGTCGTCGACCTCGCCGACGAGCGGGAGGACGTCCGGGATCACGTCGATCGGCAGGACGACGTAGGCCACGGCGGCGACGAGCAGCGCCTTCGGCCACACCGAGACGCGCTCGTCGCGGAAGAGCCGCCAGTAGAGGCGGAGGATGCTCGGGAGGTGGAGGAGGACCTGCCAGGCGCGACCCGCTCCCGAGCCGGGGCCCCCGATCAGGTCGCGATAGCGGTCCCACCCGCCGGCCGACGCCATGCGGCGCACGCTACCGCACCCTCGCGGCGTCCGCCAGCGCGCCTCTTCCGTCCGGCCGCGAGACCGCGGTAGGAAGAGGCGCCGCGCGGACGCGGCGGAGGAGGTTCCCGTGGAAGAGATCCGGTTCGACGACATCGAGCGGTTGAGGACGAAGGTCACCGACGCGTTCGGGGACTGGAGCGCGCCCATCGAGGTGACGCAGGACATGATCAACCGCTTCGCGGACCTGACGGGCGACCACCAGTGGATCCACGTCGACGTCGAGCGCGCGAAGCGGGAGAGCCCGTTCGGCGGCACCATCGCGCACGGCTTCCTCACCTTGAGCCTGCTGCCGGTGATGCGCAGCCGGTCCTCGTGGCAGATCACCGGCTACGGCAACGCGACGAACTACGGCGCGAACAAGCTCCGCTTCGTCATGCCCGTGCCCGCCGGCGCGAAGATCCACGCGCGTGCGCGGCTGGTCGGCGTCGAGGCGAAGCCCAAGGGGACGCAGGTGACGCAGGAGATCCACGTCCACATCGTCGGCAAGGACAGCCCGGCGCTCATCTACGAGATGGTCGTGCTGTACCATCCGCCGATGACGCGTGGGTGACGCGGCGAGTGATCCGCGCCGCGCGCTCCCCTCCCGCGGCGCCGGCCGGCGCCGCGCGCGCACCCGCCGCCGTCCAGCTCGCCGCCGTCGCCGGCGTCATGTGTCCCAGGGGGACGACGCGCGCGTCGGCGTAGCCGCCCTCGCCGACTTCGGTCGCGTACTGCGTGCGCGAGAGCAGCGTCCCCCGGCAGACGCGCGGGCCGCGCGGCGGGCGCGCCTCGTCGGCGAGCCGGCGGCCGAGCTCCGCCATCACCGCGCGCGGAACCCGGCGGCGCTCGCTCGGGAAGACGTAGCCGAAGAGGATGACGTGCGCGTAGAGGACGCGCCAGTGCTCCCCGAAGCGCGCGAGGAGCCGGTCCCAGTCGAGGTCGGGCCCCCGGGCGTGCAGGAGATGCACCACGTCCGCCCCGTCGAAGCGCTCGCGCTCCTGGACGAAGGCCTTCGACCAGAGGAGCTCCTCGGCCGGCACGAAGCGGACGGGGACGCCGAGCACGCGGCCGCCGGTCGCGTGCGCGAACCAGCCGTCGTCCACCTCGCACATCGCGTTCCCGGAGTTGAAGATCACGTCGACGACGTCGCCGGCGCACCGCGCCTTCGCGAGCCAGTGGGGGTACGGCTCCTCGGTCTCGCATCCGACCGCGGCGAGCGTCGCGAGCAGCCGCCCGCGGTCGCGGGGCCGCACGAAGACGTCGAAGTCCTTCGTGTCCCGCACGAGGCCCGCGTAGCGCTCGATGGCGAAGGCGCCGCCGACGAGGAAGTCGACGCCGGCCGCCACGAGCGCCGCGAGCGTCCGCCGGAAGAAGCGGCGCGTCCGGCCCCCGAGCCGCCGCTCGGTGCCCACCGCGGAGGACGTCACCGCGCCCCTCCGATCTCGACCACGCGCACGGGCAGATGCCCCGGGAACGCCCGCTCGAGGACGGGCGCGGCCACGTTGTAGACGGGGACGCCGCCGCGCGTGCGGCCCTCGGGCTGCCCGGCGTGCGCGTGCCCGTGGAACACGGCCGCGACCGGCAGCCGGTCGAGCGGGTCCTCGAGCCGGCTCGAGCCGAGGAACGGATAGATCTCGGGGGGCTCGCCGGCGCACGTGTCGGGGATCGGCGCGTAGTGGAGGAGGGCGACCCGCTCGGGCGTCGCGAGCCCCGCGAGCGCCGCCTCGAGCTTCGTCGCCTCGGCCACGGCTTCCTGCACGAAGCTTTTGATCGCGTCCTCGCCCCACGCCTGGAGCTGGTGCGCGCCGAAGCCTCCGCCGAAGCCCTTGACGCCCGCGAAGCCGACCCCACGGACCTCCGCCGCGTCGCCGTCGAGGACGCGGACCCCGGCAGCGCCGACGATTCGCGTGATCTCCGCCATGGCGCCGACCTCGAAGTCGTGGTTGCCGAGGACGGCGAGCACCGGGACGGCCAGGTCGTCGAGCTCGCGCGCGAGCACGATGGCCTCCTCGGGGAGCCCCCACGCGGTCAGGTCGCCGCACAGCGCGAGCACGTCGGCCCCGGCCGCGGCGGCGCGGAAGAGCGGGCGCAGCGTCCCGGCCGAGGCGCGCGTGCAATGGACGTCCGCGATCGCGGCCACGCGCATGGCCGTCCTCACGAGGCGAAGCGTAGCAAGGGCCGGACCCGCGGGCCGCGTCGCGCGCGCGCACCGTGCGGGCGGGAGCGCGCCGCCCGTCGCGGCCCGCGGGCGTCGGCCGGAGGCGCGCGTCCGTGCCCTCGTCGGCGAAGACACGCGCCCGTAGCGGAACGCGGCGGGGGCCGGCTCAAGGCGGGGGCGAATGTGGCCGATACCCCGGAGAAGGCGCTCTCGCATGCTCGTGAGCCTCTGGATGACCCGCAACCCGGTCGCGATCGCCCCCGAGGCGTCGATCTCCGACGCGGCGGCGATCATGGCGACGCGCCGGATCCGCCGCCTGATCGTCACGCCGCACGGCGGCCCGGGCGAGCCGGTCGTCGGCATCGTGACGGTCCACGACCTCCTCCGCACCTTCCCGCCCGACCTGAATCCGTTCTCGGTCGTCGCGCGCGAGCGCCGGCTCCCGACGCGCGTCGTCCAGGCGATGACGCGCGAGCCGTGGACGACCACGGCGTCGACGCCCGTCGAAGAGGCCGCCCAGCTGATGAACGAGCGCAAGGTCGGGGGCCTCCCGGTCGTCAGCCGGGGCCGCCTGGTCGGCGTCATCACCGAGTCCGACGTCTTCCGCGCGTTCCTCGAGGTCGTCGGCGTCCACGAGCCGGGCGTCCGCGTCGTGTTCGACCTCGCGGAAGACGAGGACGTCGTCGGCCTCGTCGCGTCGCTCGCCGGCCGCGCCGGCATGCGCGTTGCGAGCGTCCTCGGCATGCGGCACGACCGCGGGCGGCTCGCCGTCGTGAGGCTCCTCGGGGGCGACGGCGAGCGGTTCATCGACGACGTGCTGCGCTCGGGGCACCGGGTCGTGAGCGTGCTCCGCACCGAGCCGACGGCGGCGGCCTGAGGCGCCGTCGCGCGCGGCCCCTCCGCTGCGCGCCCCGGCAATCCGGCGGCCCGGCGCGCGCGATCGGGCGCCGCGCGCCCGACGGCGGCTCGCCCCCGCGCCGGAGGGAATCCGGGGCAAAACGCGAAAATTGGGCCTTGAATCAGTGGAGATCTGCGCTCCTCTCCGCTACACACCAAGCCTCGCATTTCGACCCGAACGAACGGATGCTCAAGCGGGAGCCGGGGAGCCCGGCCCCTTCGGAAGGGACGAGGAGGACGAGCATGGCGAGTAAGAAGGCGGTGAAGGCGGCGAAGAAGCCGGGGAAGATCACTGCTTCCTCGAAGCCGCGGAGCCAGGGAGAGATCTTCAGGACGATCGCCGAGCAGGTCGGCATCGCCCGCAAGGACGTGGCCGCGGTGTTCGAGACGATCTGCCGCATGGTGAAGGCGGATCTCTCCCGCGGCGCGGCCGGCGTGTTCAAGGTGCCCGGTCTCGTCCGCATCACGGTGAAGCGGAAGCCGGCCACGAAGGAGCGCGTCGGGATCAACCCGTTCACCAAGGAGCAGATGACCTTCAAGGCGCAGCCCGCGCGCAACGTCGTCCGCGTGCGGCCCGTGAAGGCGCTCAAAGAGATGGTCTCGTAGCGGGTCTCGCGGGCGAGCGGGCCGTCGCCGCGCGCGACGGCGTCGCTCGCCCCTCGGCCCCGCCGATGTCGGTCATGCAGAGGCCCGCCGCTCGTCCCGACGTCGCGGGCCGCCCGGTTCCGGAAGCGACGGGCCGCTTCGCCGCGCTCGTCGCGACGGGAATCTTCGCGAGCCGCCTCGCCGGCTTCGTGCGCCAGCATTTCCTGGCGCGCTACCTCGGGTTGTCGGAGGCGGCGGACGCCTTCAACGCCGCCTTCCGGATCCCGAACGTCCTCCAGAACCTCTTCGGCGAGGGCGTGCTGTCCGCGTCGTTCATCCCCGTCTACGCGGGACTTCGCGCGCGCGGCGACGACGAGGACGCGACGCGGCTCGCGGGCGCGATCGGCTCGCTCCTGGCGCTCGTCACCTCCGGGCTCGTCGCCCTGGGCGTGCTCGCGACGCCGCTCCTGATCGACGCGATCGCGCCCGGCTTCGCCGGGGAGGAGCGCGCGCTCACGATCACGCTCGTCCGCATCCTCTTCCCGGGCGCCGGGCTGCTCGTCCTCTCCGCCTGGTGCCTCGGGATCCTCAACAGCCATCGCCGCTTCCTCCTCTCCTACGCGGCGCCGATCGTGTGGAACCTCGCGATCATCGTCGCGCTGCTCGGCTTCGGCGGGCGGACGGGCGAGGCCGACCTGGCCGTCGTCGCGGCGTGGGCGTCGCTCGTCGGGAGCGCGCTCCAGCTCCTCGTGCAGCTCCCGGCGGTGGTGGGGCTCCTCCGCCGCTTCGTGCCGGCGCTCGGGCTCGGCTCGCGCCACGTGCGGGAGGTCGTTCGGAACTTCGTCCCGGTCTTCGTCGGGCGCGGCGTCGTCCAGATCAGCGCGTACGTCGACACGATGATCGCGAGCTTCCTGCCCGTCGGCGCGGTCGCCGCGCTCACGAACGCGCAGACGCTCTACGTGCTGCCGGTGAGCCTCTTCGGCATGGCGGTGTCGGCCGCGGAGCTGCCCGTCATGTCGAGCGCGGTCGGCGCGGCCGAGGAGGTGGCGGCGGAGCTGCGCGCGCGGCTCGACGCGGGGCTCCGGCGCATCGCGTTCCTCGTCGTCCCGTCGGCGATGGCGTTCCTCGCGCTCGGCGACGTCCTCGCGGCGGCGCTCTTCCAGGCCGGCAAGTTCACGCGCGACGACTCCGTCTGGGTGTGGGGCATCCTCGCCGGGTCCGCCGTCGGGCTCCTCGCGCAGACGCTCGGCCGCCTCTACGCCTCGGCGTACTACGCGCTCCGCGACACGCGGACGCCGCTCCGCTTCGCGATCGTGCGCGTCGCGCTCACGACCGCGCTCGGCGTGTGCTTCGCGCTGCCGCTGCCGCCGCGGCTCGGCCTCGACCCCAAGTGGGGCGCGGCGGGGCTCACCGTGTCGGCGGGGATCGCGGGGTGGGTGGAGTTCGCGCTCCTCCGCCGCGCGCTCGGCCGGCGGATCGGCGCGACGGGTGTGCCGGCGCCGTTCGTCGCGCGCCTGTGGGCGGCGGCGGGCGCGGCGGCGGCCGTGGCGTGGGCCGTGAAGCTCGCCGTCGGGCCGCTGCCGCCGCTCGCGCTCGGCGCGGTCACGGTGGCGCCCTACGGGGCCGCGTACTTCCTCGTCGCCGCCGCGCTCGGCGTGCGCGAGGGCCGCGCGCTGCTCGCGCGCGTGCCGGTCGTCGGACGGCTCCCCGGATGACGGAGGCGCGCGACCGGGCGCCCCGCCGCGGCCGCGCGCTGCTCGAGCCGCCGCTCGGGCGCCCCGGCGCAGGAGAGCTCGCTCTTCACGAGGACGGGGCCCGAGAAGCCATCGCCGCGCCGGACGAGCTGGCGGCTCACGCGGCGCTCGCGGATGTCAGCCGTCGCCCCGTTCACGACGACCGCATAGCGCGCGACCGCCCCGAGGCACGCGGGGCGGGACCGATGCTCAGGTCGACGTGGACGATGGCCACGTCGGCCGGCGGCGCGCCGTCGGGGCCCTCGTGCACGAGGACGCGGTGCCCAGCGGCGGTCCACTGCGGGAAGAGCTGCTCGATCAGGTAGTGCCGGGAGGAATCCCTGAGGTAGGCGCTCCACTTCTCGTTCGCCTCGGCGAAGACCTCGGGATGGATCGGGCCGCCTCTTCGTCACCGGGCCGGGCGGGCGCCGCGGCGGGTGGCCGCCGCAGACGCGGTCGCGGACGCGCAGGAGGACGCGCGCGGGGCGGCGACGGCCCCGCCGGAATGGGATCGGCGCCCGGGACGCCGACGTCGGCGTCCCGGCGCGAGTCCGGGCGCGCGGTCTTCCAGGACGCGTGCCCTTTCCGCCAGGGCGCCTCGGCGAGCCGGCCGCCGGGGCGTGGCGCATCTTCCCGTCAGCCGCTGACCAATTCCGCCTTGACCGCGCCGGGGCGATCTCGCTACTCCCGCGCCCGACGCACCACGCGTGAACGGGGGAGGCCAGCGATGTCGAGATTCGTCGTCGCGTTCGGTGTGCTCGCGGCGGTCGTGCAGGCGGGGGCGGTCACGGTGCCGCTCGGCACGGCGAGCGGCGGCCTCGCGATCCACTACAACCTGACCGGTCCCGAGAGCCCCACCAACCAGGCCTGGGTGAAGGCCCAGTTCGGCCCCGCGGTCTCGAACGGTGCGCTCTTCGACTTCGACGCGACGGTCCTTCCCGGGACCGGCGGGCAGAGCTGGTCGAGCATCTTCCAGTCCGTCCCCCACCAGTTCGGCTTCGACGTCGTGCTCACGGCGCCGACCACGGACGGGAGCAACCCGACGCCCGTCCTCTCCGCCTTCGACAACGTGGACGGCAACCTCGCCCACGCGACCAACGCGGGGCCGGTCACGTGGGCGATCGACGACTACCAGGGCTCCCCCGGCGCTCCGGGCGCGGGCGTCATCAACAGCCTCTTCCGGGGCGGCACGGGTGCGAACGACGGCGTCACGATCACGACCCAGACGGTGACCCAGAACGGCACCGTGTTCACGCTCCACATCGCGGGCGAGCTCCAGTCCGACGGGCTCGTCCACTGGTACAACCCGGCCTTCGGCTCGAGCCCCGTCGGGAGCCTCGAGCTCACCGGGAAGCTCCTCTTCGACGGGACGCTCACCTACGACAGCGCGGGCGACACCGGCACCGACCGGGTCGACTTCTATGCGGGGACCGTGACGCTCGCCGCCGAGGTCGTGTGCGGCGACCGCTTCGTCGACGCCGTCGCCGGCTCCGACTCGCTCCCCGGCCCCGCCTTCAACGACTGCCGCAACGCGGCCGCGCCCTGCAAGACGATCCAGCGTACGATCGACATCAGCTGCCCCGGCGAGACGATCCACGTGGCGAACGGCACGTACGTCGAGAACGTCGTCGTCACGAAGCCGCTCACGCTCGACGGTGCCGGCCCGGGCGCGATCGTCCAGCCGGCCGTGTCGGATCCGAACTGCGGCGGCGCGGGCGGCGGCTCGATCTGCCCGGGCGCGAGCAACGCCATCCTCGTGCAGGCGAGCGACGTCGACGTCCACGGGCTCACGGTCGACGGCGACAACCCGGCGCTCACGAGCGGCGTCGTCGCCGGCGGCGCTGATCTCGACGCGCGGAACGGGATCATCACGGACCACACGCTCGGTACGCCGTTCGACAACCTCGTCGTGCACGACGTCACCGTGAAGAACGTCTACCTCCGGGGCATCTACGCCTCGAGCGGCGGCACGTTCGACTTCCACGACAACGCGGTCGACAACGTCCAGGCCGACCCGGCGTCGATCGGCATCTTCGCCTTCACGGGCTCCGGCACGATGGCGCGGAACCACGTCTCCCGCGCGAACGACGCGATCAGCGCGAACCACTCGGCGGGGATCCAGTTCCTCGACAACGTCGTCACCGCGTCGCTGAGCGGCGTGCACACCGACAACGCAGGCGACGGCGGCGGCACGGCCGACGTGATCTCGGGGAACACCGTGAGCGCGTGCGGCCCGAACGGCTTCGGCGTCTGGGTCTTCGTGCCGTACCTCGCTCCCACGGTGACGAACAACACGGTGACGGGATGCACGGTCGGCCTCGCCGCCTTCGGGCAGGGCGCGGCGGTGACGACCGCGTTCACCGGCAACACGATCGACGGCGGCGGCGCGCCGGGGACGATCGGCGCGGCCGTCACGACCGACATCGCGCCGTTCGGCTCGAGGAACGTCGCGGCCTCCCTCGACGGGAACGTGCTCCGCGGGAACGCCGTCGGCGTGCAGGTCGAGCAGCAGCCCGGGTTCGTCACGACCGCGACGCTCACGTGCAACCGGATCGTGGACAACGTGGCCGGCATCGTGAGCCAGACGGCCGGTGCCAGCGCTCATCGGAACGCCGTGAGCGGCGGGGCGACGGGGGCGGACGGCACGGCGATCGCGAGCGGCACGATGAGCGCCGACGACAACTGGTGGGGATGCGCAGGCGGGCCGGGGAGCGTCGGCTGCGGGGCCGTCCTCGGCGCCGTCGATTTCCTCCCGCTCGCGACGACGCCGGACGCCTGCGTCCCGCAGACCGCGGCCCTCAACCCCACCCGGGTGACGATCCGGCGGAGCACGAACGCGTCGAAGCCGAACGGGAGCATCCTCGCGCGAGGCGACTTCCTCGTCGACCAGGCGGGCGGCGACGTCCTCACGGCGGCGGGCGGCGTCGACGCGCGCGTGCTCGACGCGACCACGCTCGACACGAAGGCGCTCGGGCTCCCGGACCCGCTCTGGGTGGCGGCGACGTGCCGGACGGAGGTCGCGAGCGGCGTCCCGCGGCTCATCCGCTGCACGAGCCCGGATCGCCGTCTGCACGCGGACTTCCGGGCGATCCCGCCCATCCACCCGGGCGCGACGCAGGGCTACCGCTTCAAGCTGCGCCTGCGCCGCCTCGACCCCGGTGGCCCGTTCTTCGCCGGGCCCATCACGGTGAGCGTGCGGGTCGGGGCGACGGATCGGGTCGGCGTGATCGGCCACTGCGGGGCGAAGCGATCCGGCCTCTCGTGTGACTAGCTCGCGAGCCGCCGGCGCACCCGCGGACGAGGCGCGCCGGCGCGCGCAACGCCGGGCGGCTCAGCCGCCGCCCGGCGCGTCGGCTCGCTCGCCCCATCCACGCGGAATCCAGCGGCACGCGGGGTCCTCGGCGAACGCGTTCCCCGTGTGGGCCCACGCGCGTGCCCGCGACCCCCCGCAGACGCTCCGGAACTCGCAGGCGCCGCACTTCCCCTCGAGCCGCTCCTCGTCGCGGAGCGCGGTGAAGAGCGGGCTCCAGCGATAAACGTCGGCGAGCCGTGTCTCGCGGACGTTGCCCGCGCGGAGCGGCAGGAAGCCGCTCGGATACACGTCGCCCGTGTGCGACACGAAGACGAAGCCCTTGCCGTCGTTCACCGCGACGGCGCGGCGGCGCCGCGCCGCGCGGCCGCCCGCCCGCGCCGCCGCCGCGCGCTGGAGGAGCACCCGCCGGAACGCGGGGGCCGCCGTGGTCTTCACCGCGAGCCCCGTGGCTTCGGTCCAGTGCGCGAGGGCGTGGAAGACCTCCTCGCACGCGTCGGCGTCGAGCGTCGCGGCGGCGGCGGCGCGCCCGACGGGCACCACGAGAAAGACGCTCCAGAGCACGGGCGCGAGGCCGGCGACGAGCGCCGCCGTTGCGGCGAGTCGCTCCCGCGTACGCCGCGTGAGGCTCGTGTTGACCTGGACGGGGAGTCCCGCCGCACGCACGGCGTCGATCGCGGCGAGGGTCGCGGCGAAGGAGCCCGGGACGCCGCGCAGGGCGTCGTGCGTCGCGGCGTCGGGGCCGTCGAGGCTGAGCGCGAAGCGGGACACGCCGGCGTCGGCGAGGCGGCGGATCGCCTCCGAGGTGAGGAGCGGCGTCACGCTCGGCGTGATCGCAACCTCGAGCCCCCGCGCCACCATCGCCTCGACGAGCGCGGGCAGATCCGGCCGCTTGAGCGGGTCGCCGCCGGTGAGGACGACGACGCCGGGCTCGAGCTCGGCGAGCTGCCCGACGAGGTCGAACGCCTCCACCGTCGACAGCTGGCCGGGCGACGCGTCCGGCATCGCCATGGCGCGGCAGTGCGTGCACTTCAAGTCGCACGCCCGGGTCGTCTCCCAGACGGCGACGACGGGCGAATACGACAGCGCCTGCGGCATCCTCATCTCGCGGTCCCCCGCGAGGGCGGTAGCAGGCGGCGTGCCGGCGGCCTGGGGCGGTGGCCGGCGTGGGCGCGTGCCAGCGTCGGGACGCGGGACGCGGCGGGCTTCCCAGACGCCGGAACGCGGTCAGCGCCCGAGGAGCTTCGGTCCGATGAACGCGAGCCAGACGGCGGTCCCGGCGAGCCAGAGGGCGGACGCCGAGCCGAGGTGCGCGAAGTACGTCGTGCTCCAGTCGGCGGCGACGCGCGCGACCATGGCGAGCAGCACGGCCGTGCCGAGGACGCGGACGGCGAGGGGGCTCCCGAACCCGAGGTGCTCGAGGCCGAGGTGTCCGAGCGCCACGTGCGTCGCGACGGCGAAGACGAGGAGCCCGAAGCCGCCGACGAAGAGGATGTGCAGCGCGGGCACGCGGTAGCTCGGGAAGAGGCCCGCCGCGGCGAGCCCGAGCGGGATGCACCAGACCGCGAGCCACGCGAGCCGGCGGTGGAGGCCCGGCTTCCCCGGCGCCCGCCACGCGCCGCCGCCCGCCGCCAGGCCGACGGCGACGACGAGCGCGCGCACGAGCGGTGCGGCGTGCGCCGACCCCGCCTTCTCCGCGACGAGCGTCGCGAGGATCGCCGCCCCGGCGGCGGCGTACGCGAGCGCCTTCACCGTCTCGCGCGGCGTGCTTCCGAGGTCCGGCGGCGGCGGCGTGCCGGCCATGAGCGGCAGCACGAGGCTGCCGACGCCGAGCGTCCAGCAGAGAAAGACGCCCTGCTCGACGAAGAGCCGGCCGAGGCCCATCGTCCACGCGGGCACGCGCGGCCAGGTCGACGCGGCGACGAGCGCCGCGCCCGCGAGGCCCGCGAGCGCTCCGATCGGGATCATGACGAAGGCGGCCGGCGGGCGCCGCCGCGCCGCGCGACCGACGAAGCGCCGGACCGCGAACCCGAGGAGCAGGAGGAACAGCGTCGCGTACGCGGCCTCCGCGAGGGCCCAGCGCTCGAACGCCGCGGCGCCCGTCGTCGCGACGAGCGCCGCGGCGGCGACGACCATCTCGACGGCCGACGGCGCCGCGGTCTGCGTGCGCCGCGGCAGCGCCGTCATGAGGAACCCGGTCGCGAACGCCATGAGGAAGGACTCGACCTGCACGAGGCCGTGGAACTGGCAGGAGTAGGTCGCGGCGAGCCCGAGCGCGTAGAGGAGCCAGTGCCCGACGCCGACCCAGCCGAGGAGGACGCCGAGCGGGAAGAAGAGCCGGAAGGGCTCGGCGCGCCAGAGCGCGCCGGCGGGCGGGGTCGCGAAGGACGCCTCGGTCTCGGCCACGGGCGGCATCTTGCGCGAGACGGACGCCGAACGCGAGCACGGCGCGCGTCGTCGCGCTGGCGCGGTCCATCGCAGCGTGATGGATCCGTCCCATCGCTCGGAATCCCATTCGTGACCGCGAGAACCGCCCGCCGGAATGGTGCGGCCCGACGCGCTCCCAGCCGCTGGTACACCCGTTGCACCGGGGCCGAGCAAGCTCGGCGGCGGGCGGCGCCGAGCAGAGGAGATCCGCATGCGGACGACGAGCGCGTTGCTGATCGGTGCGGCGATCGTGGGCGGAGTCGCCTTGCTCGTGCGCGGGCCGGGCGGGGATGCAGTCGGGGTGAGCCAGGCGGCGCCGAGCGGGAACCCGCTCGACGAGATCATCCAGCAGCGCGGGCTCACCCCCGACGAGGCGGAAGCCGCGCTCAAGACGTTCGTCCCGCCCGGGAAGTACGACGACTTCGTCATGGTCACGTCCGGCGGCCACCGCGGGACGATCATGCTCTACGGCATCCCCTCGATGCGGCTCCTGAAGGAGATCCCGGTCTACGCGCCGGACGCGTGGCAGGGCTGGGGGCAGGGCGACGAGGAGTCGGCCGAGGTCTTGAAGAAGGGATCGTGGGGCGACGGGCTCCCGACGCTCACCTGGGGCGACCTCCACCACCCGCAGATCTCGCTCACCAACGGGAAATACGACGGCGAGTGGATCGCGGCGACGGACAAGAGCTCCGGCCGCGTCGCGATCGTCTCCATGCGTGACTTCAAGACGAAGAGCATCTTCAAGATCCCGAACATGAATTCCGACCACCACGGCGTCTTCACGGACAACAGCGAGTACATCATCGTCAGCAGCTTCTTCCCGACGCCCTACGCCGAGGCGAACGGCTACGCGCCCATCGAGGAGTACCCCCGGAAGTACAAGGGCATCGTGAGCTTCCTCCGCTTCGACCGCCAGGCCGGGCGGATCGTGCCGGCCGAGTCGTTCCAGATCGAGCTGCCGCCGTACTTCCAGGACCTCTCGATCAACGGCCGCGGGCCCTCCGAGGGCCTCTTCTTCATCAACTCGATGAACGTCGAGATGGCGACGGGCGGCGACCTCGAGGGAAAGCCGCCGATGGAGGTCGCCGCCTCGCAGCGCGAGATGGACTACCTCCACGTGATCGACTGGAAGAAGGCCGCGGAGGTGGCGAAGGACGCGACCAAGACGAAGGTCGTGAACGGCATGCGGGTGATCCCGCTCTCGACCGTCGTCGCGGAGAGCCTGCTCTACTTCGTCCCCGAGTCGAAGAGCCCGCACGGGGTCGACCTCGTGCCCGGCGGCGAGTACCTCGCCGTCTCCGGCAAGCTCGACCCGCACGTGAGCGTCTACTCGGTCGAGAAGATCAAGAAGGCGATCGCGGCCGGGGACTTCGAGGGCAAGGACCCCTTCGGCGTCCCGATCCTCAAGTACGACGACTGCATCGAGGCGCACATCCAGGTGGGGCTCGGGCCGCTGCACAGCGTCTTCGACGACCAGGGGAACGGCTACACGTCGTGCTTCCTCGACTCGACCGTCGTCAAGTGGACGCTCGGCCCGCCGTACCACCCGCCGGAGGCCGCCTGGAAGGCCGTCGACAAGGTTTCGATCCACTACAACATCGGGCACCTCCAGGCGCCCGGATCGAACACGCGGAAGCCGTGGGGCAAGTACGTCGTGGCGCTCAACAAGTGGTCGGTCGACCGCTACCCG
>DASRHG010000002.1:0-26550 GCA_035650655.1 Binatia bacterium | reverse complement strand
ACGGCGTCCCAGGGCGCGTCCCACCCGGGCGTGCCCCGCCCCGTCATGCTCCAGTCCCCGCGGTAGACGTCGTCCATCGGCATCGCGAGCTCGCGCACGGGCGCGATCCGCGGCTCGCCGACGGCGGCGAGGAAGCGGTCGAGCGCACGCCGCTCCGCCGCTTCCCAGACGTGCCCGGCGCGCACGAAGACCGGGACCACGCGCCCCGACGCGCGCGCCGTCTCGACGAGGAGCACGGCGGAGTCGAGGCCGCCGGACACGAGGACGGCGACGGGCGCGGAGGCCATCGCCGCGCGCTTACCACGCGGCCCCGGGCGGGCAAAGCGCCATTCGGGGACGACGCGCGCGGAGCACGGCGTGCGGCAACTCCGTCCCGAGCCGGCACCCGACGAGGCGGGACCGCGTTGCGCACTCCCCTTGACGAGCGCACCCCGTTCGCCCTACGCGACGGCCGTGGCGCGCGACACGCTGACGCTGATCGACGACGGCCGCCCGCACGAGGTCACGGCCGCGTTCGCCGACGGCGTCGTGCGCGTCGCGCCGGAGGACCTCCGCACGGCGTTCGGCTGGGAGCTGAAGCCCGAGGGCCTCTGCCGGGGCGCCCGCTGCATCCCCACGCGCGGCGAGGAGGCGCTCGTCACCGCGGACGGCATCGACCTCGCACGCTTCGCCGCGCTCGTCGACCGTCCGCTCGCCCTCGACGCGGCGGAGCGGACGGCGTACCTCGGCGTCGGCGCGGGCGAGCGCGCGGCGCAGCTCGCCTCGCTCGAGGCACCCGACTTCACGCTCCCCGACCTCGACGGCCGCCCGCACGCGCTCTCCGCGTATCGCGGGAAGAAAATCTTCCTCCTCGCCTACGCCTCCTGGTGAGGCTGCCGCTACGACCTGCCGGTCTGGCAGGCGCTGTACGAGGAGCTGAAGGACCACGGGTTCGTCGTGCTCACGGTCGCGCTCGACAAGAGTCCCGAGGATGCGCGCCCGTGGGTCGAGGCCGCGAAGCCGACGCATCCGAGCCTCGTCGACACCGAGCACCGCCTGGCGGACCTCTACGGCATCGTCAACGTCCCGACGGGGGTCTGGATCGACGAGCGCGGCCGCATCGTCCGCCCGAACGACCCCACCTTCGGCACCGACACCTTCGTCGAGATGCACGGCATCCGCTCGGGTCCGCACCTCGACGCCCTTCGGGCGTGGGTCCGGAGCGGCACGCTCCCCTTCGACGAAGCCGGCGTCCGCCGGCGCCAGACGCTCCCGGCGCCCGAGGAGCAGCTCGCACGGGCCGAGTTCGCTCTCGCGTGGCACCTTCATCGACGGGGACGCATCGAGGCCGCCGAACGGCACTTCGTCCGCGCGGGCGAGCTCGCGCCCCTCGACCTGACGATCCGTCGCGGCTCGATGCCGATCCGCGGCCTCGACCCGATGGGGGAGCCGTTCGTCGCGCTCTACCAGGAGTGGCTCCAGAGCGGGCGCCCGTACTACGTCGCGATCGAGCGCTAGCCGGGGGACGCGCCCCGTCAGTCGAGGCGCTCGGGCGCTTCGAACCGGGCCTGCATGCGCGCGATCGACGTGGACGCGAGGGCGCGGCGGCCGAGGCCGAGGGCGGCCAGCTCTGCCGCGATCGGATGCGGCCCGAGCGCGAGCGACGCGCCGCCGAGCCGCACCCCGAGCCCCTCGGCGCGGGACGTGAAGGGGGTCCGCCAGAGCACGCCGTCGCGCACCGCGAACGCGTCGAGCGGGCGCTCCGGGACGCGGCGGCGGCCGGCGACGCGCACGGTGAGCGTCAGCACGTGCGTGCCGTCGACGGCGAGCGTCGTCGTCCGCCGGCCGTTCCCGTCGTGCCGCCGGATGTCGGCGACGATCTTCGGGAAGCCCCACACCTCGCGGCCGGCCGCGCAGGAGAACGCGGTCGTCACGGGCAGCCGATGAATGTACGCGCCGACCCGGCGCGAGACGCGGGGACAGCGGACGAGGAACGCGACGCCCACCTCGTCGTAGCGGCCGAGGTCGTTGTCGCGGTACTCGACGGCGGTGACGATGCAGAGCGTCCGGCCGAAGACCGCCGCGACCTCGAGCCGCGGGTCGACGAGCCGGCGCACGCCGGCCGCCGCGACCACGAAGCTCGCCGTGACGACCGTGGCGTCGCGGACGACGACGGGCAGCGCCACCTCGCGCCCCTCGATGAGCACGCGCGCGGCGGCCGTCACGCCCCGGGAGACGCCCATGCCTCGGCCCCGTCTGCCACGCACTCCGGCGGGGCCGCAAGCTCACGCTCCGCCCGGCGGGTGTGTTAAAGAGAGCGCCCGGAGGCGACCCATGCGGGACGACGAATCCGAGCGGGGCACGGCGCTCACCGTCTTCGCGACCCTGTTCCTCGTGCTCGCCGTGTCGAACTTCGCGAAGCCGCTCCACCTCGGCGCGGAGACGGGGTTCGTCCTCTTCGGACGGCGCCTCTCCGGGACGGCGAATCTCGTCGCCGGGCCGCTCTTCGGCGCGTACCTCCTCGTCTACGCGCTCGGCATCCTCCAGCTCCGCGCGTGGGCGCTGCCGATGGGCGTCCTCTACGCGCTCTACGTCGCCGCGAACCTCGTCCTCTTCGGGCTGCGGAACCCGCCGCCGCCCGGGGTGGGCCATCGCCTCTTCGGCGCGGTGTACGCGGCGGTCGCGCTCGGGGTCTCGTGGTCCGCCGTGTACCTGCTGAAGCAGCGGCGGCTCGGGCGCTGAGGGGACGGGGGATGCGCCTCGACTCGGTCGAGATCAGCGTCGCCGACCTCGACGCGTGCGCGGCCGCGTACGCGCTTCTCCTGGGCGTCCCGCCGACGCCGCTCGCCGGGGGCGCGTACCGGTTCCAGCTCGCGCGCGGCGCGGTCGAGATCGCACCCGGCGACGCCGGGCTCCGGGCCGTGCGCTTCGCGCGCGAGCCCGGCGATCCCGCGCCGTGGCCCGACCCGGCGTTCTTCTACGGCCTCCGCGTCGAGCCGGCGACCGCGACGGCGGCGGCGCCCGAGGCGCTGCCCGCGGTGCAGGCGCTCGATCACGTCGTCGTCCGGACACCGGACGCCGACCGCGCGATCGCCCTCTGGCGGGATCGCCTCGGGCTCCGCCTGGCCTTCGATCGCGCGTTCCCGGAGCGCGGCCTCCGTCTCGTCTTCATGCGAAGCGGGGGGATCACGTTCGAGTTCGCGACCGCCGAGCCGCCGCCCGAGGACCGGCGGGGCGACGATCTCCTCTGGGGCGTCTCGTACCGCGTCGCGGACCTCCGCGCGCACCGCGAGCGGCTCGTCGCCGCCGGCTTCGACGTGACGCCGATCCGCGCGGGGCACAAGGCCGGCACGCGGGTCGCGACCGTCCGCTCGGGCACGGCGGGCGTCCCGACGCTCCTCCTCGAAGCCGCCCCGGAGGCCGCATGACGGCGCTCCTCATCGGCCTCGCCGTCCTCGCGGCGATCGGCGCGACCGTGCTGCGGCGCCGCCGGCGCGCCCGCATCCGCGATCTCGCCGCAGCGCGCGAGGGCGGGAGCGACGAGCGCGCGATCCCGGTCACCTCGTACGACGAGATGGACGCGTGGATCGCCAGGCGCGCCTGCGTCTGCGGGGGCCGGCTGGCGCACGTCGGCGAGGGCACGCACGCCGCGCGTGGCCGGCGGTTCCGCATCGTCCGCGCGCGCTGCACCGCGTGCGATCAGCTCGACGAGCTCTACTTCGACACGACCGACGTCCCGCGCTGATGGACGACGTCCGCGAGCACTTCGTCGGGCCGGCGCTCCGTCCCGGCGGCCGTCCGAGCCCGAGCCTCGTCGTGCCGGGCCTCCTGATCGGCGAGTACCCGACGCCGGCGGACGTGCCATGGCTCCGCACGGCGCACGGCGTGACGGCCGTGGTGAGCCTCCAGGACGACGCCGATCTCGCCGCGAAGCGGCTCCGCCTCGCCGACCTCGAGCGCGCGTACGCGGGCGCCGGCATCGCGTTCCATCGGCTGCCGGTCGGGGACGGCGATACCGACGCGATGGCCGCGGCGCTCGGCGACGTCGTCGCGCTCGTCGAGCGGCTCGTCGGGGACGGGGCGTGCGTCTACCTCCACTGCAACGCCGGGCTCAACCGCGCGCCGACGGCCGCGATCGCCTGGCTCCACGCCGCGCGCGGGCTGCCGCTCGCCGCCGCCGCGGCGCACGTGAAGGCGCGGCGCGCCTGCGTGCCCTACCTCCGCCTCCTCGACGCGCACTTCGCCCGGCGCTGAGCGCCCCGCTTCTCTCAGCATTGCCGATCGTCTATGCGGGGTCGTCATGATCGACCTCTACACGGCGCCGACGCCGAACGGCTGGAAGGCGTCCATCATGCTCGAGGAGCTCGGGCTCCCGTACGACGTGCGCCCGATCCGGCTCCACGAGGGCGAGCAGAAGGAGCCCTGGTTCCTCCGCATCAATCCGAACGGGCGCATCCCGGCGATCGTCGACCGCGACGAGGGCGATTTCCCGGTCTTCGAATCCGGCGCCATCCTCATCTACCTCGCCGAGAAGACCGGGAGCGCGCTCCTGCCGACGGAGCGCAAGCGGCGCTCCGAGACGCTCCAGTGGCTCATGTTCCAGATGGGCGGCGTCGGCCCGATGCAGGGGCAGGCGAACGTCTTCTTCCGCTACGCACCGGAGCCGATTCCCTACGCGATCGAACGCTACCAGAAGGAGACTCGGCGGCTCTACGAGGTCCTGAACGGCCGCCTCGCGGACCGGGAGTTCCTCGCCGGCGACTACTCGATCGCCGACATCGCCACCTGGCCGTGGGTCCGGATCCACGCCTGGGCGGGCGTCGAGACGGACGGTCTCGACCACCTGAACCGCTGGATCGAGACGATCCGCGCCCGCCCCGCGGTCGAGCGCGGCGTCGCGGTCCCGGGTGAGCTCGGGCCCGACGCACAGCGCGTTTGGCTCGAGAAGTTCCGCGCGGGACGGCTCTGAGCGCGGCGCAATCCTGACGCCGCGTCACGCACCGTCACGCGCGGCGTCGGGGGGCGCCGCGCGGCGGCGTGCCGCGGGGCTGGCACGCGCGCTGCTCGTGGCGCGCGGAGGATCGTGCCATGCCGTGTCGTCTGCTTCGTCACCTCGCCCTCGCCGCCTGCCTCGTGGGCGTGCTCACCGTCGCCGTCTCCGCGCCCGCCCGGGCGCAGGTGGTCGACGACGACGGGGACGGCGTCGCGGACGACGTCGACGACTGCATCGACACGCCGCCGGGCGACCTCGTCGACGCGACGGGATGCAGCGTCTGCCCGTGCGAGACGCAGGCGGACGGCTCCGATTGGACGAGCCACGTCCAGTACGTCGGCTGTCTCGCCGCCGCGACCCACAGCCTCGTGCGGGCGCACGCGATGGCGCCGAAGGCACGGCGCGCGCTCCTGAAGGCCGCGCGCGGTTCGAGCTGCGGGAACCCGAACCTCACGCGCTGCTGCCTCTTCGCGCATCTCGACCCCGAGACAGAGACCGCCGTCGGCAAGTGCAGGGTGATGACGCCGGCGAAGTGCGACGACGCGGCGGAGAAGCTCGACTACGCCGAGGACGAGGGTCCCGGGAGCTGCCTCCCGAATCCCTGCGTCTTCTGACGAAGGAAGTACACGCTGCTCGCCGGCCGTCCCGGCGGGCCGGCGCCCCGAACTGCGCCACCGCGAACGGCGGCTCCAGCACCGTCGGGAGCAATGACCGGCATATGGTCGGGGCCTCGGTGACGCGGACGTTCACCGTCCGTCACTCCGGCGCCGACAGCACGCTCACCTGCGACGTCGCGACCACGGCGAGCGCCGCGGCCGCCGATCCCGTCGAACGTGCATTGCCCGCGGTTGCGGCGGCGCGTTATACGGCGCGACATGCCGCTCGACGAGATTGCGCCGCTCCTCGACCTGATCCGCGGAGCTCCGGTGCCGGGCTCGATCGCGGAGCTGCGCGCGACGCTCCCGGCCTTCGCGACGATCCTGAACGACGGCCTCCCCGACGTCGCCCGCTTCGACCCCGCCGTCCCCGTCGCGCCCGGCGTCACGGCCGACGTCCTCGTCCCGTCCGGCACGCCACCCTTCCCGACGCTCGTGTACCTCCACGGCGGCGGCTGGTCGATCTGCAGCCCCGCGACGCACGCCAAGCTCACGCGACAGCTCTGCCTCGGCGCGCGCGCCGTCGTCGTGAGCGTCGACTACCGCCTGGCACCCGAGCACCCGTTCCCCGTGCCGTACGAGGACTGCCTCGCGGCGGCCCGCTGGACGCGCGAGCACGCCGCGCGCTTCGGCGGTGACGGCTCGCGGCTGGCGATCGGAGGCGACTCGGCCGGCGCGAACCTCGCCGCCGCGGTGATCGAGGCGCTCGGCCCCGCGCTCGGCGTCCGCGCCGCGCTCCTCTTCTACGGCGCGTTCGACGTCGCCGCGAGCCGCCGGGACTATCGGCGCTGGTCCCCCGTCGACGACCCGATCCTCCCCGAGTCGACGATGCACCGCATGCTCGAGGCGTACGTCTCCGGGGGCGCTGCGCTCGACGACCCGCGTCTGAGCCCCCTCTTCGGCGACGTCGGGGCGTTCCCGCCCGCCTGCCTCGTCGTCGGCACCGCGGACCCGCTCTACGGCGAGTCGCTCGCGATGCACGAGAAGCTCCGCGCGGCGGGCCGGCGCGCCGAGCTGCACCGCTTCGCGGACATGCCGCACGCGTTCGTGCAGCTTCCCGGGCTCACGGAGGCCGCCGAGGCGGTGCGCGTCGCCTCCGCGTTCCTTCGCCGCGAGCTCGGGTAGCGCCGCCGTCAGCGAACGGCGGCGCGCTCCGCCCCCGCTCCCCGCTCGACCAGCCAGCGGCTGTAGAGCCACGCGAGGAAGCGCTCGACGCCGTGGATCACGAACGTCGCCCGGAGCGAGGGGAAGAGCTCGAACGCGTGCTGCGCCCCCCGGATCTCGGCGTAGGCGACCGGCGTCCGGGCCTTCTCGCGAAGCGTCGCGACGAACCGCCGCGCCTCCCCGACCGGCGCGAGCGTGTCGCGGTCGCCGTGGATGACGAAGAAGGGCGGGGCGTCGCGATGGACGCGCGCGATCGGCGACGCCTTGTCGAACGCCTCGGGGTGGTCGCGGAGCCGGACCTTCATCACGTGGCGCTCGAGGAGGCGCCGGAGCCCGGGGTGGCGCTGGAGCTTGTGGCGATCCGCGAAGTCGTAGACGCCGTAGAACGCGACGCAGCCCTGGACGGCGGTGTCGGCGGATTCGAACCCCGGCTGGTACTCGGGGTCGTTCGGCGTGAGCGCGGCGAGCGACGCGAGATGCGCGCCGGCCGACCCGCCGGAGACGACGAGGAAGTCGGGATTCGCGCCGTACTCGGCGCCGTGCGCGCGGACCCACGCGATGGCGCGCTTCACGTCGACCAGGTGGTCGGGAAAGGTGGCGCGAGGGGAGAGACGGTAGTCGATGGTGACGCACGTCCACCCCCGCGCGGCGAGGTGGACGAGCATCGGCAGCCCCTGGTCGTTCTTGCTCCCGACCACCCACGCCCCGCCGTGCACGTAGAGCATCGTCGGGCCGCGGGACGACCGGTCGCGCCGCCGGTACACGTCGAGCCGCAGCTCGCGGCCGCCGGCCCGCGCGAAGACGAGGTTCCGCACGCGCTCGACCTCGGGATGGCGGATCGGGAGCGGCAGCGCGATCTGCCGCCAGTCGACGCGCGGCGCGAAGCGCTCCGCCACGTCGGGGCGGATCGCCGCCCGGTAGTCGGGGCCGAGGCCGGCGGCGAGCGCCTGCTCGACGATCTCCTCCGCGTCGCGCGCCCCCCAGTAGACGCGCAGGAGCGCGGCCCACGAGACGAGCGTGAGCGCGAGTGCGACGCGGCCGGGCCATGCGCCGAGCGCACCCAGCACGATGAAGACCGCCGTCGCGAGCGCCTGCCACGCGATGTGATGGAGCGCGAGCTCCGTCGTGAGCCAGCCGGCGAAGAAGCTCACCACGGCCGCCTGTCGGGGAGCGTAGAGCGGCCGGTACGCGTTCACGGTGAACCACGCCCCGACGAGGGCTGCCGCGAGGAAGAGCCAGGAGATCACGTCCCCGCCGTTTTACACGAGTCGGTCGCCGGCGCTACATCCGGAAGGGATGCGGCCGTACTACGAGCCCCTCACCGCCGCCGACCGTTCGTTCCTCGCCTTCGAGACGGCGAGCTGCCACATGCATCTCGGGGGCACGGCGCTCTTCGACGTCGGCCCGCTCGCAACACCCGAGGGCGGCGTCGACGTCGAGCGGCTCAGGGCGCACGTCGGCGCGCGCCTGCATCTGATCCCCCGCTACCGCCAGCGCCTCGCGTGGGTGCCGCTCGAGCAGCGCGCGGTCTGGGTCGACGACGAGCACTTCAGCCTCGCCTTCCACGTCCGGCACACGGCGCTCCCGCGGCCCGGCGACGAGCAGCAGCTGAAGCAGCTCGCGGGCCGGATCATGTCGCAGCAGCTCGACCGCGCCCGCCCCCTCTGGGAGCTCTGGATCGTCGAGGGCCTCGAGGGGAACCGATTCGCGCTCGTCACGAAGACGCATCACTGCATCGCCGACGGCATCTCGGCCGTCGACCTCCTGACCGTCCTCCTGTCGCTCGACGCGAACGCCCCCCCGTCCGAGGAGCCGGCGGCGTGGGTGCCGCGACCCGCGCCGACGCCGCGCGAGCTGCTGCGCGACGTCTGGCTGCGGCGCGCGAACGTCCCGCTGAACGTCTGGGCGGCGCTCCGCTACGTCGCGCGGAGGCCGGATCGGGCGTGGGCACGCGTCGTCGAGGGCGCGACGGCGACGGCGCGGACGATCGGCGCCGGGCTGCCGCTTCCGTCCGAGACGCCGCTCAACCGGCCGATCGGCCCGCACCGCCGCCTCGAGTGGCTCGCGCTCGACCTCGCGGAGGTGAAGGAGGTGAAGAACCGCCTCGGCGGCACGGTGAACGACGTCGTGCTCGCAACGGTGACGGGCGCGATCCGCCGCTTCCTGCGGCGCCGCCGGGTCGAGGTCGAGCGGCTCAACTTCCGCGTCGTCGTCCCGGTGAGCGTCCGCACCGTCGACCAGCGCGGGACGGTGAACAACCGCGCGTCGGGTTGGCTCATGTCGCTGCCGATCGACGAGGAGCACCCGTACGCGCGCCTCCTGCGGGTGCAGGAGGCGACCCTCGCCCTCAAGCAGTCGCGCCAGGAGCGCGGCCCCGCGGTCCTCGGGGAGGCGGCCGAGATGGTGGGCGGCGCGTTCCTCACGCTCGGGGTCCGTCTCGTGTCACGGCTCTCACCCTTCAACCTCATCGTGACGAACATCCCGGGGCCACCGACCCCGCTCTACCTCCTCGGCGCGAAGCTGCTCGCGGGCTATCCGCTCGTGCCGCTGTTCGAGAACCAGGGCCTCGCGATCGCGCTCTTCAGCTACGCCGGACGGCTCTTCTGGGGGCTCAACGCCGACTGGGACCTCGTCCCCGACGTGCACGACGTCGCCCGGGCGATCGAGGCGTCGTTCGCCGAGCTGCGCGACGCGGCCGCGCGGACGGTGTACGGCGTCGCCCGGCCGGCCGAGCGCGCGACGCGCTGACCCGCGCGCGTCGGCTGGGGGGCGCGCGGCGGCGGGTCAGTGGGCGGGTCGTACCCCGTCGTGCGGGAGCGCGGGTCGGTGGTCGCCGCGCCAACCGACCCACCACCGCCCCGGGGAGCCCCTTGCGACGCCGCGCGCGGCCGCGTACGGTCCGCGCGCGGCGCGGGCGCGAGCGAGCGCGCGCCGCCCTTGCCCGACCCGGAGGTGGGACATGCGCGGACGATTCGGGTTCCTCGCGGCGGCGATCGCGATGCTCTTCGGCGGCGGCGTGCCGGCACGCGGCGACGAGACGTGTCTCTCGCCGTACATGCCGAAGATCACCGGGCAGGAGGACTGGGTCTACGTCTGGACGCTCGGCGTCGAGGGCTTGGGCGACGGCTCCGACAAGCTCGTCACCGTCGGCGCGAACCCCAAGGACCCGGCGACGTACGGCAAGGTGGTCTCGAGCACGTCGGTCGGCGGCCGCCACGAGGCGCACCACGGCGACTTCACCGAGGACCGTCGCTTCCTCTGGCTCGGCGGGCTCGACGACAGCCTCGTCTGGGTGTTCGACGTCGCGAGCGACCCGGCGCGCCCGAAGCTCGTGAAGACGATCACGACCTTCACGCAGGACAGCGGCGGCGTCGTCGGGCCCCACACCTTCGACGCCATCCCCGGGCGCATGCTGATCACCGGGCTGTCGAACGCGAAGGACCGCGGCGGGCGCACCGGGCTCGTCGAGTACAACAACGACGGGAAGTTCGTGCGGACGACGTGGCTGCCCGACGGCGCCGAGTACGGCTACGACGCGCGCGTGCAGCCGCGGCTGAACCGCATGCTCACGTCGTCCTTCACCGGGTGGAACAACTACATGACGCCGCTGCCGAAGCTGCTCGCCGACCCGGAGGCGATGAAGCGCTTCGGCAACACGATGGTCGTCTGGGACTTTCACGCCCGGAAGCCCATCCAGACCCTCCAGGTGCCCGGGGCGCCCCTCGAGATCCGTTGGGCGCTCGGGCCACGCCACAACTACGCCTTCACCACGACCGCGCTCACCTCGAAGATCTGGCTCGTCGAGCAGCAGCCCGACGGGCGCTTCGCGGCGACCGCCGTCGCCGACGTCGGCGACCCCGCGAAGGCGCCGCTGCCGGTCGACGTGAGCCTCTCGGCCGACGACCGCTTCCTCTTCGTCGACACGTTCATGGACGGCACGTGCCGCGTCTACGACGTGAGCGACCCGCACCACCCCTCCCTCGTGCACGAGCAGCGGATCGGCAGACAGGTGAACATGGTCTCCGAGTCCTGGGACGGCGAGCGCGTCTACTTCACCTCGTCGCTGCTCTCCGGTTGGGACAAGACGGGCGAGGACGACGAGCAGTTCCTGAAGGCGTACGGCTGGGACGGCCAGAGGCTCACGCCGCGGTTCGCCGTCGACTTCGCGAAGGAGAAGCTTGGCCGCCCGCACATCATGCGGTTCGGGCAGGGCCAGTTCTACCGGAACCAGCTCTACGCCTCGGCGCGATGACGCGCGCGCTGCTCCTCGCCTCGGCCGTCTTCGCCGCCGTGGCCGCGGCGCACGAGCGCGCGCGCCCCGAGGATCCGACGTTCGGCGTCGGCCCCTTCGCACCCGAGTACACGCCGCCGGCACCCGGCACGTACGCGCTGCCCGTGATCGCGACCGTCGGCGACCACCCCCTGCTCGACAGCGACGGCCGGCCGACGACGCTCTTCGCGGTGAAGGGCGACCGTCTCGCGGTGGTCGCCTTCGTCTACACGACCTGTACGGAGCCGAACGGGTGCCCGCTCAGCTTCGCCGTCCTCCACCGCCTCGACCGCGACCTCGCGGCCGACCCGGCGCTCGCGTCGCGGGTGCGGCTCCTCGCCGTCAGCTTCGATCCCGAGCGCGACACGCCCGCACGCATGGCGATCGTGCGACGCTTCCACGCGCCGCGGAGCGACTGGCGCTTCTTGACGACGCGCGACGAGACGACGCTCGGCCCGCTGCTCGCGGACTTCGGGCAGCCCGTCGCGAAGCTCCGCGACGCCGACGGCGCGTGGACGGGCCTCTTCCGCCACGTCCTCAAGGTCTTCCTGCTGGACGAGCGAAACGCCGTCCGCAACGTCTACAGCACGGGGCTCCTCGATCCCGCGCTCGTGCTGAACGACCTCCGAACGCTCGCCCGCCGCTGACCCCGCTCGGCGTGGCACGAGCCGGTCACGGAAGACGCGCGCCCGTCACGGCTTCGTCGTCGTGGTCGTGGTCGTCGTGGTGGTCGTGGTCGTCGTCGTCGACGGACAGTCGAGCTGCTCGGGCGTGCAGCCCATCTTCGCGGCGAAGGCGTAGCACTCGCCGCCTTCGTTCGCCTTGAAGACGTAGCGGTGCTCGTGCATCGCGCCGCCGGCGTGGAAGGCCGTCTGCACGACCTCGTTGCAGAAGCGCGAGGCGCCGACACCCACGTCGCCGCCGCCCTTCTTCGTGAACCCCACCCGGACGAAGCCGCTCGCGTGGCAGCCTCCCGCTTCGCAGCGGGTCGGAGGCGCGAACCACGTCTGCGTTCCCCAGGTCTCGTCGTTCTTCCAGGAGTCGGACGGATCGACCCAGATCGGGCCGCCGATCTTCGCGCACGTGGCGTTGAGGGTTCCCATCCGCGGCTGCTGGAACCTCGTGTGGTCGAAGAAGGGCGCCTTCGCCGAGACCGTCCCCGCGGCGTGGCACTTCCAGCACGCCTGGGCGCTGATCACGCAGCAACCCGGACACGCGGCACCGGCCCCGCACCCCGTGGCGGCGTCGGTGTCGTCCGTCGTGCAGGCCATCCCACGCCTCGCGCCCGACCTGCACTCCCTGGCGTTCAGCCCCCGCGCCGGCGTGAGCTGCGCCCACGTGGGCCGGACGAGCGCGAGGTCGTCCTTCGTGTCGAGCGCGCAGACCGCGCACGTCTGGCTGTTGAAGCAGAGCGTGCCGTTCCCGAAGTTGTCGAGCGGCGGTGTTCCGTCGCCGCGGTAGAGGTACCAGCAGACGGTGTCGCCGTCGTGGTAGCGGTAGAGCCGCGCCTTGCCGCTCGTCTGGAAGGGCCACATGAGGTCGCTCGTCGCCCCGCCCACGTCCGCGACGCAGCAGCCCGGACACGTCGCGCCCGTCCCGCACCCCGTCGTCCCGCTCGTGTCGTCCGTCGTGCACGCCTTCCCTGTCTTCGCCCCCGAGCGGCAGATCCTTGATCGCTCGGTGGCGAACGCGCCCAGGGGCTCCCAGGGCGTGGTGAGCCCCGCGCCCGGGCCCTTGCATCCCCGCTTCGTGCCGAAGGTCGCCGGCGCGCCGTCCGCCACGTCTCTCGGCAGCGCGGCCGACAGCTTGAGCGTCCGGTTGTCCGTCGGGTCGAGGGCGTACCCGATGTCGACCGCCGTGCTGCCGATCTTCGTCATCCTCGACGTGATCGGGAAGTCGCGCGGCGGGGCGTCCTTGAGCGTCAGCGTCATCGCGCCTTTGGCCGCCGCCTTGACGTTCTCGAAGAAGAGCTTGTGGATGCACTCGTCCTGGACAGGCAGGGCCTTCGGGACCTTGATGTTGTATTTTTTCTCGCACGTATCGTCGAACGTGAGCGTTGTGGTGGTCGTCGTCGACGTAGCGGCCGCGGCCTGCCGCACCGCGGCGAGGAGCAGGAGGGCGATGGGGCTGACGGGGCAGGGACGGAACCGGCGGCCGTTCGACATCGCGGGCATGAGGCACCTCCCCGTGCGGTGCTGCCTGACGTCCCAAAGGCGCGTGACGGTCCGAAGGCGCGCGATCGTAGGGCCGCGCCGGGCAGGATGTCAAGGAAGAAATCGGGCGACCCGCCGGCCCGGACGCCCCGGTCGGCGAGCGAAGCGGAACACGATTGTCCGGCGGCCGGCGACGTCGACGTGCCCGGCCACGGCCGAGTTGCCCCGGTGGACGACGGGCGCCGACTCGCACTATTACAAGCTCGACACGGCGCAGGCCGGACCGCGTGAGCGGTCTCTCGTGCCGGGCGGCGCGTGGCGCCGACGGGCACTGGAGGAGGAACGATGCGAAACGTGCTGGGTCTCGTCGCGGCGCTCGCGATGGTCGTCGGCCCGGGCCTCGCGGCGCTCCGGCTGGTCCCGGGGCTAACGGGCTTCGCCCTCTTCGCGCTGGGCGGCCTGCTCGCCGTCCTCGTCGGCCTCGCGTCCTTCGTCCAGGCGCTCCGCGGCCGCGGCCTCGAGCCGGGCGGCGCCGCGGCGGTGCTCGCGGCGATCGTGTTCGCGACGCTCGCCGTGCAGGGACGCGGCGCGCCGCGGATCAACGACTTCACCACCGACCCGGCCGACCCGCCCGCCTTCGAACGCGCGGCGACGCTTCCGGCGAACGCCGCGCGCGACCTCGCGTACCCGCCGTCCTTCGCCGCCATCCAGCGGGCATGCTGCGCGGACCTCGCGCCCGTCGCGCTCGCGACCCCGCCGGACCGCGCCTTCGAGCGCGCGCTCGCCGTCGCCCGCGGCATGGGCTGGGAGGTGACGGAGGCGGCGCCGGCGGCCGGGCGCATCGAGGCCGTCGCGACGACGCGGCTCTTCGGCTTCCACGACGACGTCGCGATCCGCGTCCGCCCCGGCACGGCCGGCGGGAGCGTCGTCGACGTCCGCTCGAAGTCGCGCGACGGCAGAGGCGACCTCGGCACGAACGCCGCCCGCATCCGGGCCTTCACGGCTGCGCTCCGGGCCGCCGACGGGGCGCGGCCGTGAGCGCCGGCACGACGACGCGAGCGCCGGCGGCCTCCGCGACGCTCGTCGTGCGCGACCCGGCGCGCGGGACGGTGATCGAGGAGCTGCCGGCCGACGACGCCGGGGCGGTCGCCGCGGCGGTCGCCCGCGGGCGGGCGGCCGCGCCCGCGTGGGCGGCGCTCGGACCCCGGCGGCGCGCGCGGCTCGTGAAGCGTGCGCGCCGCGAGATGGTCCGCGACCGGGCGGCGATCCTCTCGCTCCTCGAGCGCGAGACGGGGAAGGCGCGGTTCGACGTCGCCGGCGAGCTGATGGGCACGTGCATGGAGATCGGCTGGCTCGCCCGGCACGCCGCGAAGTGGCTCGCGCCCGAGCGCGTGAGCGCGCGCCCGCTCTTCGGGAAGAAGGCGATCGTCGCCTACAAGCCGCGCGGGGTCGTCGGGATCATCAGCCCGTGGAACGCGCCCCTCAATCTCGCGATCGGGGACGCGGTGCCGGCGCTCCTCGCCGGGAACGCCGTCGTCGTGAAGCCGTCCGAGCTGACGCCCCTCGCCGTGCGGCGCGCCGTCGAGGCGATGAACCGCGTGCTGCCGCCCGGCGTGCTCCAGGTCCTCGTCGGCGCCGGGGAGACGGGCGCGGCGCTCGTCGACCACGTCGACATGATCTGCGTCACGGGCTCCCCCGAGACCGGCCGGCGCGTCATGGAGCGCGCGAGCCGGCGGCTCACGCCGGTCCTCCTCGAGCTCGGCGGCAAGGACCCCATGATCGTGCTCCGCGACGCGGACCTCGACCGCGCCGCGAACGCCGCCGCGTGGGGCGGCTGCATGATGACCGGCCAGGTGTGCATGTCGGTCGAGCGGGTCTACGTCGAGGAGCCGGTCGCCGAGGCGTTCACGCAGAAGCTCGTCGAGCGCATGCGGGCGCTCCGAACCGGGCCGAACGGCGCGGACGCGGAGATCGACTACGGCCCGTTCACGAGCCCGCGCCAGGTGGAGGTCGTCGAGCGCCACCTCGCCGACGCGCGCGCGAAGGGCGCCCGCGTCCTCGTCGGCGGGAAACGACGCGACCTGCCGGGGGGCGTCTTCTTCGAGCCGACGGTGCTCGCCGACGTCGACCACTCGATGGCGATCATGCAGGAGGAGACGTTCGGCCCCGTCGTGCCCGTCATGCCGGTGCCCGGCGCGGAGGAGGCGCTCCGCCTCGCGAACGACACCCGCTACGGTCTCAACGCGAGCGTCTGGACGCGCGACGTCGCGCGCGGCATCGCCCTCGCCCGCCGCATCGAGAGCGGCTCGGCGTGCGTGAACGAGTGCCTCGTCTCGGCCGGCATCCCGGCGCTCCCCTTCGGGGGCGTCAAGCAGAGCGGCGTCGGGACGCGGCACGGCGGGGCCGAGGGTCTCCGGCAGTTCTGCGTGCGCCAGGCGATCCTCGTCGAGCGCCGTCGGCGCCGGCGCGAGCTGGCGTGGTTCCCCTACTCGACGAAGCGCGCGCGCACGATCGAGCAGCTGATCGGGCTCATGTTCGGGTGGTAGCGCGCGCGGGGTAGAGCGCAAGCGCCTCGACGCCGACCTCGATCGCCTCGAGCCGTCCCGTGCCCGCGCACGTGACGTAGAGCATCCCGTCGCCGAGACAGCAGTTCGTCGGCTCGCTGTCCTTCCCCATGTCGATGATGCGCCGCACGCGCCCGTCGGGCTCGAAGACGACCAGCACGTCGCCGAGGCTCCCCGCGACCCAGAGCCGCCCGTCGCGGTCGAAGCAGAAGCCGTCGGGGTACCCGCGCGGCAGCCGGCAGTGCTCGCGCGGCGTCGCGCCCGGGAACGGCTCCATGACGAGGATCGCGCGGGTGAGGCTCTGCGCGACGTAGAGGTGGTTCCCCGGGCTGAACGCGATGCCGTTCGGGAACTGCGGCACCTCCGCGAGCAGCTCGACGCGGCCGTCGAGCGTCGCGCGGCAGACGCGCCCCGTGCCGACCTTGAGACCGTGCTCCCAGTCGTGCGGGTCGGTGTAGTAGAGGAGCCCGTCGGGCCCGAAGCAGAGGTCGTTCGGACGATTCGGCGGCGCGCCGGGAAGCCGCGTCGCGAGGTCCGTGACGATGCCGTCGAGCGTCACGCGCTGGAGGCGGCCGGGGCCCGCGTCGGGGGCGCGCCAGACGCCGTCGCGCCCGAGCGAGAAGCCGCCGTTGTTCGCGACGTAGAGCGCGCCGTCGGGCCCGAGCGTCGCGCCGTTCGCGCCGCCGCCCGTGACCGCGACGCGGGACACCCTTCCCCGGTCCCAGAGGGAGACGCACTGGCCGCGGATCTCGGTGAACGCCACCTTCTCGGGACCGAGCCACACCGGGCCTTCCGGGAAGCGCAGTCCCTCGGCGAGCACGTGACGGTCGAACGGCGCCATCGACGTCACTCGACGTAGCCGAGCGCGCGCAGGCGCGCGCGCGCCGCCGGCTCGAGCACGGGCGCGCCGCGCGCGGCGAGCGTGTCGAGCGACGGGAGCCCGAGCGCCGCGGTCGCCGTCGCGAGGTGCGCGCGGAGGTCGCTCGCGCGGGCGGGCTCGTCGCCGCTCCGGTCCCGCGTCTCGCCCGGGTCCGCGGCGAGGTCGAAGACCCACGCGGCCCCGTCGGACGCTTCGACGAGCTTCCAGCGGCCCTCGCGGTACGCGCGGTACCGCCGCTCGCGGCGCATGAGCGGGTCCTCGGGCCCCGCGCCCGGCGCGCTGCCGAGCATCGCGACGAACTGCTCGGCGACGACGGGGCCGGCGCGGTCGGTCCCCTGGAGGACGGGGAGGAGAGAGCCCACGTGGACTGGCGCCGGCGGCGCGAGGCCGGCGAGATCGAGCACGGTCGCGTAGACGCCGACGGTCGAGACGGGTGTGGCGACCCGCGCACCGGCCGGCACCCGCGGCGGGTAGCGGACGAGGAGCGGCACCCGCAGCCCCGCCTCGTAGAGCGAGCGACCGTGCCCGAACTCCCCGTGCTCGCCGAGCAGCTCGCCGTGATCCGCGAGGACGACGAGGATCGTCCGGTCGAGCGCGCCGCGGCGGCGGAGCGCCTCGACGACGCCGCCGAGGAGGTGGTCGGCGTAGAGGATGCCGGCGTCGTACATCGCCGCCGCGGGCGCGGCCGCCTCGGCGGGGTCGACCGCGCCGGCGCCGAACTGCGCCGCCATGAGCCGGAGGCTGAGTCGCCGGAGCGCCGCGAGCGGCACCGTCGTGAAGCGCCCGAGATACTCGTCCGGCAGCATGTGGTACGGGAAGTGCGCCTCGATGAAGTTCAGGAACGCGAACGCGGGCGGGCCGTCGGCGGGGCGGGTTGCGAGCCAGTCCTCGAAGTGTCGCACGACGTCGCGCCCGCCCTTGTCCGGCGCGCGCCAGCCGAGGCGGTCGAGGAGCCGGTAGACGAACTGGAAGCCGTGCGCGATGTTCGCCTCGCGCCACGCCCCGTCCTGCCACGCGAAGCCGCGCGTGAGGCCGAGGCCGTCGCTGATCCAGGCGTTCGCGGTGAAGCAGCGCGTGTCCCAGCCGTGGGCGGCGAGCACCTCGGCGAGCGTCGGCGGCCCCGGGTCGAGGAACTTGTGCTCGTCGTGCGCGCCGTGGCCGGAGGTGAAGAGCCCCGTGAAGAGCGACGCGTGCGACGGCAGCGACCACGTGGCGGGGGCGGTCGCGTCGAGGAAGAGCGCGCCGCTCGCGGCGAGCGCGTCGAGGGTCGGCGTCGTCGGGCGCGCGTAGCCGTACGCGGAGGTGTGGTCGGCGCGCACGGTGTCGAGCACGACGACGACGACGTCGGGCGCGCCGGGCGGGGCCGGCGGCAGGGCGGCGCGCGGCGGCGACGGCGGCGTGGTCGCGGCGAGGTACACGCCCGGCGTGGCGACGATGGCCGCGAAGGCCACGAGGCCCGCGGCCGGCGCGAGCCACGGAGGACGCGTGAGCCACCGCCGCCCGGCCGCGACCACGACGAGGGCGGCGAGCGGCTGGACGAGCGCCATCGCGCGCGACGCCGGGGTCGCCGCCGCCGTCCAGAGCGCGAGCGCGGCCCAGGCGCCGGCGAGCGCCAGGAGGTGCCGGCGCGGCCCGCGCGCGAGCGGCGCGAGCGCCGCCCCGAGCAGCGCGCCGACGAGGACGCCGAGCGCGCCCGACTTCACGAGGAACGGGACCGGCGCCGCCATGCGGTTGTCGATCAGCATGCGGACGCCGAAGACCGCGTCGGCGCACGCCGCCGCGAGCCCGTAGCCCGCTCCCGCGAGCGTCGCGCGCGCGACCGGTCTCACCGCGTCGCCGCCGCCGCGATCGAGGCGCCGAGCCGGACGAGCTGGGGCGTCGCGGCCCCGAGCGTCAGCTCGATCTGCTTCGACCAGAGGTAGTAGCGGTGGACCGGGTAGTCGAGGTCGAGGCCAATGCCGCCGTGGAGGTGCTGCGCCGCGTACACGACGCGGTGTCCGCCCTCGGCGGCCCAGAACTTCGCGACCGCGAGCGCGTCGGCCGCGGGCAGGCCGGCGGCGAGGCGCCAGACCGCCTGCCACGTCGTCCAGCGGATCGCCTCGACGTCGATGTACGCGTCGGCCGCGCGCTGGCCCACCGCCTGGAACGTCGCGATCGGCTTGCCGAACTGCTCGCGCTTCGAGGTGTACTCGGCGGTCATGCGGAGCGCGCGCTCGACGACGCCCATTTCGACGGCACAGAGGCCGGCGAGCGTCCGCTCCACGATCCACCCGACGAGCGGGGCGCCGCGCCCGGGATCGCCGAGCACGTCGTCCGCCGGCGCGCCCGCGAGCGTCATCTCGAACTGCGGCTCGCCGCTGGTCGTCGTCTGGCGCGCGAGCGCGACGCCCGACGCACGCGGGTCGACGAGGAAGACGCCGACGCCCGCGTCGGCGGTGCACGCCGGGACGAGGACGCGCGCCGCGAGGTGCGCCGCCGGGACGAACGTCTTCGTGCCGTCGAGCCGCCAGCCCCCGCCCTCGCGGCGCGCCGTCGCCGTCGGGCGCGCCGGGTCGTCGTTCGCGGGCTCCGCGAGCGCGGCGGTGAGGATCGTCTCGCCGCGCGCGACGCCCGGGAGCCAGCGCGCGCGCTGCGCCGGCGTCCCGTGTGCGGCGATCGGCAGCGCGCCCATGACGAGCGTCGCGAGCGCGGGGCACGGCGCCGCGGCCCAGCCGACCGCTTCCAGGAGGAGGGCCAGCTCGACGAGCCCGAGCCCCGCGCCGCCCGCGTCCTCGGGCAGCGCCACGCCGAGGAGGTTCGCCTCCGCGAGCGCGGTCCACGTCTCCCGGTCGAACCAGTCGGGCGTCGCCTCGACGGCGCGGAGCCGCTCGTGCGTCAGGCGGTCGCCGAGGATCCGCCGCGCGAGGTCGCGGAGGGCCTCCTGCTCGGGCGTGAAGCCGAAGTCCATCGGGCGCGGTCCGTCAGCGGAGCGAGCGCGGCATCTGGAGGCCCGCCATCGCGATGATGTCCCGTTGGATTTCGTTCGTGCCGCCGCCGAAGGTGAGGATGAGCGTCGCGCGGTAGATGAACTCGAGACGGCCCGCGAGCGCGGCGCCGGCGGACCCCTTCTTGAGCGCCCCCGCCGGCCCGAGGATCTCGAGGAGCGTCTGGTACGCCTCGACGTAGAACTCGCTCGCGTACACCTTGACGGCCGAGGCGTCGGCGAAGTTGAGGCTCCCCTGCGTCATCGCCCACGCCTGGCGCCAGACGAGGAGCTTGAGCGCCTCCCACTTCGCGCGCACGCGCGCGAGCTTCACCTGCACCCACTCGTGGTCGATGACGCGCCGCCCGTCGGGGCCGCGCGTCTCCGCCGCCCAGCGCACGACGTCCTCGAGCGTCCGCTCGACGCCGCCAACGGGGGAGAGCGCGATCCGCTCGCGGTTCAACTGGCTCGTGATGAGCCACCACCCCTCGTTCTCGCGCCCGACGAGCGCCGACGCCGGCACGCGGACGTCCTCGTAGTAGGTCGCGTTCGTCCGGACACCCGCCATCGTCCAGATGGGCGTCAGCTTGAAGCCGGGCGCGGTCGTCGGGACGATGAAGATCGAGATGCCCTTGTGCTTCTTCGCCTCCGGGTCGGTCCGCGCCGCGAGCCAGACGTAGTCCGCGTAATCGGCGAGGCTCGTGAAGACCTTGCTCCCGTTGATGACCCAGTGGTCGCCGTCGCGCACGGCGCGCGTGCGGAGCGACGCCAGGTCCGTCCCGGCGCCGGGCTCGGAATACCCGATCGCGAAGTGGCACTCGCCCGCGAGGATCTTCGGGAGGAGCTCGCGCTTCTGCTCCTCGGTGCCGTGCTCCATGATCGTCGGGCCCACCGTGTTGAGCGTGAGGAACGGCAGCGGGAAGCCCGCGCGCTGCACCTCGTCGGAGAAGATGAACTGCTCGATCGGCGTGCGGCCCTGGCCGCCGTACTCCTTCGGCCACCCGATGCCGAGCCAGCCGTCGCGCCCCATCTGCCCGAGCGCCGCCCGGTAGAGCGGGCCGCCGCCCTCGCCGCCGACGATCTCCTCCTGGAGCGCCGGCGTCATCATGGTCGCGAAGTACGCGCGGAGGTGGTCGCGGAGCGCCCGCTGCTCGGGCGTCAGGTCGAGGTACATCGCGGCCCGAGTCTCTACGAGATGTCGCGTCCGCAGTGCAAGGCGACGCGCACTGGGTCGGTTTGCGGGTCGGAGCTCATCGTGCGGGAGCGCGGGGGAGTCCCCGCGCTCCCGGGTGGGGGCGCCGAGCGCAACCCGACCCACTCCCCCGCTACGCGTCCGCGAGGCTCCGTGCGACCCAGCGCCGGTAGTCCGCGTACGGCCGCGCGCCGACGACCGCGCCCTCGCGCCCCTCCATCACGACCGTCGGGACCGCGGTGATCCCGCGCGCGACGGCCTCGTCGTGCTCGGCGAGCGTCGCGCGGCGGAGCGCCGGATCGGCGCTTCGGGCGAACGCGCCGTCGGGAAGGCCCGCCTCGCGCCAGAGCGCACGGAGCGTCGCCGGGTCGGTGATGTCGCGGTTCTCGGCGAAGTACGCGTGGAAGAGACGCTCGTCGACCGCGCGGAAGGCGTCGCGACCGAGCGCCGCCGCGGCCTTCGCGACGAGGTGCGGCGGCACGCTGTGCGAGGGCGGACCGGCGTCGGTCGCCCAGACGCGGAACGTCCCGCCGTCGGGGTCGGCCGCGGGCCGGAGCCACGACTGCGTGTAGGCGCGGAACGCGTCCAGCGTGCGGCTCGGGTCGGGCTGCGGGCGGAGGAGGAAGCTCCGGTGGGAGACGCGGACGCGGTCCCCGAGCTCGTCCTCGAGCCGACGCAGGCGCACGGCCGCGTTGTAGCACCAGGGTCAGAGGTAGTCGGACCAGACGATCAGGTGCACCGGCGCCGGCACGCGGGCGATCATACGACGCGACGACGCGGACGCAAGGCGCCCCGGCGGTCGGCAGTGGGGTCGGTTTGCGCGCAGACCACCGACCGGGAGCACGGGGGAGTCCTCGCGGAGGCGAGCGCGGCACCAACACGGCGCCCATGCCGCCTCGCAAGACGTGGTGGCGCACCTTGGCGTCTCCGCGAGGACTCCCCCGTGCTCCCGCTCGACGTGGTCCGAACCGCAAACCGACCCACTGCCGGCTGCCGCGCCGACGTCCGCGTGCCGTGCCGTCACCGGCGCGCCGCCCGCGCCGCGCAACGGGGCGCACGGCGCACGGCGTCCGCGCGGTCGCGACGGCGGAGAATCTCCGTCCCGGCGTGGCCCGCGCGCGCCGCCGTCCGCCGCGCGCGCGGCGGCGCATGTCCTTTGCCGTGGCACGCTTCTTGGGACTCGCCGGCCGCCGTGGTGCAGAGCGGGGCCGAGATCGTGTGTCCGGAGCGGGCGGGGGCCGAGTGCGCGGCGGCGCTGCCCCGCGCCGCCGTCATCCAGCGCCTCGCGCTCCGCGTGCGCCCGTCGGCGCTCGCACTCGTGAGCGCGATCCTCGCGAGCCCCGCCCTCCTCGCCGGCTGGAACCTCGACGACCACCTCTTCCGCCACCGGCTCGCGGCCTGGCCGCTCCGCGACGTCCTGATGCGGCTCTTCGTCTTCTGGTCCGGCGACGCCGAGGAGACGCGGCAGACGATGGACCGCTGGGGCGTCCCCTGGTGGACCGACCCGGGGCTCCGCGTCGCGTTCTGGCGGCCGCTCACGGCGTTGACGCACTGGCTCGACTTCCGTCTCTGGGGCGACGACCCGGTTGCGGCCCACGCGCAGAGCCTCCTCTGGCTCGTCGTGCTCGTCGTCCTCGTCGCGCGGTTCTACCGGCGCCTCCTCGGGCCGACGACCGCGGCGGGGCTCGCGGCGTTCTTCTACGCCGTCGACGGCGCGCGCGGCGCCGCGGTGGGGTGGGTCGCGAGCCGGAACGCGATCCTCGTCGTCGTCTGCGGCGTCGCGACGCTCGCGCAGCACGACCGCTGGCGCCGGAACGGCCGCCGCGCCGGGGCGCTCCTCGGACCGCTCCTCTTCGGCGCCGGCCTCCTCGCCGGCGAAGGCGAGGTCGGGGTCCTCGGCTACCTCGCCGCCTACGCGCTCTTCCTCGACGGCGGCGACGCCCGCGCGCGGCTGCGCTCGCTCGCCCCGTACCTCGTCCTCCTGGTCGGATGGCACGCGCTCTACCAGCACCTCGGCTACGGGACGGCGGGCTCGGGCTTCTACGCCGACCCGGCGCGCGAGCCGCTTCGCTTCGTCGCGACCGTCCTCGAGCGCGGGCCCGTGCTGCTCTTCTCGCAGTGGTGGCCGTGGCCCGCGGAGCTGTACTCCGTCGTCCCGGTCGGGGAGCAGGGCACGATCCTCGTCTGCGCCGCGGTCGCGCTCCTCGTGCCGGCGGTCGTGCTCGCGCCGCTCCTCGCGCACCGCCCGACGGCGCGCTTCTGGGCGCTCGGCATGGCGGCCGCGGTCGTCCCGATCTCCGCCACGATCCCCGAGGACCGGCTCCTCGTCTTCGTCGGGCTCGGCACCTTCGGGCTCCTCGGCGAGCTCGTCTCGTCGGTCTGGCTGCAACCGGCGGCCTGGCTGCCGCGCGAGCGCGGGTGGCGCTGGCCGGCGCTCGGCGTCGTGGGCGCGCTCTTCCTCGTCCACGGCGTGGCCTCGCCGTCGGTGCTTCCGGGGCGCGCACGGGAGGTGACGACGATCTTTCCCGAGGTCCGCGCGCGCGCGCTCGCCTTCCCGACCGGCGGCCCGGACGAGCAGGCGATCGTCGTCCAGGGCGGGCTTCCGGTCGGGTTCTACTACCCGGAGATCCGCCTCGCCGCGCACCTCGGCATCCCGCGCTGGCGGGTGCTCGCGCCCGAAGGCGACGTGCGCCTCACCCGGCCGGACGCGCGGACGCTCCGCGTCCGGCCGCGCGGCGGCTACCTCGCCGAGCCGGCGAGCGACGACTACGTCGCCAATCAGCGCCGGCGATTCGACACCTTCGTCCGCACGCCGGACCATCCGTTCGCCCTCGGGGACACGGTCCACCTGACGGGTGTCGACGTCGAGGTGACGGCGCTCGACGGCGAGGGACGCCCGGCGGAGGCGACCTTCCGCTTCGCGGTGCCGCTCGAGGACGCGTCGCTGCGCTGGGCCGTCGCGCGCGGCGACGGCTGGGCCCCGTTCCGGCCGCCGGCCGTCGGGGAGAGCGTGCTCGTCGAGGCGGCGCGATGACGGAGGCGCGCGCGGCGCGGCCGTTCGTCCGCGCCCTGTCGGGCCTCCGCTTCGTGCCGGCGCTCGGCGTCGTCGTCGCGCACGTCGTGACGTCGTGGCGGGCGATGGTCGAGCGCCCCGGCGCGTCGTCGCCCGAGTTCGTTCGCTGGTGCGCGGACGGCGTGACGGCGTTCACGGGTCATCCCGTCGCCCTCGGTCTCACGCAGAGCGCGACCGGCGCGCTCGGGGGCTTCTTCGAGCTCTCCGGGTTCGTCCTCGCCTACGTCTACCTCGCCGACGCGGGACCGACGGCGCTCGACCGGCGCGCGTTCTGGGCGGCGCGCGTCGCCCGAATCTATCCCCTCTACCTGCTCGGCCTCGCGTTCGCCCTCCGGGCGTTCGTCGCCGACACGATCGCCGCGGGCTCGGCGCCGGAAGCGCCGCCCCTCACGCCGCTCGGGCTCACCGCGACCGTGCTCTCCGCCGTGCTCCTCCTCCAGGCGTGGTGGCCGCGCGCCGTCCTCGCGTGGAACGCGCCCGCGTGGTCGCTCTCGTGCGAGGCGTTCTTCTACCTCGTCTTTCCGTGGACGATCCGCCTGGTCGACCGCCTCCGGGCGCGCGGGCTGCTCGTCCTCGCCGGGGCGTGCTGGCTCGCGGCGATGGCCGCGCCGCTCGCCTACCTCGCGCTCGACCCCGACCGGCTGGGACCGGTCGGCTGGACGAGCGAGGGCTGGTGGCTCCGGGCGGTGAAGTTCGGACCGCTCTTCCGCTTCCCGGAATTCCTGCTCGGCGTCGCGCTCGGAAAGCTCTGGCTCGTGACCGCGCCCCGACACGGCGCGCTCCGGCGCTTCGGGCCGTGGCTCTCCGGCGCGGGCGCGCTCGCGTGGCTCGCGACCGGCCTCCTCTGCGTGCGTCTCGGGATCTCCTTTCTGTTGATGCACAACGGGTTCCTCGACCTCGCCTTCGCCGCGATGGTGTTCGGTCTCGCGCTCGGCGGCGGCCCGCTGCACCGCGCGCTCGCGTGGCGGCCCGTCGCGCTCCTCGGCGACGCGAGCTACGCGCTCTACCTCCTCCACCTGCCCGCCGTCCTCTACGTGCTCCTCGCGATCGCCCCCTTCGGCGCGCCGCCGCTTCCGCCCGCCGCGTTCGCGGCGCTCGTCTGCGTCGCGAGCGCGGCCGCCGCGGCCGCCGTCCACCTCCACTTCGAGGTCCCGGCGCGCCGCCTCGTCCGCGCCCTGCTGCTCGCGCCGCCCGGCGAGGACTGGCAGGTCACGGTGCGACGGGAGCCGCCGGCCGGCGTCGCGCGCGCCGGTTGATCGGATCGCGGCCGGCGCTCAGTCCGCCATGGCGCGCTGCGCCGCAGGCCGTGCGCCGACGCGCGCGAGGTACGCGCCCACGTGCTTGCGCTCGGGCCCGACGCAGCCGAGCATCTGACACCACATGAGCGTCGAGCCGATCATCACGTCCGCCGCGCTGAATTCACGCCCGAGCATGTAGTCCCGGCCGGCGAGCGCGTCGTCGACGACCTTCACGGCGGCCGCAAGCTGCGGCCGCGCCTCCTCGACGAGCTTCGGGTTCCGCTCCGTCTCGGGCTTCATCATCGTGTGCTGGAAGATCGTGACGGCCGGCGGCTCGAGGCCCGACATCGCGTAGTGGATCCACTGGTAGCAGAGGGCGCGCGCCGCGGTCCCGACCGGCGGCGCGAGCTTCTTGCCGGGGAACGCGTCCGCGAGGTGCTGGCAGATGGCTGCGGACTCGTAGAGGACGAGGTCGTCGTGGACGAGCGTCGGCACCGTCCCGTTCGGGTTGAGCGCGAGGTACTCGGGCCGCTTCTGCTCGCCCGCGCCGAGGTTCACCCGCACGAGCTCGTAGGGGGCGCCGATCTCCTCCAGCATCCAGCGAGGACGAACGGCACGGGTCTGCGCGGCGTAGTAGAGCTTCATCATGGTCCGGGCCCTCCTTGTGCGATGTGCCCGCCCGCGTAGCCCGCGCGACACGCCGATTCAACCCGGTCGGCGGCGCGACGATCGCCGGGCGCAGCCGTCGCGCACCCCGACGAGCAGCACGCTCACGCAGAAGCTGCCGCTCCCGGCGCACTCCGAGCAGGCGGCGAAGCTCGTGCGCGAGGTCCTGCCCCGGCTCCGCTGACCCCGGCCGTTGCTCCAGCGGGCAGCTTGCGCTACGCGCGCCCCATGCGCACGCTCCTCGCCGGCCTCGCCCTGCTCGTCGCGACGACGGCTCTCGCCGCCGACGCGCCGCCCGCGCCGAAGCTCCGCTTCGGGATCCAGACCCTCAACCAGGGGACGACCTGGGACGAGATCCTCGCCACGTGGCGCGAGGCCGACTCCCTCGGCTTCGACAGCGCGTGGGTCTACGACCACTTCATCCCGATCTTCGGCGACGAGAACGGGCCGTGCCTCGAGGGCTGGACGATGCTCGCCGCGCTCGCGCAGGCGACGAGCCGGCTCAAGGTGGGCGTCCTCGTCACCGGCAACACGTACCGCAACCCGGCGCTCCTCGCGAAGATGGCGACGACGGTCGACCAGGTGAGCCACGGGCGGCTCGTCCTCGGCATCGGCGCGGGCTGGTTCGAGCGGGATCATACGGCGTACGGCTTCGCGTACGGCACGCCGCGCGAGCGCGCGCGGAAGCTCGAGGAGGCGCTCCAGGTGATCACGAAGCTCTGGGGCGAGGACCACCCGACCTTCCACGGGAAGTACTACG
>DASRHG010000001.1:0-20242 GCA_035650655.1 Binatia bacterium | reverse complement strand
GACAACCAGGTCGTCGTCTGCTCGATCGAGAACCTCGACCCGATGGGCGTCCACACCGGCGACTCCATCACGGTCGCGCCGGCGCAGACGCTGAGCGACGTCGAGTACCAGCGCATGCGCGACGCCGCGTTCGCGTGCATCCGTCGCATCGGCGTCGACACCGGCGGGTCGAACATCCAGTTCGCCGTGCACCCCGCGACGGGGCGGCAGGTCGTCATCGAGATGAACCCGCGCGTGTCGCGGAGCTCCGCGCTCGCCTCCAAGGCGACGGGCTTCCCGATCGCGAAGATCGCCGCCAAGCTCGCCGTCGGCTATACGCTGGACGAGCTGCGGAACGACATCACGCGCGAGACGCCGGCCTGCTTCGAGCCGACGATCGACTACGTCGTGACCAAGATCCCGCGCTTCACCTTCGAGAAGTTTCCGCAGGCCGAGGACCGGCTCGGGCCGCAGATGAAGTCGGTCGGCGAGGCGATGGCGATCGGGCGCACGATGAAGGAGTCGCTCCAAAAGGCGATGCGCTCGCTCGAGATCGGGCAGTACGGCTTCGAGCCGCGCCCGACCGCGTCCGACGCGGAGCTCCGCGCGAAGCTCGAGGTCCCCGGCGCCGACCGCCTCTGGTTCATCGGTGAGGCGTTCCGCCGCGGCATGAGCGTCGCCGCGGTCGCCGACTCGACCAAGATCGACCCGTGGTTCCTCCGGCACATCCACGAGATCGTCCGCGAGGAGCGGGCGCTCACGGGGCAGTCCCTCGACGCCCTCTCGCCCGAGCGTCTCCGCGCGCTCAAGCAGCAGGGATTCGCCGACGTCCGCCTCGCCCGCCTCCTCGACACGACCGAGGACGCCGTCCGCGCGACGCGGGAGGCGGCCCGCATCGAGCCCGTCTACAAGACGGTCGACACCTGCGGCGCCGAGTTCGAGGCCTACACGCCCTACCTCTACTCCACCTACGAGCCGGGCGGCGACGAGGCGAAGCCGTCGGCGAAGAAGAAGATCGTGATCCTCGGCGGCGGACCGAACCGGATCGGGCAGGGGATCGAGTTCGACTACTGCTGCGTGCACGCGACGCTCGCGCTCAGGGAGGACGGCTGGGAGACGCTGATGGTCAACTGCAACCCGGAGACCGTCAGCACCGACTACGACACGTCCGACAAGCTCTTCTTCGAGCCGCTCACGCTCGAGGACACGCTGGCCCTCATCCGCCGCGAGAAGCCCGACGGCGTGATCGTCCAGTTCGGCGGGCAGACCCCGCTCGGCCTCGCCGTGCCGCTCGAGCGGGCGGGCGTGCCGATCGTCGGCACGTCGCCCGATTCGATCGACCGCGCCGAGGACCGCGAGCGCTTCGAGGAGGTGCTCTCGAAGCTCGATCTGAAGCGCCCGCCGAACGGGGTCGCGCGCTCGCCCGAGGAGGCGATCCGGGTCGCCGAGACGATCGGCTATCCGATTCTCGTCCGCCCCTCCTACGTCCTCGGCGGCCGCGCCATGGAGATCGTCTACGACCGCGACGCGCTGTCGCGCTACATGCGCGTGGCCGTCGAGGTGTCGCCCGCGCATCCCGTGCTCATCGACAAGTTCCTCGAGGACGCGATCGAGGTCGACGTCGACGCGGTGTCCGACGGGACGGACGTCGTGATCGGCGGGATCATGGAGCACATCGAGCGTGCGGGCGTGCACTCGGGCGACAGCGCCTGCTCGCTCCCGCCGTACTCGATCGACGCCGAGGTGCAGGCGGAGATCCGCCGGCAGACGATCGCGCTTGCCCGCGAGCTCGCGGTCGTCGGGCTCATGAACGTCCAGTTCGCCGTGAAGTCCCGGGTCGTCTACGTCCTCGAGGTGAACCCGCGCGCGAGCCGCACCGTGCCCTTCGTCTCGAAGGCGATCGGCGTGCCGCTCGCGAAGATCGCGGCGCGCTGCATGGTCGGGCAGACGCTCCGGCAGCAGAGCTTCACCCAGGAGGTCGTGCCGACGCAGGTGAGCGTCAAGGAGGCCGTCTTCCCGTTCATCAAGTTCCCCGGCGTCGACACCGTCCTCGGGCCCGAGATGAAGTCGACGGGCGAGGTGATGGGCATCGACGGGAGCTTCGGCGCCGCCTTCGCGAAGGCGCAGATCGCGGCCGCGACGCTGCTTCCGGCGGGCGGCCGCGCGTTCCTCTCCGTCCCGGAGGCGGAATGGGAGCACGTCGTGCCGATCGCGCGGAAGCTCGTCGCACGGGGCTTCTCGCTCCTCGCGACGCGCGGCACGGCGGAGCGGCTGCGCCGGGCGGGCCTCGCCGTCGAGACGATCAACAAGGTCGCCGAGGGAAGCCCGCACATCGGCGACGCGCTCCGCCGCGGCGAGGTCGCGCTCGTCATCAACACGCCCGTCGGGGCGGACTCCGTGCGCGACTCGTTCCCGATCCGCCGCACCGCGCTCGAGTGCCGCGTGCCGTACTTCACGACGATCGCCGCGGCGGCCGCGGCCGCGGAGGGCATCGCGCTCATGGGACGGGGACCGTTCACCGTGAAGCCCCTCCAGGAGCACCACCGCCGCGCATGACGCGCGGGCGTCCGGTGCAGGCGCCATGACGGCGGCGACGCCCCTCGCCGAGCTGCTCCAGGCGCTCGCGCCGCCGCTCGAATACCTCGCCGCCGACGACTTCCGCCGCCTCGACCAGACGCGGCTCCCGCTCCCCGCGCTCGCCGAGCGCGTGAAGCGCGCACGCGCCGCGGGGAACGCCGCCGACGCCCCGCTCGCCGAGCTCGACCGGATCCTCGCCGGCCTCTCCGCGCGTCCGACGCGCGAGCAGGAGGCCCTCCTCCGGCGCGCGCACGCGCTCCTGCCGCTCCTCCGCGAGGCGGCGCGCGGCGGCGGCGAGCCCTGGCGCGAGTACCGGCCGTCCGCCGCGCCCCCGGAGCCGGCGCTCGCCGCGCTCGCGAGCCCGGCGCGGACGATCCCGTCGGTCGGCCCGAAGCGCGCCGCGGAGCTCGCGCAGGCCGGCCTCGCGACCGTCGAGGACGTCCTCTACCACCTCCCCTTCCGCTACGAGGACCGCCGCGACCTGAAGCCGCTCCGCGCGCTCCAGCCGGGCGAGGTCGCGACCGCGGTCGGCGAGGTGACGCACGTCCAGGAGAAGCGCGCGGGCCGCGGCCGGCGCGTCCTCGAGGCCGTCCTCCGCGACGCCGACGGGCTCCTCCTCCTCGTCTGGTTCAACCAGGTCCAGTACTTCGGCCGGCGGCTCGCGGTCGGCCGGCGCCTCGTCGTGCACGGCAAGGTCGATGCGCCGCTCGGCGGCGGCCCCCGGCGGATCGTCCACCCGGAGATCGAGGAGCTCGGGCCCGAGGACGCCGAGGAGGGGGCGGCGCGGATCGTCCCGGTCTACGCGAAGCCCACGTACATGCACGTCGGGGCGATGCGCCGGATCGTCCACGCGGCGGTCGCGCAGTTCGCCGACCGCGTGCCGAGCGCGCTCCCGCCCGCCGTCGCGGCGCGCCAGCGCGTCGTCGACCTCCCGCGCGCGCTCCGCCACGTCCACTGTCCGCCGCCCGAGGCCGACGTCGAGGCGCTCGCCGCGGCGCGCTCGCTCGCCCACCGCTCGCTCGTCTTCGACGAGCTCTTCTTCCTCCAGCTCGGGCTGGCGCTCCGGCGGAGCGCCGCGGGCGAGGAGCCGGGCACGGCGTTCCCCGCCTCCACGCGCCTCGTGCCGACGCTCCGCCGCGCGCTCCCGTTCGCCCCCACCGGGGCGCAGGAGCGGGCCCTCGCCGAGATCGCGGCCGACCTCGCGCGGCCGCATCCGATGCGCCGGCTCCTCCAGGGCGACGTCGGGAGCGGGAAGACGCTCGTCGCCCTCATGGCGGCGCTCACCGTGATCGAGGCGGGCGCCCAGGCGGCGCTCATGGCGCCGACCGAGCTCCTGGCCGAGCAGCACTTCGAGACCGTGCGCCCGCTCGTCGCGCCGCTCGGGGTCGACGCCGTGCTCTTGACGGGCGCCGTGAAGGGCCGCGCGCGCCGCGCCGCGCTCGCGGGCTGCGCCGCGGGGCGCGTCGCGCTCGCCGTCGGCACGCACGCGCTCATCCAGGAGGACGTCGCGTTCGCCCGGCTCGGCCTCGCGGTCGTCGACGAGCAGCACCGCTTCGGGGTCCTCCAGCGCGCGGCGCTCCAGCGCCAGGGCGACGGGGCCCGCGCGGTCGACGTGCTGGTCATGAGCGCGACGCCGATCCCGCGGACGCTCGCGCTCACGCTCTACGGCGACCTCGCCGTCTCGACGCTCGACGAGCTGCCGCCCGGGCGGACGCCGATCACGACGCGCCTTGGCCGCGCGTCCCGCCGCGCCGAGGTGTACGCGAAGCTCCGCGCCGAGGTCGCGGCCGGGCATCAGGCCTACATCGTCTACCCGCTCGTCGAGGAGTCCGAGAAGACCGCGCTCCGCGCCGCGACGACGATGGTGCACGAGCTCGCCGCCGGCCCGCTCGCTGGCCTGCGCCTGGCGCTCGTCCACGGCCGCATGAAGGCGGACGCGAAGGACGCCGTCATGCGCGCCTTCAAGGCCGGCGCGCACGACGTCCTCGTCTCGACGACGGTCATCGAGGTCGGCATCGACGTGCCGAACGCGACGACGATCGTGATCGAGAACGCCGAGCGGTTCGGGCTCGCGCAGCTCCATCAGCTCCGGGGGCGCGTCGGGCGCGGGCGGGCGCCCGGGCACTGCTTCCTCGTCGTCCCGGACTGGGTCGGCGACGAGGCGTACGAGCGCCTGAGGACGCTCGAGCGCTCGACCGACGGCTTCCACATCGCCGAGGCCGACCTGGCGCTCCGCGGCCCGGGCGACTTCCTCGGCACGCGGCAGGCGGGGCTGCCCGACTTCCGGGTGGCGAACCTCCTGCGCGACACCGCGCTCCTCCGCGCCGCGCGCGACGAGGCGCTCGCGTGGCTCGCCGAGGACCCGGCGCTCGCGCGCCCCGAGTCCCGGACGCTCCGCGCCGTCCTCCGCCACCGCTGGCAGGGACGGCTCGGGCTCGCGCGCGTCGGGTAGGGGAGTGATCCGGCTCTCGCACCTCCGGAAGGTCTATCGCCAGGGCGGGACGGACGTCGTCGCCCTCGACGACGTGTCCCTCGTTGTGCCGCGCGGGCAGTTCCTCGCCGTCATGGGCCCGAGCGGCTCGGGGAAGAGCACGCTCCTCCATCTCGTCGGCGGGCTCGAGCCGCCGACCGCGGGCGAGATCGTCGTGGACGGCCGCGCGCTCTCCGCGCTCGGCGACGACGAGGTCACGATCTTCCGGCGGCGGAAGATCGGCTTCGTCTTCCAGTTCTTCAACCTGCTGCCGACGCTCTCGGCGGAGGAGAACGTCGCCTTCCCGCTCCTCCTGGACGGCCGGCGGATGGCGGTCGCCCGCCCGCGCGCCGTGTCGATGCTCGAACGGGTCGGGCTCGGCCACCGCCGGACGCATCGGCCGGGCGAGCTCTCGGGGGGCGAGATGCAGCGCGTCGCCGTCGCCCGCGCGCTCGTCACCGACCCGGTGCTGCTCCTCGCGGACGAGCCGACTGGGAACCTCGACACCCAGACGGGCGAGGACGTCCTCCGGCTCATCAAGGAGTCGGCGGCCCACGGCGGGACGACGGTCGTCCTCGTGACGCACGACCTCCGCGCCGCCGGGTACGGGGACCGCGTCGTCACGCTCCGCGACGGGCGGCTCGCCGGGGACGCGCCGCGGTCGGCCTACTCGACGTAGCCGAGCGCGCGGAGCTTGCGGGCGACGTCGGGGTCCCGGCCCGCGCTCGCCGGCGGCGGGGGCGCCGCGGCGGCGATCCGCGCGAGCGTCGCGTCGAGCTCGGCGCTCTCCCGGGCGCGCGCCCAGACGTCCGTCCGCTCGCTCGGGTCCGCGGCGAGGTCGTAGAGCTCGTGGAGCCCGAGCGCCGGCGCCTCGATCAGCTTCCACCGCCGCGTCCGGAGCGCGACGAGCGGCGTCTGCCGGCCGTCGCGCGTCCGCCCGAAGCGCGTCTCGGCGACGACGCTCCGCGCGCCGTCGCCGGGCGCGAGGAGGTTCTCGCCCGGGAGGCCGCGGGGCGCCGGCAGCCCGAGGAGGGCCGCGATCGTCGGGAAGAGGTCGACGCCCTGCGCGAGGCGGTCCACGCGGCCGGGCGCGATGCCCGGGCCGTGGACGAGGAGCGGCACGTGGATCGACTCCTCGTAGAGGTGGATCCGGTGGCGGAGGCGGCCGTGCTCCTGGAACTCCTCGCCGTGATCGGCCGTGACGACGACGATCGTGCGGTCGGCGACGCCCGCGTCCGCGAGCGCGGCGAGGAGGCGCGCGAGCTCCCCGTCCCAGTACGCGATCTCGGCGTCGTAGAGGGCGCGGAGGTACGCGACCTCGGGCGGGGAGAGCGGCGGCGCCTTGCCGATGTTCACCTCGCGCGCGATGCCGGTGAGGTCGCCCTGCGCGAGCTGCGGGCGGATGCCGGGCGGCGGCGGGGGGCGGAGCGCGGGCGGGGGCGTGTACGGGTCGTGGACGTCCATGTAGTGGAGGTAGGCGAAGAAGCGGTGGCGGCCGTTCGCGCGGAGCCAGCGGACGAACGTGTCGTTCACGTCGCGCGCCGTCGCCCAGTTGCGCTCGCCCTCGGCGAAGTTCGGGTCCATCCCGAACTCGAGCCAGGTCTCGAAGCCCTGGCTGTAGTTCGTCGCGCGCGACACGAGCGCGTTGCTCGTGACCCCGACCGTCGTGATTCCCGCCTCCTCCGCCCGCTCCGGCAGCGTCTCGATCGCCCACGGGAGGAAGCTCGCGCGCCCCTCGTCGTTCTGCATGACGTCGTCGGCCGAGAACGCGCCGACGACGCCGTGGCTCGCCGGGGGGAGCCCGGTCAGGATCGACGCGACCGACGGCATCGTCCAGGGCGCCTGCGCGATGGCCTGGTCGAAGACGAGGGCGCCCGCCGCGAGCCGGTCGACGGTCGGGCTCGGGCTCGGCTGCGCGCCGTAGCAGCCGAGGCGGTCGGCGCGAAGCGTGTCGACGAGGAGGACGAGGACGTTCGGCGCCGCGGCCGTCGCCGCCTGCCGCGCCCGCTCGTGCTCGCGGACGAGCGCGAGGCGGCTCCATCCCGGGGTTCCCGCGGGCGGGCCGCTTCCGTCGAGCGCCGTCACGAGCTCGACGTCGACCGCCCGCGGCGCCGTCACGCCGAGGTCGACGCGCTCGTCCCACCACCGGCGCTGCGCGCGCTGCGACGCCGGGTTCACGACGCGCGCCCAGCGCTCGCGGCCGTCGACGCGCACCGCGAAGCGGATGCCGGCCGCGTGGCGGCCGGCGGTGCGGTCGCGGGCGACGCCCACGCCGAAGTGGAGCACCGCGCCCGCCGGCGCGTCGAGGCGATAGCGGACGACGGCGGGCGCGGGCGCGAGGACGGCGGGGCGGTACGCGCCCGCGACGTCGCGGTAGCGCGTGCTCGGCTCGATCCCCCCGAAGCGGACCGGCGCGTCGGCGCGTTCGCTGGCGACCGCGCTCCGGTCGAACGTCCCGCCGAGGTCGGCGACGACCTCGGCGATCCGCATCCGGTCCGGGAGCCGGAGATCGGGCTCGCGCCGGCAGCCGGCGGCGGCGAGCGCGACGAGGGCGAGGAGCGCGAGCCGCGCGGGGAAGCGGCGCTTCATGGGCGTCCGGCGGACATGACGTCGGGGACGACGTTCGGGATTTCGCGCACGCGAGTCAACCCCGCGCGCGGAGGGCGGCGCGGGCCGGCGGCCGCTCAGCCGGCCGGCTCCTGCTGCGTCATGCAGTGGAGCGTCCCGAGCCCGAGCACCAGGTCGACGGCGTGGATGCCGACGACGCGCCGCCCGGGGAAGAGCTCGGCGAGGATCGCGAGGGCGCGGCGGTCCGCGGGGTCGTTGAAGGTCGGCACGAGGACGACGCCGTTGGCGACGTAGAAGTTCGCGTAGCTCGCGGGGAGCCGCTGCCCCGCGAAGAGGAGGGGGGCGGGCATCGGCAGCGGGACGACGCGGAGGGGCGCGCCGTCCTGGTCCGTCATGCGCTCGAGCCGCGCGCGGTTCTCGGCGAGCCGCGCGTGGTTCGGATCCGCGGGGTCGTCGGTCGAGGCGACGACGACGGTCCGCGGGTCGACGAAGCGCGCGAGGTCGTCGACGTGTCCGTGCGTGTCGTCGCCGACGATGCCCTCGCCGAGCCAGAGCACCTTCCGGACGCCGAGGTACGCCGCGAGGATCGCCTCGAGCCCCGCGCGGTCGAGCCCCGGGTTGCGCGCCTGGACCGGGGAGAGGAGGCACTCCTCCGTCGTGAGCAGCGTGCCGCGGCCGTTCACGTCGATGCTGCCGCCCTCGAGCACGATCCGCCGGCCGTCGGGCCCGACCGGCTTCCACTGCGGGCGCCGGAGGCGGCGCGCGAGCCGGTCGTTCACGGCGTCGTCGCGGCGGTGGTTCGGATACTTCGCCCAGCCGGTGAACTTCCAGTTCGTGAGCGCGATCTGGCCGTCGTCGCGCCGTACGAAGAGGGGGCAGAAGTCGCGCGTCCACGAGCGGTCGGTCGGGACGCGGAAGAAGTCGACGCGCCCGAGGTCGACGCCGACGCGTCCGAGGACGCGCCGCGCCCCGGCCTCGCGCCGTCCGTCGTCGACGAGGATCCGGACCCGCTCGCCGCCGGCGAGGTGGCGGACCACCTCGCCGTAGACCCACACGATCGTCGAGAGCTTCCCGGGCCAGTCGGTCCGCTCGTGCGGCCACGCGAGCCACGTCGCCGCGTGCGGCTCCCACTCCGCGGGCATCCGGTAGCCGAGGGCGGCGGGTGTGTCCGGCGCCGCGGCGGTCACTCGTCGAGCAGGCGCTTCGTGATCGGCGCGTAGGCGTCGATCCGGCGGTCGCGGAGGAAAGGCCAGCTCCGGCGGACGTCCTCCAGGTGGCCCAGGTCGCACTCGGCGAGGAGGAGCGCCTCGGCGTCGCGCGGCGCCTCCGCGAGGACGACGCCGAACGGGTCGCACACGAACGACGCGCCCCAGAACTCGAGCCCACCGTCCGCCGGCCCCTCGTGGCCGACGCGGTTCACCGCGCCGACGTACACGCCGTTCGCGATCGCGTGCGCCCGCTGCATCGTCTGCCACGCCCCGACCTGCGCCTCGCCGTGCGCCGCCTTCTCGTGCGGGTGCCAGCCGATCGCCGTCGGGTAGAAGAGGACGGTCGCGCCCGCGAGCGCCGTGAGCCGCGCCGCCTCGGGATACCACTGGTCCCAGCAGATGAGCGCGCCGATCCGGCCCGCGGCCGTGTCGAAGGCCCGGAAGCCGAGGTCACCGGGCGCAAAGTAGAACTTCTCGTAGAAGAGCGGGTCGTCGGGGATGTGCATCTTCCGGTAGAGGCCGGCGACGCGGCCGTCGGCGTCGAGCACCGCGACGGAGTTGTGGTAGACGCCCGCGGCGCGCCGCTCGAAGACGGGCGCCACGACGACGACCTTCGCGTCGCGGGCGGCGCGCGCGAGCGCGTCCGTCGTCGGCCCGGGCACGGGCTCGGCGAGGTCGAAGGCGTCGTGGTCCTCGCGCTGGCAGAAGTACTGCGAGCGGAAGAGCTCCGGCAGGCAGACGACCTCCGCCCCCTCGCGCGCCGCCTCGCCGACGCGTGCGACCGCCGTCGCGAGATTCGCGGCGGGATCCGGCATGCAGCGCATCTGCACGAGGCCGACGCGAAAGCGGCGGGCGGTCGTCATCGCCGCCCGAGCCTGCCGGTCGCGGACGGGGCTGTCAACGACGCGTCGGTCGGTTTGCGGCTCGCGGGCGGGTCGGGGCCGTGCGCGCAAACCGACCCGCGAGCCCACGGCGCTGCGACCTCTGGTCACGCCCGGCGGCCGCCGCTAGAGTGCGCCGCCGGAGGGCGACGCCATGGATCTCTCGTACACGGCCGACGAGGAGGCCTTCCGCGCCCGCGTCCGGGCGTGGCTCGCCGAGAACGTGCCGGCGGGCGGGGCGCTCAAGAACCTGGACGAGATGCGCGCGTGGCAGCAGAAGCTCCACGCCGCGGGCTTCCTCGGCGCCGCGTGGCCGAAGGAGTACGGGGGCGCGGGTCTCAGCGAGATGCAGCAGGCGATCCTGAACGAAGAGCTCGCACGGGCGCGCGCGCCGCAGGTCGTGAACGCGATGGCGATCTGGTGGGTCGGCCCCGCGATCATGCGGTACGGCACGGAGGAGCAGAAGGCGCGGTTCATCCCGAAGATCCTCACCGCCGAGGAGATCTGGGCCACCGGCTACTCCGAGCCGTCGTCGGGCTCGGACATGGCGTCGGCGAAGACCCGCGCCGTCCGCGAGGGCGACGAGTACGTCGTCACGGGGCAGAAGATCTGGACGACGCTCGCGCACGTCTCCGACTGGTACTTCATCCTCGTCCGCACCTCGACCGAGGGCCCGAAGTGGGCGGGCCTCACCGTCCTCCTGATCGACATGCGGAGCCCCGGCATCGAGATCCGGCCGATCCGACAGATCGACGGCGGCGCCGAGTTCAACGAGGTCTTCCTGAACGGGGTGCGGGTCCCGGTCGCGAACCGGCTCGGGCAGGAAGGGCAGGGGTGGGAGATCGTGTCGAGCGCGCTCGTGAACGAGCGAACCGGCATCGCGGGCAGCGTCCGCTTCGACCAGGCCTTCGACTGGCTCCGGACGACGGCGCGCGAGCGCGGCAAGACCGACGACGCGCGCGCGCGGCAGCGCCTCGCCGACCTCGCCACGAAGGCCGCGATCGTCCGCTGGTCGGGCCTCCGCTCGCTCTCCGACTCGCTCCAGGGCCGCATGAACCCGCACCTCTCGGCGGCCATGAAGCTCGTCACGACGAGCCTCACGCAGGAGTTCTCCGAGACCGCGATGGAGCTTCTCGGCCCCTGGGCGGCGCTGATGGACGACCCGCGCGCGCCGTCGGGCGGGCGATGGGCCCGGCAGTACCTCGGGGACCGCGCGATGACGATCGCCGGCGGCACGAGCGAGGTGCAGCGGAACATCGTCGCGCAGCGGATCCTCGGTCTGCCCCGCGACCGGGGGAGGTGACGCCCGGATGGACGCGGTCGCGAAGCTCTTCGAGAACAACCGGCGGTGGGCCGCCGAGCGCGTCGCGCGGGATCCCGGCTTCTTCGCCCGGCTCGCCGAGCAGCAGTCGCCCGCGTACGTCTGGATCGGCTGCTCGGACAGCCGCGTGCCGGCGACCGAGATCTGCGGGCTCCTGCCCGGCGAGATGTTCGTGCACCGGAACGTCGCGAACGTCGTCGTGCACACGGACTTGAACTGCCTCGCCGCGCTCCAGTACGCCGTGCAGGTGCTCCGCGTCCGGCACGTCATCGTGTGCGGGCACTACGGCTGCGGCGGCGTCCGGGCGGCGCTCGCCGACGAGCCGCTCGGCCTCGTCGACGACTGGATCGCGCACGTGAAGGACGTGGCACGCGCGCATCGCGCCCGCCTCGCCGCCTGCCGCGACGACGGCGCGCGCGCCGACCTCCTCGGCGAGCTGAACGTCGCCCAGCAGGTCGAGAACGTCGCGCGGACGACGATCCTTCGCGACGCCTGGGACGCTGGCCAGCCCGTCGCCGTCCACGGCTGGATCTACCGCGTGAGCGACGGCATCCTCCGCGACCTCGAGGTGACGACGCGCGGCCCGCGCGACCCGAGCGCGGTCGAGCGCGTGCTCGCACGGCGGCCGGACTAGAGCCCGAGCGCCGCGTTCACGACGAGCCCGAGCACGAACAGCGCGCCCGCGCGCTTGTTGTGGAAGAACGCGAGCGACACGAACCAGAGCGGCCACACGCGGTAGCCGGGCGGCGGCGCGGCGGGCTTCGGCTGCGAGTAGGCCTGCAGGACCCGCACGAGCCGCGGGATCGCGAGCCCGACGAGGAGCACGCCCGGGCCGAGCCGCCCCGCGACGACGAGCGCCGCGACGACGGCGTAGAAGCCCACCATGAGCGCCTGATTCAGCCGCAGCGATGCCTCCTTCCCGAGGATGACCGGAAGCGTGTGGATCCCGCGCGCGGCGTCCTGCTCGTACTTGTCGATGTGCTTCCCGACGAGGACGGTCGTGACGACGATCGCGTACGGGACCGACGCGACCCACACCCACGGCGCGATCGTCCCCGCGGTCACCCAGTACGTGCCGCCGATCATGAGCGGACCCCAGACGAGGAAGACGCCGGGCTCGCCGAGCCCGTGGTGCTTGAGCTTGAGCGGCGGCGCCACGTAGAACACGCTCACGAAGAGGCCGGCGAGCGCGAACGCGACGACGGGCCATCCGCGCGCCGCGGCGAGGACGCAGAGGATCGCGAGGTCGAGCGCGTTGACGGCGGCGATGGTCGCCTCGAGGCCGCGCTTCGAGATGAGGCCGGAGAGGAGCGGGTGCGGCGCGTAGAGCGCGCGCGTGTACTCGGAGGTGTCGACGCCCTCGGCGGTGTCGAAGTAGTCGTTGATCATGTTGTTGCCGGCGTGGGCGAGGACGAGCCCGACGAGGGCCAGGGCGAAGAGGTCCCAGCGCGGCGCCGGCGCGGAGGCGGCGAGGAGGCCGCCGATCAGCCCCGAGGTGAGGGTCATCGAGAAGACGCAGGCCCGCGTGATGAGGAGCCAGCGCGATACGCCGTCGATCGCGCGCCCGGCGGGGAGGTTCCCGGTGACGAGAATCTGCCGCCAGTTGTCGAAGCGCGCGCCGAGCCCGGGGTGAGCGGCGCCGGCCCGCTCGGGGAGGACGTCTGCGCGGTCCGCCATGGGGCGACCGTTTAGGGGGTCGCCCGGGACGGGTCAACGGGCGGCTCGTCAGGCGAGCCGGCCATCGAGTCGGGTCGGGGGCGCAAAACCAGCGCGTCGCGTAGCCCGCGATCGGCCGGACGACGGTCTCCGCGCGGGCGGCTCGACGCCGACCGCGCGGAGCCACTCCGGCGCCTTCGACCCGCGGCCGCTCGCGTCGACCACGCGATCCGCGTCGAGCGTCGTCGCGCCGCCGTCGGGCAGGCGGGCGCGGGCGCCCGCGCCCGGCCTCCGTCGCCCGCGACGAGCCCGTCGACCGCCGTCCGCTCGCGCACCACGACGCGCGGCGTCCGCCGCAGGGCCTCGCGGACGACCGACTCGAGGAGCGTCCGGCTCGCGAAGAGGGCGGTGTAGGGCGAGCGGGCGCGGGGCCGCCAGCCGACCTCGCGGAGCGCCGCGAACTCCCACCCGAAGTCGAGGTCCCGGGCGCCGCGCGCGAGCATCGTCGGGGTGAAGCCGGGAAAGAGCGCGTCCAGCTCCCGCCGGAGCTCGAGGAGCGCGTGCACGTGGCGCCTGCGGCACGCCCGCGCGCTCGCACGCGTCGGCCGGGAAGGCGTCGCGATCGACGCGACGACCTCGTCGAACGCGTCCGCGAGCGCGCGCGCCGCGCAGCAGCCCGCGACGCTCCCGCCGACGACGACCGCGCGCGTCACGGCCGCCCCCGCCGCCGCGTGCGGAGCCCGTTCAGCACGACGTCGAGCGCGCCCCGGACGGCCGTGCGGAGGTCGAACGCGCTCCGCCGGCGCGTCCACTCGGCGACGATCGAGAGATACGTCGCGACCAGGATGGCGGCGACGAGCTCGGGCGCGAGGCCGCGGCGGAGCTCCCCCGCGGCCTGCCCGCGACGCACGACGCCGGCGAGGAGCTGCACGAGGTCCCGCGAGCGCTCGCTCGACTCGGCGAGCGCGGCGGGCCGTGCCATGATCTCGCGGACGACGAGGCGCACCGCGTCGGCGTGCCGGAGCGCCCGCTCGACGAGGAAATCGAGCGCGCGCGCGAGGTCGGTGGTGGCCGCGGCGCGCGAGGCGCGGAGCCGGGCGGCGAGCTCCTCGGTCGCGCGCTCGCCGTACTCGACCAGGAGCGCGTCCTTGGTCGGGAAGTGGAGGAAGAACGTCGCGCGCGCGACGTCGGCGGCGCGGCAGATCTCGTCGATCGTCACCGCGTCGAACCCGCGCGCGAGGAAGAGCGCGACCGCCGCGTCGTAGAGGCCCTGCCGGGTGCGCGCCTTCTTGCGCGCGCGGCGGGAGACCGGGACGGATGCGATCTCGGTAGACTCCGGCATAACGCTGGACCAGAGTCCACCGAGCGCCGAGGTGCGTCAAGCGGCGCGCGCCCGCGGACGCCCCGCCGTCGGGCCTTCCCCGCGCGCCGTCCACGCCCGTGCACCCTCGTGGTTTGACGCCCCGGCGATCATCCTTTATTTACCGAACCCGAGCACCTGCCAGACGATCTGCACGGGCGGGGTGAGGGGCGGAGGACGCGCGGGTGGCGGCACGCATGGATTTTCCTCGCATCAAGCGACTCCCGCCCTACGTCTTCAACGTGGTCGGCGATCTCAAGCTCGAGGCGCGCCGGCGCGGCGAGGACATCGTCGACTTCTCGATGGGGAACCCCGACGGCCCGACGCCGCCGCACGTCGTCGCGAGCCTCGTCGAATCCGCGCAGAAGCCGCAGAACCACCGCTACTCCGTGTCGCGCGGCATCTTCAAGCTGCGGGTCGCGATCTGCGACTGGTACCGGAAGCGCTACGCCGTCGACCTCGACCCCGACGCCGAGGCGATCGTCACGATCGGGTCGAAGGAGGGGCTCGGGCACCTCGCGCTCGCCATGCTCGGCCCCGGCGACGTCGTCTTCTGTCCGAGCCCGACGTACCCGATTCACCAGTACTCCGTCATCATCGCGGGCGGCGACCTGCGCTCGATCCCGCTCATGCCGGGCACCGACTTCCTGGCGCTCCTCCAGGAGGCCGTGCGCACGACGTGGCCGAAGCCGAAGCTCCTCGTGCTCAACTTCCCGCACAACCCGACGACCGAAGTGGTCGACCTCGCGTTCTTCCGCGCCATCGTGGACTTCGCCCGCGAGCACGAGTGCCTCGTCGTGCACGACCTCGCGTACGCCGACCTCTGCTTCGACGGCTACCAGGCGCCGTCGTTCCTCCAGGTGCCGGGCGCGAAGGACGTCGGCGTCGAGTTCTTCACGCTCTCGAAGAGCTACAACATGCCGGGCTGGCGGATCGGCTTCGCGGTCGGCAACCGCGAGATCGTCGCCGCGCTCGCCCGCATCAAGAGCTACCTCGACTACGGCATCTTCCAGCCGCTCCAGATCGCCGCGACGCACGCGTTGAACGGGCCGCAGCACTACGTCCAGGAGATCTGCGAGCAGTACCGCCGCCGCCGCGACGTGCTCTGCGACGGCCTCGCGCGCGCCGGGTGGCACGTCCCGAAGCCGAAGGCGACGATGTTCGTGTGGGCCGAGATCCCGGACGCCTTCAAGGCGATGGGGTCGCTCGAGTTCTCGAAGCTCCTGCTGAAGGAGGCGAAGGTCGCGGTGTCGCCGGGGATCGGGTTCGGCGAGTACGGCGACCACTACGTCCGCTTCGCCCTCATCGAGAACGAGCACCGGACGCGGCAGGCGGTGCGGGGGATCCGGAAGGCCCTCGGCGGGGCCGTCGCGCCGCCGGTGCGGGCGAGCGCGGGCTGAAGAGGTCCAGGGGGATCGGGCCGACCGTCGTCGCCGCGGCGCGGGCGCTTCGGCGCCCGCTCGGTACGCGCCGCGATCGCATTCGGGGGGGCGGGAGGCCAGGTTTGATTCCTTCCGCGCCATCCTCTATTGCGACCCGCGCTATGAGCCCCCGCGCGCGCCCGGCGCCGGCGCCCGTGCGCGTCGGCCTGATCGGCTTCGGCACGATCGGTACGGGCGTCGTCAAGGTGCTCCGCGCCCATCGCGCCGAGATCGCCCGTCGCGTCGGGCGGCCGATCGAGATCGCGGCCATCGCCGACCTGGATCTCACGACCGACCGCGGCGTGCCGCCGGCGCCCGCGCGCCTCACGCGCGACGCGCAGTCCCTGATCGACGACCCCGAGCTCGCGATCGTCATCGAGCTGATCGGCGGCTACGAGCCGGCGCGACGGTTGGTGCTCGCGGCGATCGCGGCGGGGAAGGACGTCGTGACGGCGAACAAGGCGCTCCTCGCCGTCCACGGCGAGGAGATCGTCGCCGCGGCCGAGCAGCGCGGCGTGCGGCTCGGGTTCGAGGCGAGCGTCGGCGGCGGCATTCCGATCCTCCGCACGCTGAAGGAGGGGCTCGCGGGCGACCGGACCGTCGCCGTTCACGGGATCGTGAACGGCACCTGCAACCACATCCTGACGACGATGACGCGCGAGGGCCGCCCCTTCGCCGACGTGCTCGCCGACGCGCAGCGCCTCGGGCTCGCGGAGGCGGATCCGTCGACCGACGTCGACGGCATCGACTCGGCGCACAAGCTCGCGCTCCTCACGACGCTCGCTTTCGGCGTCGCGCCGCGCTTCAAAGACATCCCGACCGAGGGCATCCGCCACGTCGACGCGGTCGACATCGCCTTCGCGCGCGAGCTCGGCTACACGATCAAGCTCCTCGCGATCGCCAAGGACGAGGGCGACGGGATCGAGGCGCGCGTCCACCCGACCATGATCCCGAACGGCCACCTCCTCGCGGACGTCGGCGGCAACTTCAACGCGATCTTCGTCCGCGGGGCGGCGCTCGGCCCGACGATGTACTACGGACAGGGCGCCGGCTCGATGCCGACGGCGACCGCCGTCGTCGCCGACCTGATCGCGGCCGCGCGCGACCGGGCGATCGGCGCGGCGGTGCGGGTGCCGCCGTGGGGCGTCCCGCAGGCGCAGCTCCGGCGCGCGACGATCCGCCCGCTCGCGGCGCTCGAATCGGAGTACTATCTCCGCTTCATGGCGCTCGACCGGCCGGGTGTGCTCGCTCGGATCGCCGGCGTCCTCGGCGGCCACGACATCAGCATCGCCTCCGTGATCCAGCGCGAGCGGCACGCGCGCGGACCGGTTCCGATCGTGATCCGGACGCACCGCGCGCTCGAGCGGAACGTCGGCCGAGCGCTCGCGGCGATCGACCGGCTGCCCGTGGTGAGAGGACGTCCCGTCTCGATCCGCATCGAGGAGCGGCTCGAGTAGCGCGACCGCTTCCCGGCGCGCGGATCGGCCCGAGCCCTCGCGCGATGCCGCGCGATCTTCCGCACCAGCCGGCCGGAGGCCTCGAAGATCTCGTTCCTGCGGCGGAGCGGCGTGCCCTCCGGGTTCCTCCTCGCGCTCCGGGAGCGGCAGCACGTCGTGCAGCGCGAGGAGCGGCAGCGAGCCCACGCGCGCCGTCGTGGGGACCGGCCGGGTGAGGTTCGATCCGCCCGCTTCCGTTCCCGTTGCTGGAGTCCGGGCCGCATTTGATATTAGTATCCTCGGGTGCACCGGCCGGACCGCAGGACGACAGGCGCGGCGCGCCGCCCCGACGAGGGCCGCGCGTGACCGCGTTTCGCGCCTGGGGCGGGATCATCGAGCAGTACCGCGCGCACCTGCCCGTCCGCCCCTCCGACCGGATCGTCACGCTGAACGAGGGCGACACGCCGCTCGTCCGCGCCGATCGCCTCGCGGCCGTCGTCGCGCCGGGCATCGAGCTGTACCTCAAGTGCGAGGGACAGAACCCGACCGGCTCCTTCAAGGACCGCGGCATGACGGTCGCGGTCACGAAGGCGCTCGCGGAAGGCGTCGAGGCGATCATCTGCGCGTCGACGGGGAACACGTCGGCCTCGGCCGCGGCGTACGCCGCGCGCGCCGGGATCCGCGCGTACGTCGTCGTGCCGCGTGGGAAGATCGCGCTCGGGAAGCTGTCGCAGGCCGTGATGCACGGCGCGCGCGTCATCCAGATCGAGGGGAACTTCGACCAGGCGCTCCGACTGGTACGCGACGTGAAGGAGCGCTTCCCGACGCGCCTCGCCCTCGTCAACTCCGTCAACCCGCATCGCATCGAGGGACAGAAGACGGCGGCGTTCGAGATCTGCGACGCGCTCGGACGCGCGCCCGACTACCACCTGCTGCCGGTCGGCAACGCGGGCAACATCACGGCGTACTGGCGCGGCTACAAGGAGTACCATGCGGCGGGGCGGATCCCCGTGCTGCCGCGCCTGATGGGGTTCGAGGCCGCGGGCGCGGCGCCGATCGCGCTCGGGCGCGTCGTCCCCGAGCCGCAGACGGTGGCGACCGCGATCCGGATCGGCAATCCCGCGAGCTGGAAGGGCGCCGAGGCGGCGCGCGACGAGTCGGGTGGCGCGATCGAGGCGATCAGCGACGGGGACATCCTCGCCGCCTACCGCCTGCTCGCCCGCACCGAGGGCGTGTTCGCCGAGCCGGCGTCGGCGATCTCGCTCGCCGGCGCCTTGAAGCTCGGCGCGAGCGGGCGGCTCCGTCCGCGCGACGTGCTCGTGCTCACGCTCACGGGCCACGGCTTGAAGGATCCCGACACCGCGATCGCCAGCTCGGAGGCCGCCCTCTCGATTCCGCCCGAGCTCGAGCGACTGGCCGAGGTCCTCGAGCTACGGTAGACGAGGCGGTCGGATGAAGTACGTCGTCGTGCTGGGCGACGGGATGGCGGACGAGGCGGTCCCGGAGCTGAACGGAAAGACGCCGCTCGAGGCGGCGCGGACGCCGAACCTCGACCGCCTGGCGTCCCACGGGATCCTCGGGCTCACGCGGACGATCCCGGCGGGGATGGCGCCCGGGAGCGACGTCGGGACGCTGTCGGTCCTCGGCTACGACCCGACGCAATACGCCCCGGGGTACGGGCCGCTCGAAGCGGCGAGCCTCGGCGTCGCGCTCGGGCCGCAGGACGTCGCCTTCCGCTGCAACCTCGTCACGCTCGAGACGGTCGAGGGCGGGGTCGAGGTGATGCGGGACTTCGCCGCGGGGCACCCGCCGACCTCCGAGGCGCGCGAGCTCGTCGCCGATCTCGACGCCGCGCTCGGGCGCGAGGGCCTCGAGTTCCACGCCGGCACCGGCTATCGGCATCTCCTCGTCTGGCGGCGTGGCGAGCACGGCATGCGCACGACGCCGCCACACGACGTCTCCGACAAGCCGGTCGCGGCCGCCTTCCCCGACGGCCCGGGCGCGGACGTGCTGCTCGACGTGATGACCCGCTCGCGCGCGTTCTTCGCCGAGCACCCGCTCTGCCGAGCGCGGCTCGCCCGCGGCGAGCGCGCGCCGAACGCGATCTGGCTCTGGGCCCAGGGACGGCCGGTCGTCCTCCCGACGCTGCGCGAGCGCTTCGACGTCGACGGCTCGGTGGTCGCCGCGCTCGACCTGCCGAACGGGCTCGGGGCGCTCGCCGGTCTCCGCCGCGTCATCGTGCCGGGCGGAACCGGGCAGCTCGACACGGACTTCCGCGGCAAGGCCGAGTACGGGCTCGCCGCGCTCGCCGACCGCGACTTCCTCTTCGTCCACGTCGAGGCGGCCGACGAGACCGCGCACATCGGCGACGCGCACAAGAAGGTGGAGGCGATCGAGCGCCTCGATGCGGAGACGCTCGGCCCGCTCCTCGAGGGGCTCCGCCAGATGGGCGACGACTGGCGGATCCTCGTCATGCCCGACCACGCCGCGCCGTGCACGACGAAGACGCACACCGCCGAGCCCGTGCCGTTCGTCGTCTACGTCGCCGCGGACGACCGCAAGCCGCGCGGCGTGTCGCGCGGCTACTGCGAGAAGGACGCCCGCGACCAGGGCATCTTCATCCCCGAGGCGCACCGGCTCCTCGAGCGCCTCCTGCGTCGCTGAGCGCAGCGCGATGGAACGGAACCTCGCCATGGAAGTCGTCCGGGTGACCGAGGCGGCGGCGCTCGCCTCGGCGCGCTTCATGGGGCGGGGCGACGAGACGGCGGCCGACGTGGCGGCGATCGAGGCGATGCGGAAGGCGTTCGACGCGATCGCGATCGACGGCACGGTGGTGATCGGCGAAGGACCCGCTGACGCGATGCCGATGCTCTACGTCGGCGAGCGCGTCGGCTCCCGGCAGGGCCCGGTGATCGACGTCGCGCTCGACGCGCTCGAGGGGGCGGCCATCTGCGCGAGCGGGGGCTACAACGCGCTCTCCGTGATCGCCATCGCGGAGCACGGCACGTTCCTCCGCGTTCCCGAGACGTACATGGAGAAGATCGCGTGCGGGCCCGAGGGGCGGGGCGTGATCGACCTCGACAAGGGACCGACGTACAACCTGCGCGCGCTCGCGGACGCGAAGGGCGTCTACGTGGAAGACCTGACCGTCGCCATCCTCGACCGGCCGCGCCACAACGCGCTCATCGAGGAGGTGCGCAAGGCGGGCGCGCGCATCAAGCTCGTCTCGAGCGGCGACGTGTCGGCGGCGCTCGCGACGACGAAGCTCGACGCCGGCATGGACATCCTGATGGGCACGGGCGGCGCCCCGCAGGGGATCCTGGCGGCCGCGGCGCTCACCTGCCTCGGCGGCGAGATGCAGGCGC